>JAJDEG010000123.1 GCA_029259895.1 Planctomycetota bacterium
GCGTCTCGATCTTGCCTGGCTTGCCATCAAGCGGCTCGCAACGGCCACAAGAAGCCGACTCGCCGTTTCCAACCGCCAAACCGAGCTTCGGAAGTTCGCCGCGGCCGCGGCATGAAACGCCCTTTTTCAACGGGCTGCTAACCGTTGCTTAGGCCAGCGTGAACAACAAGGAAGCGTTCGGAATTTGACCACGACATGCTGGCGTTGCGTGGGCTGACAATTTCGCGCAGTGCGGACCAACAAGTTGATGGTGAGCACATTGCACCTGGTATGTTCACCGAGGGCTAGGTACGTCGGGGAGCTAAATTACTCCGCGTCGGCGAAGAGGGCTTCTGTGAATTCGTTGGGGTCGAAGGTGGCGAAGTCTTCTGGTTTTTCGCCGAGGCCGACGAATTTTACTGGGAGCTTGAATTCTTGGCGGATGGGGACGACTACGCCGCCTTTGGCTGTGCCGTCTAGTTTGGCGAGGATGATGCCCGTGCATTGGACGGCTTCGGTGAAGCCTTTGGCCTGGCTGACGCCGTTTTGGCCAGCGGTGGCGTCTAGGACTAGCAGGACTTCGTGCGGGGCGGCGGGGATTTGTTTGTTGATGACGCGGTGGATCTTGGACAGCTCTTGCATGAGGCTGGTTTGGGTTTGCAGGCGGCCGGCGGTGTCGACGATGCAGACGTCGGCTTTCTTCTCGATGGCCGTGGCGACGGCGCGGTGGGCGACGCTGGCCGGGTCGGAGCCTTGGGGACCGGTGACGATTTCGGCACCGACGCGGGCGGCCCAAACGGTGAGCTGCTCGACGGCGGCGGCGCGGAAGGTGTCGGCGGCGCCGAGGACGACGGTCTTGCCTTCGCCGCGGAAACGGCTGGCTAGCTTGGCGATGCTGGTGGTTTTGCCGGAGCCGTTGACGCCGCAGATCATGAGGACGGTGGGGCCGGATTCGGCGAATGCGAGCGGCGCGGCGGCGGTGAATTCGTCTTGGGCCATGAGCGACTTGAGCTTCTCTTTGACCTTGGCGAGGACTTCGGACATCTGGGCGACGCGGGCGCGGAAGTTGTCGCGGACTTCGGCGACGATTTCCTTGGAGGCTTTTACGCCCATGTCTGTCTTGACGAGGGCGGCGAAGAGTTCGTCGAGGAAGGCGTCGTCGACGAGGCGGCCTTCGCGCTTGAAGAGGTCGCGGATGTCGGTCTTGAGGAGCGCGGTGGTCTTGGAGAGGCCGGTTTTTAGGCGGGCGAAGAAGCCGCGCTTTGCGGGGACTGGGGGCTGGGGGCTGGGGGTTGGGGGTTGGGATTCGGGGGTCGGGATTCGGGATTCGGGGGCGGTGTCGATGGCGCTATCGGTGGCATTATCGACGGCGTCGACTTCTTCGAGATCGACTTCGTTAACATCGACTTCGGAGACGGGCGCGGGCGGTGTTTGCGTGGTGGGTTTTGGTTTGCTGCGGAAGCGGTCGAAGATGCCCATGGGGGGAAGTCTCGGTTTTCAAGGTTCAAGTTTCAAGGTTCAAATGAGGTTTAAGGTCTAGGCAGTGCTTTCGGCGAAAGGATTCGCCTCCTACAGTTCTGGGATAAGCACTAAGTCTTACGACTCAGGCCTCGGGCCTCAAGCCTCACGCCTTCGTTGGACGAGGGCGGCGAGCTTGTCGACGACCTCCTCGGGTGTGAGGCCGTCGGTGCGAACTTCGATGGCGTCGGGGGCCGGGACGAGGGGGCCGACGGTGCGGGTGGCGTCGCTGGCGTCGCGGTCGTTTTGTTGGGCTAGGACTTCGTCGAAGTCGATCGTTTCGCCGCGGGCGAGGAGGTCGGCGTGGCGGCGGCGGGCGCGTTCTTCGGCGCTGGCGGTGAGGAAGATTTTGCACTCGGCATTGGGGAAAGCGACCGTGCCTTGGTCGCGGCCTTCGGTGACAAAGTCGGCGGCGGCGACGACGCGCTGCTGGAGGGCGACGAGGTGCGCTCGGACTTGGGGATTGCCTGCGGTGTGGCGGGTGAGGCGGGTGACTTCGACGGTGCGGATGGCGGCCGTGACGTCCTCACCGTCGAGCAGGACGCGCTCGGCCGTGACGTCGATGTTGGCGGCATTGGCGGCGTCGGCGACGGCTTGGGCGTCGTTCCAGTCGACGCCGCGGCGATGGGCGGCCAGCGCGGCGGCGCGATACATCGCGCCAGTGTCGAGGAAGCGGAAGCCGAGACGCTCGGCGAGCCGCCGCGCGACGACGCTTTTACCGGCACCGGCGGGTCCGTCGATGGTGACGATCATGAACGGGGGCTGGAGGTTGGGGGCTGGGGGTGGGGATTCGAGATTCAGGGCACGGCGATTACCAGCGGGCTTCTAGGGCTAGCCATTGGCCGGCGGATAGTTCGGCGATGGCGTTGCCATCTTCCGTGGTTAGGTCGTAGACGGTTTTGCCGAGGAAGTCGACTTCTTGGGCCGTGGCGATGGGGTGCAATGCGGAGATGCGAACTTTCGCCGGACGGCCGAGCGTTTCGAGCAGGCGGGTGCGAAAGCCGACTGGTTTGCCGTCTTCGACAATGGGCGACCAGTGCGTGGCAACGACGTTCTTGGCGTCGATGTGGAAGAACCAACTCGTCGCGCCGACGGCTGGGGCGGTTGTCGGTTCGGCGAGCAGGGCTGGCGGCGCTAGCAGATCGAGAGCCGCGGCCATTGGCTGTTTAATGCCAAGGCCGAGGGCGATGCGATAGCGGCGGGCCGTTTCGCCGCGGGTGACGAGCAGCGTGTCGAGCATCCGCGGACCGCTCACTCGATGGTACGGCAGACCGAGCGTGAAGATCGTCACCATGCCTTGCGGCAAGTCGAGGTCGATGTAATGCGGAGCTTCGATGCGGGAAAGTTCGGTCGGTTGACGAAGGCCGCCGACTGTGCGAAAGAGGTTGGCGGTTTCGTCTGCCCAGGCGAAGCGGCTGCCGTAGTAGGAGTTCCAGGGATCGGCACGGGGCGGCTCGTCGATGTCGAGTTCGATGTCGATTTCGAGCACCGGGCGGCTGCGCCAGAGGCGGAACGTTTGGCGATAGCCGGCGAGGCGCTTGCCTTGGCGGTCGAGCAGGCGGCCGGCGGCGACGGTCTCGCCCAACACGGGGCCGGCGGACTTGACGGTGACGCGGTCGGCGGCCATGACCGAGTAGACGGCGGCCTCGTCGGGATCGCGCCACGGATCGCCGGAAGCTCGGGCAGGGCCGGGCGTGCGTAACGCGAGTTGCTGCGAGATCAGGTTCTTGCGGTGATTGACGCCGCGGAAGGATTGTAGCGCTCCGGTGACCGGATTGACGTGGGCCTCGATGTAGCCGTTTTGGAGCAAGCCGGTTGCGTCGGCCATAGGGGCAGGTGGCTTGACGCGACCACGCGTCGCTGGCGGGGCTGTCTGGCTATCACCGCCGCCGATCCAGGCGAAACCGAGCGGCGGAACTTCGACCACGGCGCGGCATACAGAGCCATCAACGCCGGCGGCAAGGACGGGACCGTCGACGTGCGGCGTGGCCATGCCGGATGGCATGTTGACGCCCAAGCGGCGTTTGAAGCTCAACGGGTTGAAGACGAGAATGCCGGGAGAGCCGCCCGCGACGACGCGGGGAATGCGGTCGTTGATGGCGGCGATGAGGGCGTCGGGTGATTGGGCATCGCTGTTTGGCTGGCTACCGAGTGCAACGGCGATCGTATGGAGCGCGTCGTGGGCGGCGCGTGCGGCGGCGGCTTGGTGATCGCGAACGTGCCGCGAAATTGGATCGGGCCGCTCGCGGAGGACGTCGTGCGTAAGCAGCGGCGAGCGATATTCGTCGGCCTCGAAGCGGACGAAGACGCTGGGCGACGACGACTCGCCGAAGAAGTCCTCGATGGTGACGAACTTGCCGAGCACGGGCGCGTAGCGATGGGCGCGGCGAAGATCCTCGTGCCAACAGGCGACCTGACCGGGCCAATGGGCGAGCACGACGCAGGCGACGTGATGGTGGTCCATCGACTCGCCCATCTTGACCGAAAGGCCGAGAAAACTATCGGCACGGGCGGCATCGAGCGGCAGGCGGTTCAAGGCGTCGATGGCCGTGCCGTCGAGGCCTTCCCAGCGGGATTTCGCCTGCTCGCTCTGCGGGAAACGTCCCTCGTCGAGCGAAACGTGCCACGCTCCGGCGAAACCGGTCTTCGAGAGGAGCTGCGGAAGCCACGGGGCGATGGCGAAGCGGCGGCTTCCCCACACGGCCGGCTGGTGACCGAGGTGCTGCTCGTACAAGTTCAAGCCACGGCGGAAGTCCGTGAGGACGGTTTCCGGATCGGCCAGCGGCGGGTCGGCCGCGCCGTACGATCCACCGATGACGCCGATACGCTTCTCTGTCCACGCCGTGCGGATGTCGGCGAGCGTGTCGCCGTGAGAATCGGCAAGCGCGGCGAGGTCGTCGCCGGCAAGGAGCAGGCTGACCGGAACTGGACCGGCGACTTCCCGGCGCAGCGACTGGCCAAGCGTCGTGGACGCCGTCAGGACCACGTCGATTAGATAGGCGTCGACGGGGTAGAAATGTTCACGGGCTTCGGCCAACACGTCGAAGCAGTTTTGCAGCCGGCGGCGGGTTTCTTCCTGGTCGTTGCCGACATAGGCGGTGGCGCCGGCGACGATCTGTTGGTTGAAGTTGGCCTGATCGATGTTGCTCATGTACCGCATGCGGCGGGTGAGCAGTTCGACCTGAAGGTAGAGAAAGCCGACGGCGAGAAAATCGGCGGCGAGGTCGTCTGTGGATGGATCGTCGGTTGAACTGCTGGCAGTCGGATTGTCGCTGTCATCCCGTTCATCGAGGGCGGCCAACGCCGCCGCGACGATCTCGCCGCGATGGCGAAGCTTGCGGATGACCGCCGCGCCTTCTTCTTCCGCCCGGCTGATATAGCCGGCGGGCAGTTCACGATCGCACATTTCTGGCACGACGACCAACCGTCCGGCCAGCGTTTCCGGCGGGCAATCGACGCGCTGCCACGTCGGCATCGCCGCAGCCGATGCGATCAGCCTAGGATGCCAGAGCGCCGACCACGCCGAAAGCACGGCCTCGGCCTCGTCGGCTTCATAATGGACCGGAAAGTCCTCCAGACTGTGGCACGGCAGTAGGACGATCAGTTCTTCGAACTTCATGAAACCGTGCGGGTGTGGCGAGGACGATGGGACGACCCAAACAAGACGCGGCCGATATGGACATGGGCAGCGCGGATTGGCCGAACGGGGGACGCTTCACGATAAACCACGGTTGGTCGACCGTCGAGGCGTGCTTCCGGGGGCCGTGACGGCAACGGCCTCGAATGCAATCGGCAGGCGTCGCGGAATCCTTGCGTGCCACGCCGGCGTTGGTTAGGCTGTCGACGAACGGTTTTTGAGGGACTTTGCGGTCTGATTAGGCGACCGCTTACGGCACGGCCGATGCCGACGCGAACCGGCCCGCGGGGAACTTGCGATGACGGATGCGAAGACGGAAGCAAAGAGCGACGCCCCGGCGAAGCTAGGCACGGGGAAGCGGGTGTTGCTGGTAGACGACGATTACGAGATCGTCGAGGCGATTCGCCACGCGCTCGAGGCGAAGGGATATACCGTGCTGCTCGCCCGTGATGGCAACCAGGGGCTGGCGATGGCCGAACGGGAAGACCCCGATTTGATGATCCTGGACATGATGATGCCCAAGCGGAGCGGGTTCTTGGTGCTCGAAAAGCTGCGGCGGAGCCGGCCTGTGCCGCTAAGAGTCATCATGATTACCGCTAACGAGGGGAGTCGTCACAAAGCATACGCGGAGATGCTGGGGGTCGACGACTATATCCGCAAGCCGTTCGCCATGGACCGGCTAATCGAGAGCGTTGGGCGACTGTTGGCGACATAGCGGCTGCTGGCGACACGTAGCGACCTGGCGCGCAGCCACGATCACGGGAGCCGGGAGACGGAAAACGGAAGCGCTGCGGCAATAAGTCCCCTTTCGCAAACGCCGGCGACTCCTATAATGCGGGATTACCGAGTTTTCCCGTTCTCGACGCGAGCGACGAGTTATGCCTAAGCAAAAGACCCACAAAGGAGCCAAAAAACGGTTCCGCGTGACCGCCAACGGCAAGGTCATGCACCGTGCGGCCGGCACGAGCCACTTGGCCGCCGGGGTGAGCAAGAAACGCCGCCGCAATTTGCGCGGAACGCGCGTGCTGGCCGACGTCTCGTCGAAGAATATCCGACGAGCGCTGGCTGGAAAAAGTTACTAACCGAACAACCGCCGAAGGCTACTGGCCTTCGGCACGTCGCGTGGCGAGAAAATACGCCGCGCGATAGGCCAGCAGCGCGATGAGCGTTGCCGGCTGCGGGCGAAACGAAACGGCCGACTGTCCCGCTCCGCCCGATGCCCGGCACATGGGCGAACCAACTTCCGTCGGCCTTTGCGGCGGGGGCCCGATGTGCCAACAGTGAGAAAGATTGAACCATGCGTACACGTAAAGGTGCCGCGCGCAATCAGGCGAAGAAGCGGCTGTTCAAGAAGGTCAAGGGCTACGTCGGCGGCCGTCACGGACTCTTGCGGACGGCGAAGGAAACGCTCGTTCGCGCCGAGGCATTCGCCTTCCGCGATCGCCGAGCCAAGAAACGCGAGTTTCGTCGGCTGTGGATCATCCGCCTCAACGCCGCCTGCCGCGAGCGTGGCTTGCGTTATAGCGAGTTCATCAACGGTCTGGGCAAAGCGAATATCGAAACCAACCGCAAGATGCTTTCGGAAATGGCGATTCGCGATCCACAAGCTTTCGACGCCGTGTTCGCCCTCGTCAAGGACGCGCTCGGCGCGACGGCCGCGGCATAGCGTTTCGCAACGGTGTAGTTGCGTGACGTAGGGTGGGTCGAATGGAGTGAGGCCCACCAGGTTTCGGCGTCCTTCTCGGTGGGCCTCACTCCGTTCGACCCACCCTACGCGAAGTCCGCACTGGCTGACCAGCCGGTGGCAGTACCCCGATAATCTGTTAGGACAATGGGTCTGGCCGAATTCACCGCCGAACTGGAAGCGATGCGCTCGGCGGCGGCGACAGCCTTCGCTTCCGCGGCCGATGTCGAAGCGCTCGAGGCGGCCCGCGTCGACTTTCTCGGTGCCAAAGCGGGCCGTTTGCGAGCCGCCCAAAAAGGTCTCGGCGCTGTCGCCAAGCAAGACAAACCGCTCGCGGGCAAGCACTTCAACGAAGCTAAGCAGGCCATCGAAGCGTCGTTCGCGGCGGCGCAGCAGCGGCTCGCATCGAATGGCTCCGCGAAGCGAACCGGGCCGGCGTTCGATCCGACCGTGCCCGGCACGCCGCTCGTTCTCGGCCATCTGCATCCGATCACACAGACGATCGACGAGCTAACGGACATCATGGGCCGCTTGGGCTTCGCGGTCGCCGACGGACCAGAGATCGAAGACGAGTGGCACAACTTCGAGGCGCTGAACATCCCGTTGTCGCATCCGGCCCGCGACCCGCTCGAAAATTTCTACCTTTCGACGGCGAAAGCAGCCGATCCGGCCGGCGGTAAGTTGAAGCAAGCCGCGACGAGCGAACCGACGCTGCTGTTGCGAAGTCAAACCAGCACGGTCCAAATTCGCGTGATGGAAAAGACTCCGCCGCCGGTGCGCATCATTGCACTGGGCCGCGTCTATCGTCCCGACACGGCCGACGCGACGCACTACCCGATGTTCCATCAAATCGAAGGTCTGCTGATCGACCGGCACGTGACGATGGCCGACCTCAAGACGGTGCTGCGGTTGTTCGCCAGCAGCTACCTCGGCAGCGACGTCCGCATCCGCTTCCGCCCGTCGTTCTTTCCTTTCACGGAACCGAGCGTCGAAGTCGACATGAGCTGGAATGACGGCTGGCTCGAATTCGGCGGTGCGGGCATGGTCGATCCCAACGTGTTACGATCCGTCGGCTACGATCCCGACGAAGTCTCCGGCTTCGCCTTCGGTCTCGGCGTCGAGCGACTATGCATGCGCCGCCACGCCATCGACGACATCCGCGAGTTCTACAAGAACGACGTGCGGTTCCTAGAACAGTTTTAGGCGTCACGATTCACCGAGAAGCTTGTCTTCGTTCTGCCCCTTGTCCCCTGCCTTCTGTCCCCTGATCTCCGATGCTCATCTCCTGGGACTGGCTCAAGACCTTCGCTCCGCTCGTCTGCACGCCAGACGAGTTGGCCGTTCGCCTAATGATGGCGGGCCTCAATCACGAAGGCACCACCGCCGTCGGCGATGACTGGGCGATCGACCTGGAGATCACGAGCAATCGGCCCGATTGCCTGGGGCACATTGGTGTGGCTCGCGAAGCGGCCGTGCTGTTCGGATTGCCGCTGAATATTCCCCCGGCAGCGGTCAAGGTGACGGGGTCGGCGGTCGGGTCGATTACCAAAGTCACCGTCCACTGTCCGGAGCTTTGTCCGCGGTATACGGCGCGAGTGATTCGGGGCGTAAAGGTTGGCCCGAGTCCGGCGTGGCTCACGAAGCGGCTTGCCACGATTGGCGTCGCGTCGATCAACAACATCGTCGACATCACGAACTACGTCCTGATGGAGTCCAGTCAGCCGCTCCATGCGTTCGACCTCGCCAAGCTCGCCGGGCCGGAGATTATCGTCCGCGCGGCGACGCAGGGCGAAAAGCTCGTAGCGATCAACCATCACACTTACGAACTCGACGCTGCGATGTGCGCGATTGCCGATGCCCGCGTGCCGGTTGCGTTGGGCGGCGTGATGGGCGGCGCAGTGACGGAGGTATCGTCGGCTACGCGGGACTTGCTGATCGAAGCAGCCGAGTTTTCGCCGATGTCGATCCGCTCGACGGCCCGCAAATTGAACCTACACAGCGATTCGTCATACCGCTTCGAGCGTGGCGTCGATCCGGCCGGCGTCGATTGGGCGAGCCGGCGGTGTTGCGAATTGATTCTGGAACTGGCCGGCGGCGAATTGGCCGAGGGCGTGATCGATTCGGCTGCCGCCAGCGAACCGCTCCAGCCCGTGACGCTACGCTTCGCGCAGCTCAAGCGAATTCTCGGCATCGACGTCGACTCGGACGCCGCCCGTCGCATTCTCACGGCCCTCGGCTGCGGCGAGCAGTCGGCCGATCGCGACAACGTGATCGTCGTGCCGCCAACGTGGCGACGCGACCTGACGCGCGAGATCGACCTCGTCGAGGAAGTTGCCCGCATCAACGGTTACGACAAGATTCCCGAGGACGTGCCCGTGGCAATGACGGCATCGACGCGTTCGCCGCACGATCGCGTGGCCGAGAAAGTTCGCCGCGTGCTCACGGCCGCCGGATTCAACGAAGCGCTCACGCCCAGCGTCGTGACGGAGGATTTCTCCGCGCCGTTCAGTCCCTGGACGGACAACCCGCCGCTGCGATGCAGCGTGCCCGTGCTGCGGCGGGCCGACCTTCTGCGGCGAAGTCTCGTGCCCAGCTTGCTCGAATCGCGGCGAACGAACGAAGCGCTAGGCAACGAGCGGATCGAGCTGTTCGAGACCGCCCGCGTTTATCTGCCGCAGGGCGAAGCGTTGCCGCGCGAGGACTTGATGCTGTGTGTGGCCAGCGGCCGGTCGTTCGTCGATGTGAAAGGCGCGCTCGAAGCGGTGGTGGCGTCGGTCCACGCGGCGGCCGAGGTTGCCAGCGAGGACTACGAACATCCGCTATTTGCCGCGGCGGCCTGTCGGTTGTTGCTCGACGGCGAGCCGTGGGGCTTCTTGGGTGAACTTTCCAAGGAGGGCCTTACGCAGTTCGACCTCCGCGAAAACGCGACCGTGGCGGAAGTGCGCTTCGGCCGCCTGCTGGAAATCGCCCGCCTTGTGCCGAAGTACGCCGTCGTGCCGGCGTATCCGGCGATCGATCGCGATTTGAATTTCGTCGTCGCGGAATCGGTCCGCTGGTCGCAACTCGCGGCGACCGTTCGCTCGGCGGCCGGCGAGCATCTGGAGCGGATCGAGTATCGCGAAACCTATCGCAACGCCAAGGATCCGCAGTTGGGCAAGGAGCGAAAGAGCTTGCTGCTGGCCTTACGACTGCGCTCGCATCGCGGCACGCTCACGGGCGAAGAGGCCGACGCCATCCGCGAGCAAATCGTCGCGGCCTGCCAAAAGCAGCACGCCGCGGAACTGAGGGCGTAGTTCCCTGGCTGTTGGAGGCGACGTCCGCGACGCGAATCGCGCGCGACGCCGGCCGATTTTCGGCAATACCACCGTCTCCGCGGCGAATTTGCCTTCAGTTCGCCATATCCCCTTTCCCACGGCGACGGGCAACGCCAGTTCCTTTCACCCCGCCCGTTGCCACCGCGTACCCCCGCGACGTACCATATTGTGGCATTGAGCGACTGCGCGCACGGAACGCCTGGGAGGGACGAGTCATGGAATTCATAACCCTTTGTTTTTCGTTACCGGTTCTGCCGTTCACCGTCCTGTTGATCGTCGTGTTCCTGTATTGGACGCTGGTGATCGTCGGGGCACTTGCGCCGGATTCGTTACATATCGACGTCGACGGAGATTTGCACGCGGATATCCACGCCGATGTCCATGCCGATGCCGGGCACATGGACGTCGGCGGCTCGGCCCTGATGGGCGCATTGAAGTTCGTCAATGTCGGCGAAGTGCCGCTGATGGTGGTGGCCAGTTTTTTCATATTCACCCTGTGGGCCTGCACGCTGATTTCCAACCATTACCTCGGCGCGACGCTCGGTGCGTTCGTATCGATCATCATGCTCGTACCGAATGTGATCGTCAGTGCGCTGGTCGCCAAGGTCGTCACGACGCCGTTCAAGTTCATGTTCAAGCACATCAACGCGGGGATCGCCGCCCCGGCCAAAATTGTGGGCAACACTTGTATCGTTAAAACGCCTGAAGTCGACGACACGTCGGGCCAGGCCGAAATGAAGACGGACAGCTCGCCGCTGTTGCTCAACGTTCGCACGAAACCGGGCGAAACGCTCGCCAAGGGTGACGAAGCACTGGTCGTCGCCCACGATCCACAACGGGACATTTATACGGTCGTCAAGTTCGACCTGGAGATGTAGTCATGGGAATCTGGGAAATGATTTTCTATGTCGGTCTATCGCTGCTTGTCGTCGTAGGCATCGGCTTTCTGATCCTGCTTGTCAACTGCTATAAGAAAGTCGAGCAGGGTACGGCCGTCGTGCGCAACGGCGTCGGCGGCACGCGGGTGAGCTTCTCCGGCATCTTCGTGATTCCGGTGTTCCATCGCAGCGAGCGGATGGACATCTCGGTCAAACGCATCGAAATCTACCGCCACGGGGCGGAAGGTTTGATCTGCAACGACAACATCCGCGCCGACATCAAAGTCGCGTTCTTCGTTCGCGTCAACCAGACGCAGCAAGACGTGATGCACGTCGCCCAATTGCTCGGCTGCACCCGCGCGTCGGAGGAGCGGCCGCTGGTCGAACTGTTCGACGCCAAGTTTTCCGAAGCGCTCAAGACGGTCGGCAAGCAGTTCGATTTCGTCGATCTGTACAACTCGCGCGAACGGTTCAAGGGCGAGATTCTCAAGACGATCGGCACGGACTTAAACGGCTACGTCCTCGACGACGCGGCGATCGACTACCTCGAGCAAACGCCCATCGAGAAGCTCAATCAGGATAACATTCTCGACGCCGAGGGCATCAAGAAGATCACCGACCTCACCGCCAAGCAGCAGGTGCTCTCGAACAGCATCCGCCGCGAGCGGGAAAAGATGATCACGAAGCAGGACGTCGAGGCCCGCGAGGCGATTCTCGAGCTCGAGCGCCAACAGGCCGAAGCGGAAGAAAAGCAGCACCGCGAAATCTCCGAAGTGCAGTCGCGGCAGCGGGCCGAAGCCGAGATCATCGCCCAACAGGAGCGACGCCGCAGCGAGCAGGCTCGCATCGCGGCCGAGGAAGAAATCCAGATCGCCGAGGAGAACAAGCAGCGGCAGATCATCGTCGCCTTGAAGAACAAGGAACGGACGACGGCGGTCGAGACGGAACGGGTGGAGCGCGACCGGTTGCTCGAAGTCACCGAGCGCGAACGGATCGTTACGTTGGCCGAGATCGAAAAGGAAAAGGCCGTCGAAGTCGAGCGCAAGATTATCCAGGACGTGATCCGCGAACGGGTCGTCGTCGAGCGGGCCGTCGTCGAGGAACAAGAGAAGATCAAGGACACGCAAGAGTTCGCCACCGCGGACCGAGCGAAGAAAGTAGCCGTCACACAGGCCGAAGCAAAGGCGCAAGAATCGTTGGTTCGCGAAGTGCAGGCCGCCGAGGCGTCGAAGCAATCGGCGACCCGGCTGGCAGAGCAAAAGCTGGTCGAAGCGGAAGCCGACCGGGCCGCGGCCGAGAAGCAGACCGAGGCCAAGAAAATGCTGGCCGAAGCACGAACCGCCGAAGAGGCCGCCACAGGCTTGGCCGAGGCCCGCGTGCTCACCGCCAAGGCCGATGCCGTCGAAAAGCACGGCACGGCCGAAGCGGTCGTCGTCGAGCGCAAGGCCGTCGCCGAGGCCAAGGGCCTGGTCGCCCGCGCCGATGCCGTCGAGAAGGAAGGCACGGCGGAAGCCAAAGTACTCGAACTGAAGGCCACGGCCGATGCCGAGGGCATCAAGCAGAAGGCCGAGGCGATGAAGCTGTTCGACGGTGTGGGCCGCGAGCACGAAGAATTCAAGCTGCGTCTGCATAAGGACCGCGACATCGAGTTGGCCGAAATCGCCGCGCAGAAGGATATCGCGTCGAGCCAGGCGATGGTGGTCAGCGAAGCGCTCAAGAGCGCCAAGATCGACATCGTCGGCGGCGATACAACGTTCTTCGACCGGATCGTGGCCAGCGTGTCGAGTGGCAAGGCCATCGACCGGCTGGTCGACCACAGCGACCTGCTGACCGATGTGCGGCATTCGATGCTCAACGGTGAAGCCGACGGCGAAAGGCTGCAAGATCGGATCGCGTCGATGGCCAAGAAGTTCGGCATCACGACCGAGGACGTCAAGAACCTGACGATCTCGGCGCTGGTGTTGAAGATGATTGGCCTTGCCGATAACGACGGAGCCCGCGGCGAACTGAGCAGTCTGTTGGATCGCGTCCGGCATAGCAAGCTCGGCGACGCGCTGGCCTCGACGCTGAACCTGGGCAAGGCGGCGGCGAAGAAATAGCGCGGTTGTGGTGTGATATACGAAACGAACCGCAAAGGCGCAGAGTCGCAAAGGAATACAGAATCGACGCCAACGATCTCGCCCTCTGCGTCTCCGCGCCTTTGCGGTTCATTTCCCTACACGATCGGCGCTTGTTGTGAATCGCGCAGCAACGCCTTCTCGACGCTATGTGTCATTGGATTGGGACTGACCGGACATGTCGGACGCCGCGAAAGCCACTGATGAGCAAACCAGCGCCGGCAATGCGGCGTCCACGGCGGCGTCCACTGCGGCGTCCACTGCGTCGTCCGACGTGCAGCTCGATCGCGGCACGTATGAGATCATCCGCCAGCGTCTTGATGGCCATGCCGCGGAGCTGAAAGCTCGCCTCGAACGGCTCAACGACGCTCGCCGCGACGTCTTTGGCTCCATCGAGACGAAGCTGCTGGCCACCGAGCGAATCACGACCAGCAACAACTGCATCGCCCGCGATATGGTGGCGATCGGCGAGCGGTTCTTGTTCGGCTACAACGTCCACCTGGGGCTGAAGACCGAAACCGATCTGGCCGACGTGCTGGCGGTGCAGCGCTTCGACGGCGCGGCGTTCCACGAAGAATCGTTCGACCTCTTGGCCGACCCGCGGTTTGAAAACGATTTCAAGCAGCTCTACAAGTATTACAAGAACACGACGTTCTCGCGGTTCTACCACCACGGGCCGGCGCTGTACCTGGTGTTTCAAGTCGGCAAGTCGGCCAGCGACATCAAGTCGTTCAAGTGGCTCATCGAAGGCGACGCTCTGCGGTACGTCGACAACCGCAGCGACCACGAGGTCCGCTACCCGCCGCAGCACGAGTTCGAGTGGACGCGGACCCACCGCGATTTGCAGCGCAAGGGTTTGCACCCGCACATTTCGATTGAGGACCGGCTGTTCGTCGAGTGCGTCGGCGGCGACTTGACGATCAAGATCGAGGACAACACCGACAGCGGCGAGGGCATCTTCCGCGAGCCGGTCGAAAACGCCGATCAGACTCTCGACGACGCCGAAATATTCTTTGCTTCGCTCGGCAACATCATTCTGCTCAAGATACGGCCGTATCAAGAAAAGGCGTTCCGCTACATCGCCTACAACGAGAAAGTGCAGAAGGCGATCCGCATCGACGCCGTCGAACAGGCGTGCGTGCTGCTGCCTGAAGATCACGGCGTGATTTTTTCCAGCGGCTACCTGCTGCAAACCGGCGAGCACAAGACGTTCGACAGCGGCCTCTCCGGCTTGATGTTCGACCACAAGGTCATCTCGCCCAACGGCGAGGACGTGCTGTACGTGTTCTATCATCCGGAGTCGGGCCAGCACGTACTGCTGTCGTACAACCTGATCGAGCAGCGCGTCGACACGCCGATCGTGTGCCACGGCTACGCGCTGTTCGAGACCGGCAAGCTGCTATTCTTCAAGGCGGTCGACCAGACGCAAAAGCACCACGCTATTCAAGTCTGGCAAACGCCGTATCTAGGGGCCGACTTCGCCATGCCGGTCGGAGACGCGGCCAAGAGCGACTCGCTGCTGTTCAAGATCGGCAACCGCGACGTGGTCCGCGCGATGGCCGAGTGCCACGAAATCATCGGCCTCACGTCGAAAGACGACACGTACGCCAACCTGTACGTCGACGTGGTGAAACTGGCCGGCGACGTGCTCGACACGTACCACTGGCTTGGAAATGCCGAGGCGAGCAACCTCGCGGAGACTCTCGGCGAAATCCGCAGCGCGGCCGCCGCCGCCGTCGACGAGTTCGACAAAGTCGTCCGCGTCCGCCGCACCACGCAGCAACGGTTTGAAAAAGTCGCCGGCGACGCCAAGAAGCTGCTCTCGTCGGTCGGGGCGAAGCGGTACGAAGCGATCAACGACTACGTGGCGTCGCTGGCCGAGTTGCGGCGTGCTCGCGGCGACGTGATCGGACTGCGCGACTTGCGATACGTCGATCGGCCGGCCGTCGATGGCCTGGAAAAACAGATCAGCACGCAGGCCGACCGGCTGGCCGCCAAATCGGTCGAGTTCCTGCTCAAGCCGGATGCCCTGGCCACCTACGAACAACGCATCGCCGCGCTGCGCAGTCGGATTGACGAAGTGCCTACGGCCACCGAGGCCAAGAAGCTCGACGAAGAGTTCGCCGCGGCCGGCGGCGAGCTAGAGATGCTCATCGACGTGGTGGGCAATCTCAAGATCGACGACGCCACGCGCCGCACGGCGATCATCGACAACATCTCGACGATCTACTCGCAGCTCAATCAAGCGCGCGCCGAACTGAAGAAGAAGGCCAAGGAACTGCTCTCCGTCGAGGGCGTGGCCGAGTTCGCCGCGCAGATGAAGTTGCTCGGCCAGGCGGTGACGAACTACCTCGATCTGTGCAACGATCCGCGCAAGTGCGACGAGTATCTCACCAAGGTGATGGTGCAGATCGAGGAGCTCGAAGGCCGGTTCGCCGAGTTCGACGAGTTCATCGAGCAACTCGCCGCCAAGCGCGACGAAGTCTACACCGCCTTCGACAGCCGCAAGGTCTCGATCGTCGAGGCCCAGAACAAGCGGGCCGCTTCGCTGCAGGCCGCCGCCGACCGGATCATCAAGGGCATCGCCACGCGGGTGGGCGGCTTCAAGGAAGCGGCCGACATCCACGCCTATTTCGCCGCCGACCTGATGATCGAAAAGGTCCGCGACCTGGTCCGCCAACTCGGCGAACTAGGCGACTCGGTCAAGGTCGACGAGATTCAAAGCCGGTTAAAAACGGTCCGCGAAGATTCCCTGCGGCAACTCAAGGATCGCAAGGAACTGTTCGTCGACGGCCAGAACGCGATCCGTCTCGGCAAGCATGCCTTTACCGTTAATACGCAGACGCTCGACCTGACCACCGTGCTAAAAAGCGGGCGGTTGTGCTTCCACCTCGCCGGCACAAACTTCATCGAGCCGGTCACGGACGAGACGATGCTCTCGGCCAAGGACTTGTGGGATCAAGAGGTCGTATCGGAAAGCGACGAAGTTTACCGCGGCGAGTATTTGGCGTATCGGATGCTGCGTGAACTAGAGGAAGGCCCGGCAGCGGAACTCGACGCCGCGTCGCGCCTCGATGAAACGGCCCTGCTCGTCCAAGTACAGCAATTCATGTCCCCGCGGTATGCAGAGGGCTACGTCAAGGGCGTACACGACCAGGACGCCGCGAAATTGTTCAAGGCCGTGCTGGAGGTCCGCGCATCGATCGGATTGCTGCGGTTTCATCCGCGGGCCAGAGCGCTGGCGGTCTTGTGCTGGCTCGACAAGGAAGACGCCGCTCGCAAGAAGCACCTCGCGCTAAAGTTTCGCGGAGCGGGAGCCGTCGCCAAGGCGTTTCCGGGCGTCGATATCGCCGAAGCCTACGTCGCCGCGCTACGGCCGATTCTCGCCGCATTCGTCCACCGCACGAGCCTGTTCCCCGAGTCGCTCGTCGAACAAGCCGCGGAATACTTGTTCGAGGAGCTTTCGCAGCACGAGTACTTCGCCTTGCACGAAAAGACGGCGTCGCTGCTGCGCGAGTTCAACGCCTACTTGGACAAGCATCGACTCCGCGAGTCGTACACCAGTTCGCTCGAGCCGTTGTTGAATAACGCCGAAGCGGCGTTCGTGCTGCTCCGCGATTGGGTCGGGTCGTTCTTGCGGCAACGCGGCGAGGGCGAAGACGCCGTGTACGCCGACGCCGTGGCCGTTTCGCTTCAATATCGCACGCCGGTCGAGCGCCCCGTTCTCGCCGGCACGTCGACACGGGAGATTCCCGGTCTGCTCGGTCAGCACGCCACAATCGACAACGGAACCTACCGCCTCGACTACAACGCGTTCCGCCTCAAGCTCCGCCGCTACGAGCGGGACGTTGTCCCCCGGTTCGAGGCGTATCACGCGGCCAAGAAGTCGCTGCTCGACACGAAGCGCCATCAGCTTAAGCTCGAAGAATTCAAGCCCCGCGTGCTCACGTCCTTCGTCCGCAATCGGCTGCTCGATCAAGTGTTGCTACCTGTCATCGGCGACAACCTAGCCAAGCAAATCGGTGTGTTGGGCGAGGACAAACGCACCGACTTGATGGGCCTGCTGCTGCTCGTCTCGCCGCCGGGCTACGGCAAGACGACGCTGATGGAATACATCGCCAACCGGCTCGGCATCACGTTCGTCAAAATCAATGGCCCGGCGATCGGCCACGGCGTCACGTCGCTCGATCCGACCGAAGCCCCCAATGCCGGCGCTCGCGAGGAAGTCAACAAGCTCAACCTGGCGCTCGAGATGGGCGACAACGTGATGCTGTACATCGACGACATCCAGCATTGCAATCCGGAGTTCCTGCAAAAATTCATCTCGCTCTGCGACGCCCAGCGAAAGATCGAAGGCGTGTATCAAGGCCGCACGCGGACCTACGACCTGCGCGGCCGCAAGGTCTGCGTCGTGATGGCCGGCAATCCGTACACCGAGAGCGGCGAAAAGTTCAAGATACCCGACATGCTCGCCAATCGCGCCGACGTCTACAACCTCGGCGACATCGCCGGCGGAAGCGCCGAGGCATTCCGCTTGAGCTATCTCGAAAACGCGCTCACCTCGAACGCGGCTTTGTCGGTGATCGCCTCGCGGAGCCACAAGGACGTGTACGGTGTGGTCAAGATCGCCGAGACCGGCTCGGCCGAAGGCGTCGAGTGGGACGCGACCTATTCCAGCGAGGAACTGGCCGACGCCGTGGCCGTGATGAAGAAGCTGTTCCGCGTCCGCGACGTGCTGCTGCGGGTGAACGAGGAATACATCCGCTCCGCCGCACAGGCCGACGAGTTCCGCACGGAGCCGGCGTTCAAGCTGCAAGGCTCGTATCGCGATATGAACAAGTTGGCCGAGCGGGTCGTGCCCATAATGAACGACGCGGAGCTTTCCGCGATGATCGACGCGCACTATCGCAACCAGGCCCAAACGCTCACCACCGGCGCGGAAGCGAACCTGCTCAAGTTCAAGGTCATGTTCGGTCACTCGACGGCGGACGAAGCCGAACGCTGGGAAAACATCGGCCGCACGTACCAGCGCAACCAGATGCTCCGCGGCGTGGGGTCCGACGACAAGACGGGCTTGGTGATCGCCCAGTTGACGGCGCTCGGCGAAGGCCTGACGGCGATCAACAAGTCGCTCGGCGGCGCAGTGGAACGGATGGACCAGCCGCGCGAGACGGCCCAACCAATCGTCGCCACAGAACACGTCGCCGCGGCCCTCGCTCATTTGGAGACGCTCGGCCAAAGTCTCAGCGCCGTGCAAGAAACACTTGCGGACGGGGCGGGCAAACTCGGCAAATCCCTTTCCGCCAAGGCCAAGAAAAAGGACCAACCGGCCGTGCCGGCCACGGTCCACGTCGTCAATCGCGTGCCGCGGGCATTTCTCGACGTCATTCAGACGCAGTTTCAGTTGCTCTACGCCTGGATGAAAGCCAGCGTGGCGGAAAAGGCCATGCCCGGCGGCGGTCCCGGCGACGGTGAAAAGTTTCGCAAGGCGGTCGACGAAACGATGCAGCGCTATCAAGTGCTGATCGAAAAGCTCGAACAAGGCGCGCAGCGCGGCAGCGGCTGACGAGTCAGGATTCAGCATTCGGCATTCAGGGCAAAGCTGTTCGGCGTTGCGCGATCGTTCAGTCATTTTCCCGAATCCTGAATACCGCTCCCCGTCGTAACAGGCTTCCATCGCGTCGCCGTGCGCCGTATTCTAGTGGTCATGCCACCCGCGAGACGTAGCCGCCTTCCCACGAAGGGCACGCGGCGAAGTGCTCGATTCTACGCGCGCGAGGACCATCCGCCATGCCGATCGAATTCGCCTGCACTCACTGCGGCAAACAACTGCGCACTCCCGACGAAACGGCCGGCCGCCAGGCGAAATGCCCGCAATGCGGCGGCGTCGTGCCGATTCCGCAGGCGGCCGCGTTCGCAGCGGCATCGCCAGCCGCGCCGCCGCCGGACAGCGGACAGGACGAATTCAATTTCAATCCATACCAATCGCCAACGATTTCGGCGGCGTACCCTCGCCGCGGCAGGGAATATGGCGACGCGCAGCTGGCGTCGCTTGGGGCGCGATTGGGCGGCTGGCTCTTGGATTTGTTGTTCATGTTCGTCGGCGCGTTGCCCGGTATCATTCTCATGGTCGTCAACTCAGCAGCCGGTGCAGGTCGCGCCGTCGGTCGAGACGAACGCGTCGTGGAGTTGATTACCAACATGGCGGGATCGGTTGGCTTGATGGCCTTGGGAGTCTTCGTCGTGGCCATTGTGAATTGGGTTTTGATCAGTCAGTCGGGCCAGTCGCTTGGCAAGAGAAT
The DNA here is from genome assembly GCA_029259895.1 of Planctomycetota bacterium. GTDB lineage: Bacteria > Planctomycetota > Planctomycetia > Pirellulales > PLA5 > PLA5. The sequence continues at coordinate 19,430 of JAJDEG010000123.1, forward strand.
CGTCGGGACGCGCATCGTGCGCCTCGACGGCAGCCTGCCCGGCTTCAGTTACGGCGTCGCCATGCGAGTTTGGCTTTTTGCGTTCATAAGCAATATCGTCGGCCTTATTCCGTTCATCGGCCATTTTTTCGGGCTGGTGAATGTCCTGTTCATCTTCGGCGATGAGCGGCGCTGTATTCACGACTATATCGCCGGCACGCGCGTGGTCGTTGCCTGACGGTAATTCATCGGCATCGCGACGGGAAGGAGATTCATGTCGATCGAGTTTTCATGCCCGCACTGCGGCAAGCACCTGCGCACGCCCGACGAAACGGCCGGCCGCCAGGCGAAATGCCCGCAGTGCGGCGAATTGTCGCAAATCCCGATTGCCGCACTTGCTCCGGCACCGACCGTCGGAGATGCTTTTCACGGTACTGCCGGGCCAAGCGGCGAGTCATTCGAATTCAATCCCTATCAGTCGCCAACGACGATCTCTGCGTCGCCAGCGACTCAGACGCGGTTCGATCCGCGCGATTTGGCATCGCTTGGCGCACGCCTCGGCGGCGCGATCCTCGACAACTTGATTTTCGTCGCCGCCGCGACGCCGGGATTCATTTTGCTCATTCAAAGCGAAGCGAATGGCCGCGCCGGTGCCGGACAGGATGAGGAGGCGATGTTCCTGGAGCCGACGGCCGGCGCGATGTTATTTTGGGCCGGCCTGCTCGCCGTGGGCATCGTCAACTGGATTTTGATCGCCCAGAGTGGCCAATCTCTGGCAAAAAAGATGATTGGCACGCGGATCATCCGCCTCGATGGCAGTCTGCCCGGATTCGGCTACGGCGTCGTAATGCGGTCGTGGCTACCGCAGGTCATCGGCGCGATTCCGATTGTCGGCGGCTTATTCGGATTGGCGGATACGCTGGCGATCTTCGGTAGCGAGCGGCGCTGCATCCACGACCATATTGCCGGCACGCGCGTCGTGCGGGCGTAGGCGAGTGTCCGCCTCCGACGCCACGGTTGCATCGCGCTTTCTCGCGCTTCTTCCGGGGTTTGGGCGCGCTCCGCAGTTATCGCCCTCTCCGCTCTGCGGTTCGATGCCTACGGACGCCATCAAACGCGGGAGAAGACGATGTCACGGTTGCTAACAAGCATGATGCCCGTACTGCGGGGCGTGATCGAGCGGCGAGTTCTCGTGAATTATCGCGTCGATCCGTCCGTCGCGGCGGGTCTGCTGCCCGCGCCGTTTCGGCCGCAGTTGGTCGCCGGTCGGGCCGTGGCCGGCGTCTGTCTCATCCGGCTCGCAAAATTGCGTCCCAAGGGACTTCCGCCTTGGCTCGGTCTACGATTCGAGAACGCCGCGTTGCGGATCGCGGCTGAGTGGGACATCGACGGCGTCACGCACAGCGGCGTGTACGTGTTCGGTCGATGCACCGCTTCGCCACTGGCGGCGCTGGCTGGCGGTCGCATCCTTCCAGGTGTTCAGCGACGGGCGGCGTTTGTCGCCAGCGAGTCGGGTCGGAGCATACGCGTAAGCTATCGCGGCGACGACGGCACGGCATTGCGCGTCGAGGGCGAAACGACGAGCGACTGGCCGGAAGACTCGGTGTTTGCTTCGCCCGCCGAAGCGTCGGCATTCTTTGCCGCCGGCAGCTTGGGCTACTCGTGGAACGAGCGGCGCGGCGAATTCGAGGGCATGGAACTGTGCGTCCCCGAATGGCGGGCGACGCCACTTGCCGTACACGAACTGGCGGCGAGCTACTTCGACGACGAACGCCGGTTCCCGCCAGGATCGATCGCGTTCGACCACGCCTTGGCGATGCGCGACATCGAACACGAGTGGCGGATTTCCCGGCCGATCGCGGACGCGGCAATTGCCGGCACGAGGCACGGCGCGGTACATTCACATGTGAATTGAAACCAGTTCCACCGCGCGCCGGTGTTAAGGCGACTTTCCGCGAATTCGGCGATTGTTGCGCCGACATAGTCGACGCCGACGGCACCCCTCCAACGACGAATCGCCTCATCGCATGTCCACACCCTCGCACGACACGCTCGTCGCCGAAGTCCTCTCGGCCAATCAACGCTTGCTCGAGTCGATCGCTGAGGGCGATTGGAATACGTACGCCGGGCTGTGCGAAACCGATCTCACCTGCTTCGAGCCGGAGGCCCGCGGCGAGTTGGTCAGCGGGCTGGCGTTTCACAAGTTTTATTTCGACCTCGCCGGCACGTCGTCTTCCCGCGGCGCGACGCCCCGACACACGACCATGTGCGCCCCGCACGTTCACCTCGCGGGCGACGTCGCCGTGATCTGCTACGTCCGACTCACGCAATCGGTCGACGCCGCGGGCCATCCGCAGACCGGCCGCTGCGAGGAAACCCGCGTCTGGCGGCGCACGGCCGGGCACTGGCGGCACGTGCATTTTCATCGTTCGGCAAACGGCTAGCCGCGCGTCGCGACACGGCGCGTCGCCGCACAAGCGATTCAATCTTCGCCGAACGTCCGGCCATCGGGATGAAATGTCGCCCAGGTCTTGCGATATGAAATATTGGCCGGAATCGGTTCGAGTTGCTTTCCCTTGAGTTCCCCCGATTCGCAGGCACCGCGGACGGCGTGCCACACCGATCCGGTCTGGGCATCGGTCATACGCCCCTGCTCGCCGGCCTTGAACGTAAGCGCCTTTCCGTCCACGGCGCGGCTGAAGATTTGACCCGCCGTGCTCGCCGAATCGAAGGTTACGACGACGGCCACACGGCCAGCCACGTCGTTGACGACTTGCCGTTTGGCAAGCAGATCGAAAGGATACGCGATCGTGTCGCCGTCGTGTACCAATCCCAGCACGAACGTATTCGGCTTCTTCTGAAACTCGAGCCGATACTCCTTCGACGTACGGCCAAGCGCCATCACGGTCGTTTTCGGATGCGCCTCTTTCCAACTCTTCCAGTCCATCATCGTCGACGCGATCGACTCCAACCGCTCGCCCTTGAGGTCGCCGTCCATCGCCTCGCCGAGGATGTGGCTCCACAGCGACCGCGTTTCCTGGTCGAGCATCACGAGGCTGCGGTTCCACAGCATGCCCGACACGGAGAAAGTAAGCTCCCGGCCCTTGACGCTTCTGGCATACACGATGCCATTGTGGCAGAGATGTCACCAGGTGGCCGCGATGGCCTTGCCGCCGACTTTGTCGTTGATGATTTCTCGGCTCGGCCCGGTGAGCTGATTGATCGGATACGCCCGCGCTTTACCTTCGACGACCACGCCCAGCACCAACTCGCTGTCGGCAACCACGTCGTCGCCAACCTCACTGCCGGGCCGCATCGGCGCATCGACGATCGGCCGAAATGCCCGGGCAAGGGTCCGCGGATTGAACGCCGGCCGCTTCGATTGCATAGGCTGTTGGCCCAGCAGAACACTGCTCGTCGCAACCAATAATGCCAGGGCGACTGTCGTTTTCATCATTGTCTCCTTGTAGGAATAAACTCGATTGCCAATCGCGCCCTGGACTGCATCCGGTCACCCGCGCTCGCTATCGTAACCGCCGCACGCACAAAACACGAATCGAGGCCAAATCGACGAATCGAGGAGTTCGCCATCAACGATAATGCGCGGTCACAGTGCCGATCATCGCTGCCGCTTGGTAGAATCGGTTGAGAGTCCCATGTAATCGGAGGGCGTCGCCATGTTGCAACGTGTGACCATTCTCGTTCTGCTCTGTGCGGGCCGATCCGCGTCGGCGGCCACGATCCAAGTACCCCAAGACCACAAGACCATTCAGGCGGCCATCCATGCCGCGCGACCGGGCGATACCGTACTCGTCGCGGCTGGCCGTTACCGCGAGCGGATACGCCTGGGGCCGGGAATCATCGTCCGCAGCGTCGGCGACGACGCGAAGGGAAAGATCGGTCTCAAACGGGCCGAGGAAACGATCCTCGACGGTGGCGGCGAGAACGGCCACGGCGAGAACGGCGGCGGCGAGAACGGCGGCGATCCTGGAGTCGCGATGGCCGCAGGGAGCACGCTCGATGGCCTCACCGTAACCAACGTCGGCGGCTACGACGAAGCCGTCTGGCGAAAGCACTTCGAATCGCACGGCGAAGAGCTTGCCGACGACCAAGGCGCCGTGCGGGCCGAAGGAACCGTGGCGGCGATTTCGATTCGCTTCGTCGATTGCTCCGCGACGAACAACATCGTTCACCACAACGGCGACGTCGGCATCGCCGTGATCGGCGACGAGGGCCGCCGCGTCGCGCCGGTAGTCAGCGGCAACGTTTCGTTTCGCAATCTGGGCGGAGGAATCGGCGTGGCCGACCGCGCTTCGCCCGTGGTGCGCGACAACGTGTGCTACGAGAATCTGCGGGGCGGCATCGGTTGCCGCAATTCCAGCCCACTGATTCTCGACAACGTCTGCTACGGAAACATTCGCGCCGGCATCGGCTGCCGTGAAGGGGCGACGCCCGTCGTGCGCGGTAACAAATGTTATCGGAACCGCCGCGCCGGCATCGGCATTCGCATGAAAGGGACCGCGCCGGTGGTCGAAGGCAACGAGTGTTACGAAAACGAGATGGCCGGCATCGGTTGCCGCGATGGGGCGGAGCCGATCATTCGCAACAACCTGTGCCGCGACAACAAATTGGCCGGCATCGGCTGCGACGGGGCTAGTCCGCTGATCGTTGCGAACGAGTGCCGCCAGAACGCGGCGGCGGGCATCGGCGTGCGTGGAAATGGCAACGCCACCATCGTCGCGAACAAGTGCCACGAGAACAAGCTGGTCGCCATCGGCATCACCGACGGCTCGACCGCGACGATCCACGGCAACCAACTCGAACGCACCGGCGGTGTGCCGCCGATCGTAGCTGTAAAAGATGGTTCGACGGCACGGATTTACGACAACAAAATCAGCGGTGGCGGCGTGGCGGCCGTACTCGTACAAGGAACAGCCACGATTGGTAGCAACGAGTTCGTCGGCCAGGGCGAGCGGCAGGGAAACGCCGTGTGGGTGTGGGAAGGATCGATCGCCAGCATCGACGCCAACAGGTTCGACGGCTATCGCGCGGCCGTCAGCGCGACCAAGGCCACCGTCGTCGTGAGTGGAAACACGGCATCGGGCACGACCGGCGCGGCGTTCGTCGTCAAAGACAGCGTCCGGCCGCCACACGTCTACGGCAACACCGTCATCGCGCCGAACGACAAAATCAAGGCGGTGGAGATCATCGGCGCGGCCGGCATCGTCGCCGACAACGTCGTAACGCAGCAGGCGGACGAATGATTGCGGCCCAAGCGTTCGGAACGTTGCGGCGGTCTGACCGCGGCGATGAGATTTCGCCGCGCGGCAGCGCAATTTTGCTTAATTCGCCAGGACAGTGGGAATAAAGTCCTCGCGCGACGGATCGAAACGTCGAAGGGAGGCGACTATGCCAGCGACCAAGACCATCGTGGTAACGGGCGTCGCCGTTGTTCTGCTCTTCGGCGTCGTCGCAGGTTGGTTTGGGCCGATGGCCGGCGACGACGCGGTGCTGTTGCAGATTCCGACCGTGGTCCTGCTGGCGTTGCTCGTCGTCGCGGCGTGGCGCGGGTGGCTCGACACTGTCGGCTTTGTGTCGGCCGCGGCATTCTTGGCGCTACATAGCGTGGCCGCGTATTACGGCTACTGCAACGTGCCCTACGACGATTGGACCGAGTCGCTGTTCGGCTTTCGATTCGCCTCGTGGTTCGATTCGGACCGGAACCATTACGACCGGTTCATGCACTTTGCCTACGGCCTGTTAATGCTGCTGCCTGTGCGTCAGGCGGCGGGGCGGATGCTCGGACTGCGCGGTTTCGCCGCGACGTGGGTGGCGATCGAATTCATTCTCGCCACGAGTCTGCTCTATGAGGTCGCCGAATGGCTGATCGCCGTGTTCATGGCGCCGGACGTCGCCGATCGCTACAACGGGCAGCAGGGAGACATGTGGGACGCACAGAAGGATATGGCGCTGGCGGCGTGCGGCGCGATCGTGGCGGCCGGAGTGTCGCTTGCGGCCTGGGCAATGCCGTCGCGGCTACGCCGTGGCGGTGCGACGCGGTAACAGCGCGACTCGCGCCGATTCCATTCGCTACGTGTGCGTTTGACGATTGGGCCGCAAACATTTAGCATGGATGCGAGAGTCGCGGTGGTCTCGACTCGGCGAATGTAAGCCTTTCGGCGCGAAGAGCTTTCGTCGAACGTTAGCGTGTTGCTGTGTCGCGGTATTTCATGCTCGCAAAACGTGTAATTCCCTGCTTGGACGTGAACCAAGGCCGCGTGGTGAAGGGGACGAATTTCGTCAACCTCCGCGACGCCGGCGATCCGGTAGCCGTGGCCGCGCGCTACGAGCAGGAGGGGGCCGACGAACTCGTGTTCCTCGACATCACCGCGAGCCACGAGGGCCGCGACATCATGCTCGACGTCGTTCGCCGGACGGCCGAGGTGATCTTCATGCCGCTCACCGTCGGCGGCGGAATTCGCTCGCTCGACGATATTCGCGCGCTGCTCAAGGCCGGGTGCGATAAGGTTTCGATCAATTCGGCCGCCTGTCGCGATCCGGAATTCGTACGCCAAGCCGCGCGGCGATTCGGCAGCCAGTGTATCGTCGTGAACATCGATCCGAAGCGCGTACAGCGCGACGGCCGCGAGGTGTGGGAAGTTCACATCAACGGCGGCCGCGTGCAAACCGGAAAAGACGCGGTGACGTGGGCTGCCGAAGTCGAAGCGCTGGGCGCGGGCGAGATCGTGCTGACCAGTATGGACGCGGACGGCACGAAGGATGGCTACGATATCGAGATTACCCGCGCGGTGAGCGATGCCGTGTCGATTCCAGTCGTGGCCAGCGGCGGCGCTGGAAAGCCGGAGCATTTGGCCGACGCCGTTGAGTTTGGCAAGGCCGACGCGGCGTTGGCGGCTAGCATTTTTCACTTTGGCGAGTTTACGATAGAAGAGACGAAGCGTGTGATGGCCCAGCGAGGGATCGCCGTGCGAATGTGAGGCACGGAAGCAGGAGTCAGGAGACGGTAGACGATCGCCGCGTCAAAAGGCGTGACCGAACCCCTCCTTTCTCCTGAACACAGTCTCCCACATCCTGAACCCTGACCCCCGATCCCTAATCCATGGCGACCGCCGACATCACCGTAGACCGCGCCGGCAAGCCGGAGCTGGAAATCGACAAGCTGTTTCGCGCCGTCGTAAAGCTCGACGGCAGCGATCTGCACATGAAGCCGGACAGGCCGCCCTTCGTGCGCGTGACGGGCGTGCTGCGGCCGCTCAATCGGCCGGCCGTCGACGATGCGGAGATGCGGCGCTTGGTCGAACCGCTGATGAACGAGCGACTCAACGGTATGCTCGACGCCACCGGCGGGGCGGACTTCGCCTATACCGTAACGTTCGACGACGTCGCTTGGCGGTTTCGCCTGAGTGTGTTTCGACAGATGGGCCGGCTGGGGCTGGTCGCTCGCAAGGTCAACGCCCAGGTGCCGGACTTCGCGGCGTTACATTTGCCGTCGTCGCTGGAGAAGCTTTGCCATCACCAGCAGGGGATGGTCCTCGTGGCCGGTCCGACCGGTTCCGGAAAAAGCACGACGATCGCCTCGATGTTGGATTACATCAACCATCAATACCGGCGACACATCATCACGCTTGAAGACCCGATCGAATTCGTGTTCACCGAGGACAAGTGTCTGATCACGCAGCGCGAGGTTGGGCTGGACGTCGTCGACTTCGAGAACGGCATGAAACAAGTCGTTCGCGAAGATCCGGACGTAATGCTGGTCGGCGAAATGCGCGACCGCACGTCGTTTATGACCGCCATGCAGGCCGCCGAAACGGGCCATCTCGTTTTTGCGACGATTCACGCCTCGAGCGCCGCGACGACGGTCGGACGCATTCTCGATCTTTTCCCGTCCGACATGCATCACGCCGTGCGGATGTCGATCGCCGCGAATATGCGGGGCATGGTCGCGCAGAAGCTGTTGCCATCGATCGTCGAGGGCGTGTCGCGCGTGCCGGCCGTGGAATTGTTGCTTTATACACCCGTCGTGCAAAAAATTATCGTCGAGGGCCACGACGACAAACTCGGTGAAGCGATCCGTATCGGAGCCAGCGAGGGCATGCAGGACTTCACGGCCAGCCTCAAGAAACTCGTTGAAAGCGAACTCGTCGACCGTCAGGTCGCCATCGACGCCGCACCCAAACCGGAAGAGCTAAAAATGGCCCTCAAGGGCATCTCGATCATGTCGGGCGGGATTCTGTAGTCGGCTATTCTTTCGTTGTTTCCTTCGCTTGCTTTGCCGCTTCTCTCTCTCGCAAGAATTTCGACAGGCCGGGCAAGTCGTCGGTGTTGATCAAATCCACGCCGGCGTTGTCCAGCGCTTGCCACGCCTCGGCACGGTCGGGCGCGGCCCAAAAGCGGAGTTTGCGGCCGCGTGCGTGCGTGCGTTTGACGGTGTCGGTGAGTTTCGCAAGCTCATCGGCGGGCATTGCGCCGCGACCGTTCCACTTGAAGTGGTTCGACCAGTTGTCGCTCAGCCACGGCATCAGATGCGCCGGCGCGTCGGAATCGAGATCGCTCATGCGGCCGTCGATGCCGACGAAGCGCTGTTCTTCGGCGGCGACGAGGGCGTGAGGGCGGTTGCCGGAAAGGACGATGTTGACGGCCCGGCGCTCGGCTTTTCCGCCGCGGACCGTCGTCAGCATTTCCGAATAACCGGCAAGCTCCTTGGCGAGAGCCTTGTAGGTCGGCTCGGCCTTGGACTTGAGATCGATCATGAGCGCGAATTCCGGCCCGTCGCGATAAACTCGCCCGCCATTCGATTTGACGCGCTCGGCGAGCGGATCGAGGTATAGCTTGGCGAGCGTGCGGCTCTTGCGGACTTCGAGGATGCTGTGAGCGACAAGCAATTGGCCTTCGATGAGAAAGATGTCCGCTTCGACGTTGCAGAAACCGTTGTCGAGCGCGTCGAGCAGCGGCCGGTCGTGTTCGTAGTCGTTGTGTGCGTGGGCGCGAACGAGCGGAACGACCCGTCCGCGATCCGTGTCATCATCCGCAGCGACGGCCAAAGGCGGACAAGTCAATAGGCCGGCAATGCCGAAAGCGATCGCCAACCAGGAAACGTAACGCGAGCTACGTCGAACGTTCGTCATAGATCAATCCTCTTGGATGGATGCGCGGCTTTCGGGCGGGCGCAGCTAGTGCAGAACCCAGACGTTCGCTTATGATAATCGACCGCGACGCCGTTGGCATGGCGTGTTCGATCACAATTCGAGGCGCAACGAAGCTTATGCCCCTTCCACATCATGGCCCAGAAAGACGAATCGTGATCACCGGCGCGACGCGCGGATTGGGCCGCGCCATGGCCGAACGCTTCATCGACGCCGGACATACGGTGATCGGATGCGGGCGCGACGGCGAGCGTATTGCCGAAACGACGCAACGTTGGAAGTCGCCGCATCGCTTCGACACGGTCGACGTGGTCGACGATGCGGCCGTCGCCACGTGGGCGAAGAGCGTGCTGGCCGACGGGCAGGTCGATCTGCTGATCAACAACGCCGGAGTGGTGAATGCGAACGCAATGTTGTGGGAAGTGCCCGTCGAGGAATTCGATCGGGTGATCGATGTCAACATCAAGGGCGTGGCGAACGCGCTACGGCATTTCGTGCCGGCGATGGTCGCGCGCGAGGCGGGCGTCATCGTCAATTTCAGTTCTGGCTGGGGACGTTCGGCCTCGCCGGAGGTTGCGCCCTATTGCGCGTCGAAATGGGCGATCGAGGGGATGACGCAGGCGCTGGCCCAAGAGCTACCCAGCGGAATGGCGGCCGTGCCGATCAACCCCGGCATCATCAACACGGATATGCTGCAAAGTTGTTTCGGCGGCGGCGCGGCGGCGTATCCCAGTCCGGACGAATGGGCCGAAGGCGCAGTCCCGTTTCTGTTGCAGCTTGGCGCGAAAGACAACGGACGGCCGCTTTCCGTGCCGTATTAACTTCGAGCCAATTGCACGCGTACGCTTCGTGATGTCGTCGCTAGTTGCCGTTCACCAGCCGGTGCATGCGACGGTAGAGGTCGTGCCCTGAGAATAGCGCCGGGCTGCGACTGCAACCGCCTCGCGTTGGCGTCTCGGAGAGAGACGCGTCATGCTCGATCGGTGCATCAACCGCGATTCGCAACGCCAGCAACTCTTCCGGCACGACTTCGCGAGCGGCGGCTTCGGCAAGGCTACGCACGCGGTCGCACGGGGCCGACGCTTTGATTGAAACCCGGCCGCTGACGGCGCGAATCTGAAGTCCGCGCAGCCGGCTGAGCGTCCGCTCGTGAAGGTGATTGGAAAGCTGCTTCCACCAAGCGCCCGAAGGTTGGTTCACTGCGATCATCCTTTGACATCTCCCATTTACCGACTCCTGGAATTCACACGTTGCTTTTCATTCATTGTTCTCGTCTTTAACTGTAGCGGTCCGACATTAGGGGCGTGTGAGCGATTTGTTCGTTCGCTGCTAACTTTCCCGTGGCGGCGCAAGCCCAGTGGAGGAAAGTACTTGCGGTGACAGTCGGCGCTCATTTTTCGCCCAATTCATCATCCCTTGTCCGATAATCTGCAATTCACGTCGCCGGCAACGAAGGCCTGCCACCGCCGGCGACGTCAAACGGCGACGTCAAAAAAATCGGCCCGGCGGCTGAGCTAACTCGGCCGCCGGGCCTTCACGACTACAGCAGATTAACGACCTTGTCGGCCAGACCCTTTTCGCCCAACACGACGTTGAGCTTCGACGCCGTGGCGATCTTCTCGAGGACTTCCAGTTCCTTGAGCCGCATCAGCGTCGGACTTTCGGCCAGCAGCCGGGCCGTGTTGGCCTGGCTGCGCATGGCGGCCGTTTCCTCGCGACGGGCGATGAGGTTCGCCTCGGCGACCTTCTTGGCCTCCGTGACGCGGTTCATCAGGTCCTTCATTTCGCCCGGCAGGATCACGTCGCGGATGCCGACCGAGATCAGTTCGATGCCGAGCGCGTGCGCCCGGCCGCGAACCGCTTCGGCTAACTCCGCCGCGACTGCGTCCTTGTCGACGAGGAAGGCGTCCAACTCGCGAGCGCCGATCACCGCCCGCAAGGCAAGCTGCGCCTCGCGGTACAGCGCCTGCTGAGCGTTCTCGGCGACCGTCACGGCCAACCGCGCGTCGACGACGCGGTAGTTCACCACGGCGTTGACGCGAAGCGTGACCTTGTCGGCCGTCATGATGTCCTGGCCCGCGATGTCGATCACCGCTTCACGCATGTCCTCCTGGACGAACGTGACTTGCGCCACGTTCTTCCAGAAGGCGTAGCGGCCCGGCGGCAGCGTCTCGACGTAGCGGCCGTCGATGAGCAGCACGCCCTGATGGTGCGGCTCGACCGTGCCGATCTCCAGCACGCGGTCCGCCATCGACGAACGCGTGATCGTCTGCAGCGCGTTGTGCTCGAACCGCACGCGACGCGCGTCGACCACTTCGGACTTCACCTCGCGGACGCCGGTCCAATACGCATACAAGCCCGGCGGCAGCACGTGACTGAAGCGGCCGTCGATCCACACGAGCGCGCGCTCGTTGTCCTTCAGGTCGAGCACGGTCGCGCGGCCCGCCAACGCGCTCGACTTGACGATCACGTCGAGCTTCACATGGACGAACCACGGATCGCGCTGCGACACGACTTCCACGCGGAGCTTGCCGAGCGGGTCGAACATCCAGTAGCAGCCCGGCGCGACGAGTCCGACGAACTCGTCGTCGCGGAACCGCAGGCCGATCTCGTAGCTGCGAATCGTGATGCGGTGGAACAACATGAAATACATTGATCGGTCTCCTTCTTTCTCGATTTTTTTCTATCTGCTCAGCTACTATCTGTCACACGCGTCACCGTGGTTGCAGAAGGAGTACGACATTCGCGGCAACGCGCTGGTTCACAAAAAATGCCCGCGGGCGATGAATCGTGTTCGCCGGTCGCGCGAGTTCGTGCGGAGTGCGGTTGAGCATCGCGGCGACTGGTGGTCGAGCGGCTTGGCGGCGAGCGTTGCAAGAAGCAATTGCTTCCCGCGCAACTCGGCGCTTGGCCGACTTTTCCGGCAGTGCAGCGACGCGGTATCCGCGCACTTCAGGGCACTACGCTCGTGCTGCCGTTGGCGAACGCGCACAACGCCTCGACGCAACGCACGCGCCAGTTCACAACTGGCACGGCGTCGGTTTCGTCGTTCGCACGCGCCGCCGCCGGCTGACCTGCAAATCGTTCATCGCCGTTGGGCGACGGTTCGTGCTTTTGGGGCACGTGGAGCCGATGGTTCGCATCGGCGAGTGGTGCGGGATTCGAACCCACTACAGCCAGATTCATGGTCTGGTGCTCTATCCACTGAGCTAACCACAGGGGGTGCATCGCGGCCTTCGTCATATTCCACTCGCGGAACACGAATCGCTAACCGTCCGTAGATCGGAGCGACGCGCGCCGCTGGCCCAGCCGCGAAATACCTTGCTTGAAAATCGTTGCGTGATGTCGGCACGTTAGCACCGCACCACGCAAAAAGACGCCGGTGGGAGTCGAACCCACTTTGAACCGCTTTGCAGGCGGTCGCCTCGCCGTCTGGCTCCAGCGTCGTGACCTCGCTCGCCGTTACCGGTGAGCGAGGATAGCTTTCATTCTCTAAAAGTAGTGGTCGCGATTGACGCCATCAAAAACGGCCTGCCTTCATGCAGCACTTCTTGAATCGCTTGCCGCTGCCGCACGGACACATGTCGTTTCGGCCGAGCTTTTCTTCGAGTTGCTTGTCGCCATGTACGATTCGCACGCCGCGCTTGACGTGCGTTTCGGATGGGAGGCCCTTACGCCGTTTACTCATCGTCTCGAAAGCAGGACTGATCTTCTTGTTCGACCTCGCACATGGCACACCTCCATCGTGGAAAACCTCGTTGCTTCCAACAATCAGCGTCCTCGCCAGGAGTCGAACCTGGCCCTCGACCTTCGCAGGGTCGCGTGCAACATCCGGCACACCCCGAGGACTTGAACAGGGGTTGGGGGTCGGGGACTAGGGGCTGGGAAAACGCGACAACGTTCTATGCCCTCCCGCCTCTGGCCTCCGGCCTGCTCGAGCGCCTCGCCGAGGAGTCGAACCTCGTCTTGCAGTTTCGAAGACTGCCGTGCGTCCATCACACTCGCAAGGCCGACCACCGTTGCCGCGGGCATCGCCGTCGACGACGAGCAACTGCGGCGACTTGATGCTCGTCGACGTAGACAATCCTTCCCGGCTCGTAGGTTCGCTGCATTTGAACGGGCACACCGGCGTCGCGCACCGCGGCGACTAGCTCCCACATCGTCGCGATCATCCGCCGCGAACCGCAGCGAAACCAGAACAGCGCTCGCCAACCGTGGCCGCCGAGATCCGGCATGTGCAGATGTTCGCCGAACCAGTCAAGCGTCTCGCCAATCCAATCGCGCAGGACTTCGTCGACGTGCGCGGACGTTTCGACTTGTCCCGCCGCCGCGAATATTCCCAGTGGCCGCGCCGTGTTTTCGCACCGCAGCGGCGTTTGAAATCGCAAGTAAGTTTCCATCGCATTGGCTTTCGCACTGGCTTTCGCATTGTCGCGCTTCGCTTCATGACCGAAATGTCGTTGATTCAATTAGACAAAGCCGACGACTGGATTCGCACCAGCATGAGCCGCCGTCTTTCCGTGTTGCCGTCAAGACCGGCGGTTTTCTACGTCGAGCCACGTCGGCAAGCACGAGCGCGAGGATTCGAACCCCGTGCGCCGGCTTTGGAGACCGGCTGCTCTCCCAGGAGCACACTCGTGTTTCGCTCAACGACAGCCAGCCGCCGGGCGACGCTTCTACATTACGATTGCAGCGGAACATTCCAGTACGTTTCGCTGACGAACTTCGACCAGCTTTCACTCGCCACGTCGTGCCGGGCGTATAGGGGCTTCCATGTCGGCCGCACCGGCGGCTTGCGCAGCTTCATGCCGGCCTCGCGCGGCGTGCGGTCGGCCTTGCGGTGGTTGCACGCGATGCACGCCAGCACGCAGTTCGTCCACGACGACGCGCCGCCTTTCGCACGCGGTGTAACGTGGTCGATGGTCAACTCGCCGCCGCCGGGCTGAGCGCCGCAGTATTGGCAGGTCCAGTGGTCCCGCTTGAATACGTTGCGCCGGCTGAAGCTGACCGCCGCGTCGGGCAACCGGTCGTACTCGGCCAGCACAATCACCTCCGGCACGCGCAGCCGTCGCCGCACCGCGCGGATGAACGCATCGCCGTCGCGCGGCGCGATCCGCGACCAATCGGCCCAGGTGTAAAGCTGGTAAGTCTCCGGATCGACCACCCGCGCCGCCTCGTTCCACACCAGCACCAGCGCCCGGGCGACAGTCGCTACGTTCACCGGCTGCCAGTTGCGGTTGAGGATCAGCGCCGGGCGCTGTAGTGTACGAGTCATGGTTCTTGATCCAACTTGGAGTCGCGATTGTGGTTGAAGAGCGAAAAGTTGACGTTTTTTGGACGGTCCGCAAGGGTCAGCGTCATTCAATTTCGTTGACGGAAAACGAAGCCTGGAAGTATCTTGAATTGCGTGCTTATTTCGGCGAGGAACCGAACGGATGGTCAGTCGATAAAACACGTGAAGTGGTCCCCGTTGTTTACGGAGAGATCGTTGAAGGCGAGGGAACAATGGTGGAGTTGGATGATGACGGCAATGAAACGGTTTGTCGGGCGTACATTGCGTTAAGCGTATTCTGGAACTGCCCACACTGCGGCGAACGGCACAATGTCAGCCTCTACGATAACCCTATCGAACAAACGGCCGAGGCATCGAATCCGTCGATCTGGGTTTGTGAACGGGGCGAAGGGCATTCGATTGTTCATTGGTAGCCGTTGGATTGCGACGCGCGCATCCGACGGCGTTCCAATCTGAACATTGAGGGTATCTGACCGGACTCGAACCGGTACCTCTTGGTTCACAGCCAAGTGTGCAGAAACCGCTACACCACAGACACCACATCAGGCTATAGGCTGTAGGCTGTAGGTCAGAGAAGGCGTGCGTCTGCAACCTAAAATCCTACGGCCTACAGCCTCCGGCCTATTCTCAGCGGAAAGCAAGGGAGTCGAACCCTCATCTCGACGAGCGAGAACCGCGTTAGCACCGCGGCCCGGCCAACCGTATCCGGCTACCTTCCGAGTTCGGCCGTAGGGGTTTAGGCTTTAGGTATTTAGGGAATGAGTATGCGAGACCATACGAAACTTCGGGCGTTCGAATTGGCGGATCGGCTCGCAATCGCGGTCTACAGGTCCACGGCGACGTTTCCTCGTGAGGAGCAGTTCGGCCTCACTTCGCAAATGCGCCGCGCGGCGGTTTCTGTCCCTTCCAACATCGTTGAAGGATGTGCGAGAGACTCCAGATCGGACTATGTCCGGTTTCTGGGTATCGCGTTCGGTTCCCTTCGAGAGTTGGATTACCAAGCGTCGCTCGCTCATCGCCTCGGCTATCTTGCCGGTTACGAATCGCTCGCGGCGCTCATGACCGAAACGTCCAAAGTTCTCGCTGCGTTGATCCGCTCTCTTCGTTCTCCCAAAACCTAACTGCCTAAACTCCTACAGCCTAAACTCCTACCGCAGTGGACCGCCGGGGAGTCGAACCCCGATCCCCTGGTTGCAAGCCAGGTATCTTTCCGTTGGACGAGCAGCCCGATTCTTCTGCTTCAAGGGTTCGTCCGGGAACTGAACCCGGCCTTCCGCCTTACCACGGCGGCGTGCAGCCGAAACACCTACAGACCGTTCTTCGAGTGATCCCGGATGGAGTCGAACCATCGCTCTCCTGCTTGTCACGCAGGCGTCTTCGCCGTTGGACCACGGGATCAGATACAAGTGACCGGAGTGGGCGTCGAACCCACAAAATCACGAGGCTCTCGACCTCGTCGCTTTACCAGTTTGCGTACCCGGTCGGAACACGCCGGAGGCTGTAGACGGGAGGCCGGAGGAAAACTCGCAATTGCGTTCCTCAAGTCTCCGGCCTCAAGCCTCGCGTCTCTTCAAGTGGCAGGCTCGGGTGTCGCACCCGACGGTCCGGGCTTATGAGGCCCAGTTGAGCACTGGCTCGCCTGCGTCGTGGGAGGCTTGAGGGATGAGGCTTGAGGCGAGAGGAATGCAGTACAGCGTCTTCCTCAAGTCTCAAGTCTCAAGTCTCAAGCCTCACGCCTCACGCCTCACGCCTTTTGCAGTGGGTCGTGAAGGAATTGAACCTCTCGTCGTCCACCTCACTTGTTTGCTGACAACGGCTTTACAGGCCGCCGTGAGGAACACGACCCGGAGGAGCTTTGAGTCCTGAGGTTTGAGGCGTGAGGGTTATAGAACCAACGGGCGATGCCTTCGGAACCTCAAGCCTCGTCCCTCAAGCCTCCAGTGGCACAGGCGGGAGTCGAACCCGCAGTCACCAAGGTTTGAGCTTGGCCGCTTTGCCGGTTTGCGTACCGTGCCGTGGGAAGGCGCGAGGCTTGAGGCATGGGGCGTGAGGATCGTGCTGATTTCCATTTCCTCCTCAAGCCTCATCCCTCGAGCCTCAAGCCTACTCCCAGCGTCCCCGACGGGATTTGAACCCGTGACCTCCACCGTGACAGGGTGGCGAGCACTCCAGGCTGCTCCACGAGGACGATTCAATTTTGCAGTGGCTCAGGTGGGACTCGAACCCACAGCATCTCTCGTTCTAAGCGAGAGTGGTCTGCCGATTGCCTACCGAGCCGAAAGGTCAGTGCCCAGGGCCGGAGTCGAACCGGCAACCGCGTGGGTTTAAGCCGCGCCGCTCTACCGATTGGCGTACCTGGGCGAGTGGTCCCGGATGGACTCGAACCATCGTTTCCTGGGTGTAGGCCAGGAGTCGTTGCCGCTGGACCACGGGACTGTTTGCATGATCGAGTCGAAGTTCCGGGGGTTGGAATCGAACCAACGGCTTTCTGATTCAGAGTCAGGCGTCACTACCAGCAGCAACTGCCCCGGAATGCTGTTCGTGCTGACATGACTCGTCGCACGAAGGCTCGGGGAGATGGATTCGAACCACCACTGCCTGGTTCAAAGCCAGGCGGCCTGCCGTTAGCCGATCCCCGAATATCGTGAAAGTGCCCTGCGAGAGTCGAACTCGCCTGTCCAGCTTGGAAGGCTGGCGCCTCTGCCGCTCGGCCAAGGGCACGTCACTACGAAAGCTAGAGGCGGAAGGAGAGGGAGTCGAACCCTCAAGGCTCATCGCTCGACTGTTTTCGAAACAGTTGCCGTCGCCCATCGGCTTGCCCTTCCGTATTCATCAAAAGCTGCGGCGGCAGGAATCGAACCTGCGACTGGGCGCTTAACAGGCGCCTGCCGGTACCAGCACCGGCCCC
The DNA here is from genome assembly GCA_029259895.1 of Planctomycetota bacterium. Taxonomy (GTDB): domain Bacteria; phylum Planctomycetota; class Planctomycetia; order Pirellulales; family PLA5; genus PLA5. The sequence continues at coordinate 36,777 of JAJDEG010000123.1, forward strand.
ACCGCAATCGAGTCGGCGTAGTTGGATTCGAACCAACGATCTCCTGCTCCCGAAGCAGGCGGATTTGCCAGGCTATCCCATACGCCGGTCGTCAAAGCGCCCAGCGGGAGTCGAACCCGCGCTTCCGCCTCGGCAAGGCAGCAGGCTGCCGCTACATCATGGGCGCGCTTGGAGAAGTAAATTGTCAAAGAACTGAAAGCACTGGGCCGGACTCGAACCGGCGTTACCGCGTTACGAACGCGGAGTCCTTGCCTCTGGACGACCAGTGCTTGCCAACGTCTTGTCGGTGTGACTTATCAGTGGGACCAGAAGGACTCGAACCTTCACCGACCTGGTTAAGAGCCAGGCATGCTGCCGCTAACACTTTGATCCCGTTCAATCTCTGCTTGTCGTTTCCGCCTCTCGCGCGATCGGCGCGGAAGGAGTCGAACCTTCGACCTGTGTCTTATAAGGACACGGCTCTCACCGCTGAGCTACGCGCCGGCACTGAAGCCAGACCAATCTGGCCGAATGGGGCCGAAGGGAGTCGAACCCTTACCATTCCGCTTAAAAGGCGGAAGCGCTACCGTTACGCCACGACCCCGAAAATGGATCGGACGTATGCGTTTGAGCCGCGTCGTTTGTCGCATTGTTGTTCTCCTTGCGTTCTTTGCTCGCGCGAATAGTCCGGGGTGGAGTTGAACCACCGCCGACGACGTATCAGATCGCCATGCTTCCGTTACACCACCGGACAGCAATCAGGCCGAAGGCCCAAGGCGGTGGGTCGACAATGCGTTTACTCGTGCGGCCTACCGCCTCCAGCCTGCTCAGCGGCTCGTATGGGAGTCGAACCCATCTCCCGGCCTTGAAAGGGCCGTATCCTCAAACCGATAGACGAACGAGCCGAAATCTGCGCGCACACTGAGCGCAAGTGGGTCGGGAGGCGCTCGAATCCTCGTCTCCTGGTCTTCAACCAAGCGCTAAACCATCTCAGCTACCGACCCATCGTTTTGTTCCGGCATGGCTTCGCGCTCGCCAAGACCAACAAAAAAAGGCCCGGCGTTGTAACGCCAGGCCTTGAATTGCCTTTCGAGCCGAATTGCCGGCCGAGCGTCACAAGCGCAATGGATGCGCGGGGCTATTCCCTACGAGGCCATTCCGATAATCGGAACAGGCGGCTCGCAGCGCGGAATAACCCGCAACTATGCGTTCTTGGTTCGATCTCGGCCGTAAAAACAACATTGAACGAATCGCTCCATTCACAAAAGGTTCGTGAAACTAGCGGTCGCGATGCCACCGCGGCGTTTGTTAACCCTTTAGACGCCACCAAGAGACGCAAGGTTCACAGGGTTGATCCAAGTTTGCGCCAAATATTCCCGGCGAAGAAGCGTCGTGGCAAGCAACGACACAACGCACGGACCGTTTCGGATCGCGACAGCGCTCACTTGCGGCCCGGCACGATGCGCCATTACGATGGCTCGCGAAACGACTTTTGGCCGTGGCGTTCTTTATCTCAAGTGTTTGGATGGCGATGAGTTACCCCAAGATCGCACAGTTTAAGGACGTGGCGGCATTTCGCGCGCGGCTGGACGAGCTTGGCTTGTCGATGCCCGTCGACGACGCGGCACAGTCGGCCGCGGAGGGTTCGCCGCTGGCCGCGCCGCTGTCGGTTGGTTCATCGCTCTGCGGCAGTTCATTCCGCGTGGGCAATCGCTGGTGCATTCATCCGATGGAGGGTTGGGATGCGAATCGCGATGGTTCGCCGTCGGAATTCACGCTGCGGCGTTGGCGAAATTTTGGGGCCAGCGGAGCCAAGCTCATCTGGGGCGGCGAAGCGGCTGCCGTGCAGCACGACGGAAGAGCGAATCCGCGGCAGACGCTGGCAACGGAAGAGAACTCTCGCGGGCTGGCTCAATTGCGCGAAACACTGGTCGACGAACATGCAGCGCGGTTCGGCGATACGACGGATCTGCTCGTGGGCCTGCAATTGACGCATAGCGGTCGATATTCTCGGCCGGACGGACCGCCGGCTCCACGAATCGCATATCACCACCCGTTGCTCGACGTGAAGATGGGCATCGATCCGCGCGACGCGAACGCCGTGTGGTCCGACGACGACTTGGAACGCCTAGTCGACCGATACGTTGCCGCGGCCGTGTTGGCCGAGCAAGCGGGGTATCAATTCGTCGACGTGAAGGCGTGCCACGGTTATCTGTTGCATGAGTTTCTGAGCGCGCGGCGAAGGCCGGGAAGATTCGGCGGCGACTTCGCGGGACGGACGCGATTGATGACGACGATTATCGAGCGAATTCGCGACGAACTGCCGCGGCTACTGATCGGCGTGCGGCTGAGCGTATTCGACACGGCGCCGTTCGCGACGAGTCGCGACGTAGGGCGGCCAATGCCGTTTGTTGAGCTGTTGCCCTACGACTGCGGCTTCGGCGTCGATGCGAACGATCCGCTGACGATGGATTTGACGGAGCCGATTGCGCTGCTCGTGAAATTAAGAGAGCTAGGCGTGGCAATGGTCAATCTTTCGGCCGGCAGCCCGTACTACAATCCACACGTGCAGCGGCCGGCGATCTTTCCGCCGAGCGACGGCTATCGGCCGCCGGAAGACCCGTTGGTCGGTGTGGCGCGGCAGATCGACGCGGCCCGGAGATGCAAGGAGGCCGTAAGCGATTTGCCGATGGTCGGCACGGGCTACACGTATCTGCAGGAATATCTGCCGCACGTGGCCCAGGCCGCGGTGCGGGCAGGTTGGATCGACAGCGTTGGACTGGGCCGCATGGTCCTATCGTATCCGCGATTACCGGCCGACGTACTGTCGGGCAGCGCAACGACGCGCAAGCTCGTGTGCCGCACATTCAGCGATTGCACGACCGCGCCGCGCAACGGAATCGTCTCGGGCTGTTACCCGCTCGATGCTTTTTACAAGCGCTTGCCAGAGGCCGAGACGCTACGGCGCGCGAAGCAGAGCGATACTTGATTGCGCCGCTTGATTGCGCCGCTGCGTTGTCGGCTCTACCGACAAATTCACGAAGGAGCACGACGTACGAATTCACTGCATGGACGTTACCACCCGCGGCGGCGGGCGCGAAGTTTGGTCGAAAGCGGCACATCGTCGGCGTTGGATGCCGAAGCGTGGAGTGCATCGTGCGTCAACACGACATCGAGGGCCGCGCGATGAATTGCTCGTGGACGGCGCGAGGCCGTTATCGCGTCGCGGCTTACGGCGCGGGTGACGACCGCGCTGGCGGCGGCCGAGGCCGGTGCCGGGGCGACGTTGCGGCCAAAGTTACGCACGAGGACGACCACATCGGCGCGATTGATAGCGCCGTCGCCGTTGGCGTCGCCTTGGGCAAGCGTCGCGCCGCTGGCCGTGCCTAGGTGACTTTGCAGGATCGCCACATCGACAAGATCGACGCGGAGATCGGAATTGAAATCGCCGGGCAGGCGATCGACCGTGCCGGGCGAGCCGCCCGTTGCATAGCTGGGCCGCCAATTCGTCGAGCTGTCCCAGGCATCGAGCGCCGCTAACTCGTCGACGACAACCAACGACGGGCCGCTGCCGTCGGTCGTGGGATGCCATGCGTCGTCGTAGGTGAAGGCCTGAATCATGCCGCCGCCGGCGTCGAGCAGGGCGATTCGCTCACCACCGTTGCTAAGGCGGTAATTCTCCGGCGTGCCGCCGTACTGTCCGGCGACGTTTACGGCCGTGCCGTTGCGCAGTTCAAACGCCGTGAGATTCTGGGCAACGACAATTCGTTCCTGCGGCGCGAGATCGACGTCGCCAAACGTGAATTCGATGCCGTCGGCGAAACGAACGCCGGCGAGATTAACCGTCACCGTGTTGCTGGTGTTGACCAGTTCGAGGAATTCGAAGTCGTCGCGGTCGAGAACGCCGGCGTCGATTTCCGCTTGCGTGCGTGCGGCCGGATTGTAGTGGAGTTCGCTGATGCGGAGCGGCGACTGCACGGTGAAAAATGCATCGGTCAGCGCGCTCCACTGGCCGGCAGAAAAAGTTCTCGCCCGCACCGTGGCGCTGTCGGCAAGTGGTATCGGTCCGCTATACGGCAAGGCGGTCGGCGAAATCGCGGCGTCAGGCAAGTCGCCGGCGATGAGTGCCGCTGAGAGCAGAAAGTCCGAGCTGGTGATTGCTACGTTGAGGCCGTGGATTGCGAGAATATTCGTGCCGACCTGCAGCGCCGCAAGAAACGCCGAGACATTGAAATTGGCCGGATTCACAGCGTCGGTGTCGCTATGAGAGGTGCTCGATAACGCATTCCAAGCAGGCGTGCCAGGGTCGGCATTGGCGCGGGCGATTTCTTGACCATTGAGATACGCCACGAAACCGTCATCGTAGCGGACATTCAGTGACATGAAGTCGAACGCGGCCAGATCGCCGGCGTCGACGCTGAACGGGATGCGGACGAAGACCGACGTGTTGACGTCGTTCATCGCGGTGCCGAGATCGAGCGACGGCGAAATGAACGGAACGTAAGTGGCGTTTTCGTCGTAGCCCAATCCGCCCGTGCCGGCGAGCCAACTGGTGACGTCGAACGGTTCGTTGGCCGGCGTGCCCTTCCAAGAATCGCCGAGCAGGTTGCCGCCGTTGAGCGCCGTGGGAACGAGAACGTTTTTGGCGGCCGCTTCGGCGACGAGCGACGTGGCCATGGTCGGCGCCGGGACGCTCGGATCGCTGCCGTCGGTCGTGTAATAGATCGTGTTGCCCGGCAGCGGGTCGGGATCGGCGATCGTCAGTTCGTAGCCCGCCGCGACGGAACCGCCGTGCTGTCCGTAGACCGGCGCAGCGACGCTCGGATAGAGACCGTCGGCGATGAAGCGCTGTAGGGTGAGGGTGTGACTTTGCGGAAAGTAGTTATCGCGAACGTTGTCGCGTTCGGCGCGCCAGTGGTCGACGGTCATTGTGGGAATGACGACCGAAGGCTGGCCGGAGTCGACGGTGATGACTTCGCCTTCACGGGCGTCGCCCCAGCGGGCCGATTCGGCGATCATCGCGGATTCGATGACGTTGGCCCATTGCATCCAAAGGGCCTGATTCGCCTCGGTCGACAGCGCGCCGCCATTGAACATGTGCTTTTGCACGCGGTCGCCGAAGTGGGCGCGGAATGCAGCGCTATTGCGAAGCTCGCTGAATAGTTCGGCCGGGGAATTGGCGTTCGCCGCGTCGGTGCGATCGCGATAGCGGCCGTCGAGGACGATCTCCTGATCCCAAACGTGGAATTTGAACCCGGCGGAATCGGCCGTGCGGCTGCGGGCGGCGTACCAGTTGTGATGCGGCCAGTCTTCCGCGCCCCCGTAGAGGTGCAGCATCATGTAGTCGGAAAAATTGTCCATGTCGAGCAGCACGGGAAACGCCGCATTGCGCGAGCCGTCCGGGTTGTTGCCTTGAAGCTGCTGATAGATGGCGTCGGGATTGGGGCCGGTGAGCTGATTGGCCAGGGCGAACATCTGGTCCCAGGCCGTGCGGTTGCCAGCGAACAGTTCGTTGAAGTCCTTGATGACGTCGTAGTCGTCGCGGTCGCCGCCGAGATACTCGGCCTGAAAGGCTTCGTCGGGGCGCTCGGCCGGGTTGTACAGGCCCCAGTACAGCCCGTTGATGTAGAGATGGACGTACGTGTTGTGGGCCGAAGGGCCGCCCATCGCCAGTTGCGTTTCGCGCATCCAGACGTCGCGGAGGTACATCGAATCGAGCGGCGAATAGCGGCCGGTTTGCGTGCGCGTGGCGTAGCCGTCGGTAAAAAAGGCGCGGAGCACGACCGTGTTGATGTTGTCCGAGGCGTCGTCGCCGAAAAGCGGAAAGTTAAGCGTGTTCGGCCCGGCAAAGTCTTCGCTGAAGATGAGACGGAAGCTGTGTTTCTTCTGCCGAACGTTGTCGCGGCTCGCTCCACCGTGGATTTGCACGCCAGCGTTGTATTGAAACTGGTCGCCAGTCGCCGGGTCGTAGTACTCGATCGAGCCGGCTCGACGCCAGGCGCTACCCCGCGTGTTGGAATTCGGATAGATGCCGTTGCCTTGATTCCACAAGTCGGCCGGGTCCATGACGATCGACATCGTCGGAATCGACATCAGCGATTGGCGGATGCCGACGTCGGTGTTGGCCGGATTGAAGTCGTCCCATTGGGCGACAACCTCGGAGTCCATGGCGAAATCGGCGCTAGCGCCGGCTTGCCAAATGGCGGGATACGAACGAGGCGTGAGCGTGGGGGCTTCGCCTTGCGAGAAGCCGACGCTGTCGAGAAACGTCCGCGTCGCGCTATTGTTGGGGGCGACATCGTCGAGGTAGACCCGAACGACGCCGGAACCGTCGGCGACGGCCTCTCCGACGAGGCCGTTGTAGAGGATGCGGTCGCCGGAAACCTGGCCGGTGAAGTAGGCGTTGTCGGACGTGAACTGCGTGAGCGCGGCCGGCGAAAGGCCCGCGCGTACCGTCCACACGTTGGCGGCGTCGGAGTCCCAGAAATTTGCGAAGACGTTGTACGATTCGCCCGGCGTAAGGCCGTCTATCGCAACAGTGATCATCGGCACGCCATCGGGCGCGCCGGCGGTGGCCGATTGCCAGGCCGTGGTAAACGTGCCGAAGGGCGTGCCAGAAGTGGCCACGCGCGGCACCCAAAGGTTCGTCGACGCGCCGTTGACGGTCGGCAACGCCCAATCGGCCGCTCCGCTAATCGTGCCGACGGTGTTGGCGTTCGATATTTCGACGTAATTGACTCCGCTTTCGGCCTGACGAATCACGTGATCGAGGAACAGATAGGTCTGCGTGTCGACGTCGGTCGGGCGGAAGTCGTTTTTGTAGCCGGCAGCGCGGAGCGTGGTCGTCGTGTTGATACGCACCGGGCCGGAGTAGAGCACCGCGGCAGGATTCGTTGCAACGGGCACGCTGCCATCGAGCGTGTAGTAGATGTTCGCACCGACTGTCAGCGTGGCGATCGTCACGTCGAACGGTGCGTCGTAAAAGCCGCGGTCGCGGCTGAACGTGGTGTCTTCGACAAAGCCGAACACGCCTTCGCCATTGGGGCCGCCCGGTGTGGCGGTTTCGAAGTACTGGCCGACACCGCCGCCGGAAAGCGCCGTGCCGATCAGTTCCGGCAGGATGACGAAGTCTTCGTCGGCCGACGTCGAATTCAGGCCGTGAAAGGCCAGCACATTCGCGCCGTCGGGGACGAGCAGATTTCGATGGGCCGAAAGGTCGATCGTTTCGTAGGACGTTGTCTCAGGGACGCTACGCTCGACCGTCGAGGCCGCGTTGAAAGCCGGCGCAACGCCGGCGGCAGTAGGCGCGTTGCGGCGGGTGACTTCTTGGCCGTTAAGGTAGGCGACGAACCCAGCGTCGTATTTCACACGCATCGTCAGCGCGTCGTAAGTCGCCCCGGCGGGAACGTCGAACGGCACGCGAACGTAGGCCGACGCATTGACGCCCGACATCTGCGGACCGACATTCGTCGCCACCAGCCCCCCGATGCCGGCTAGTTCGACGCTCAGGGCGTTGAGGAACACGCCGTGGGACGTACCGCCATTACGTACGCCGCGGAGGATCAACTCGCCGCCTGGCGACGCAATCAGATCGGCGGCCATCGTGTCGTCGCCGTCGCTCGTCGGAACGGCGTTGCCGTCGAACGTGTAACTCTGTTCGATGACGACGGGCGTGCCGCTGGCGATTTCGGTCCAATCCGAGACGCGCGCGTTGACGCTGCTATTGTCGTACGACCACAGCGTGACGCGATACGGCGTGCCGGGCGTAAGGCCCTGGAGGCGGACTTGCAACTCCGCACCGTCGAACGTGCCGTTGGCGAAGACGAAATCGTCGTAAATCTGCGCCGTGGTTAGCGCACCGGAATTGGTCGGTACGGCGCGGTCGCGGTCGTCGAGCGTCGCGCCGCCGAGCGTGGAGAGTGATACCGTGATGCCGCCGAACGATTGGCCGTTTTGATTGATCGTCATGCCGGTGAATCCGGCTTGTGTATCGGCCGCGCCATCCCCGGACGTGCGCGCGTTGAAGTCCAAGGCCAGGACAGATGATCCGCCGCCTGGCGCATAGCCGACGCCGGTCGGGCCGGACGTCCACGAACCGTCCGGGACGTAGCCGGCATCGGTCCACGTTTGGCCGAGACTGGCGTTGGGCGGAACGAGCACGCTGGCGTTCGCGCCGGGGCCGATCAGCGTCGCGGCTTGGCCGAGACCGTACGAGACGTCCTCGAATTGGCGCGGATAATTCGTACCGGCGGGACCGAAGCTGGAAACGATCGTCGCTCCGTCCGGTTGAACGAGCGCGACGTATTCGCCCGTGCGGGTCAACTCGAAGTTTGTATGCAGTTCCACCGCCGGATCGGGGCAATCGACGCCGGGCACGTTACAGCCCGAGGCGAAGACGACGAGAAATTCCCCGGCCGGAAGATTCGTGCTGGGAAACGTCCACTTCGCCAAATTGGCGGCGTTGTCGGTGAGATGCCAACCAGCCAAGTCGATGGCCTCGTCGCCAGCATTGAAGATTTCGATCCAATCGCGAAACGCGCCGGTCGAATCGGCCAACGTCGAGCCGTTGCTGGCCATGAACTCGCTAATGACCGGTGCGGCGGCCAGCATCTGACGCTGTTCGAGCGTTTCTGGCGACGCGAGACGGTGGCGACGAAAGGATCGGGAAACGCGGCGGGCTCTTACCTGCGGCATGTTTGTTTCCAATGAGATGAGGTTAGGCGGTTGCACGTGCCGACAATCGAGCGGCTAGGCTCACTTCGCTTTGCCTAGCCGCCAACGAACGGAATGAGAACGCACGTTTTCGGAAAACGAAAAAACGCGCCGAGCGGGTTGCCGGCGCGCTGATGACTAGGGTAGTCGCCGGCGATATCGGGCACGAAGAAAATGAAATTCGCCTGCACACGACACGGGCGCCGGATTTGCCGATTCATTATCCTTCTGCGCGCTGGCGAAGGCAAGTTATTTTTCTCGAAAAATGAAAACGCGACGGTGGTCGATCATTGTTGACTATAGTAGCCTCTTAGATACTCGATCGGCCACCGATCGTCAGATGCCGTCGCCGCACCGCGAATCGGTCGAGTCCAACCCATCGCCGCCGTCAGTGCAATTGCGACGGCAGGCGATTAGCACACTCCCGCCACTCACCTAACCGAAGGGCAATTCCGATGTCCACCTCCCGCCAAAATCGCCGCACATTTCTCAAGACCACGGCCGCCGTCGCCGGTGCATCCGCCGTGACGCCCTACTTCTTCAGCGGAGAGAAACCGCTGGCCGCCGAATTCGCCGCCAAGAACGACCGGCCGCTCGTCGGCCAAATTGGCTGCGGCGGACAGGGCAACGGCATCACCAACCGGGCAAAGCGGTACGGCGACATCGTGGCCGTGTGCGACGTCGACGCCCATCGCGCCGAGCAAGCCAAGGCCAAACAGGGCGGCGGCAAGGCGGAGATCTTCGACGACTACCGCAAGCTGCTCGACCGCAAGGACATCGAAGTCGTCACGATCGGCACGCCGGATCATTGGCACACGCGGATCGCCATCGCGGCGATGAAGGCCGGCAAGGACGTGTATTGCGAAAAGCCGCTCACGCTGACCATCGACGAAGGGAAGCTGATCTGCAAGGTCGTGAAGGAAACCGGCAAGGTGTTTCAGGTCGGCACGCAGCAGCGGAGCGACGGCTCGCGGTTTCTCACGGCGATCGCGCTGGCCCACCAAGGGCGGCTCGGCAATATCAAAACCGTGAGTTGCTCGATCGGCGGCGCGCCGTCGAGCGGCCCGCTAAAGAAGGAAACGCCGCCGGATCATTTGAACTGGGAGCAGTGGCTCGGGCAGGCCCCGCTGGTCGATTACATTCCGCGGCGGTGCCACTACGAGTTCCGCTGGTGGTACGAATACTCCGGCGGCAAGATGACCGACTGGGGCGCACACCACGTCGACATCGCCACGTGGCTGATCGGCGCGGACGATACCGGCCCGATCTCGGTCGGAGGAACGGCGACGCATCCGGTCCCCTTCGAGAACGGTCATCCGACGCTCGACAACCAGTACAACACGGCGAACAAGTTCAATGTGTCGTGCAAGTATAAGAGCGGCGTCGAAGTGATTATTCGCGACGACATGGACAACGGATTACTGATCGAAGGGGACAAGGGACGCATTTTCGTGAGCCGCGGAGCGCTCAAGGGCAAGCCGGTCGAAGACCTGAAGGACAATCCGCTGCCCGAGGATGCAATCATCAAAGTCTACAAAGGCAAGAAGCCGGGCGATCACATGGGTAACTTCTTCGATTGCCTCAAGACGCGCGAGCAGCCGATCTCGGACGTGTTCACGCACCACCGGGCGATGACGACGTGCCACCTGGCGAACATCGCCATTCGCCTCGGCAGGGCGCTGAAGTGGAATCCCGATACCGAGCAGATCGAAGGTGACTCCGAAGCGAACGCAATGCAGAACCGCGAACAGCGCAAGGGCTACGAGATCGAGGCCTGATCGCTCGGCGAACGAAATCCATTTCCAGCTTGACTTTGGGGCGGCGTCGGACCAGATTGGTTCCGGCCCGCCCCTTTATTCTTGCCCGCCGCATCGCCGCGGTTCACTCCAGGAATCTCCGCCATGTTTCCTCGCCGCTCGATGGCTTGCTTTGCATTCGCCCCCTTGGTCTCGCTGGCGATCTGCGTTTCATTCGCGGATACCGTTCGCGCCGACGACGAAGCCGTGCTCAAGGGAAGCGTGACGAAGCACACGTTCGATAAAAGCAAGGTATTTCCCGGCACGGTCCGCGATTATTGGGTCTACATACCTGCACAGTACGACCCGGCCAAACCGGCGTGCGTGTACGTCAATCAAGACGGCATCCAGTACAACGCCCCGGCCGTGTTCGACCAGTTGATCGCGGCGGGCGAGATGCCGGTCACCATCGGCGTGTTCGTCATGCACGGCCGTGTGCAAGCGCCGAACGAAATGGCGATCGACCGCTTCAATCGCAGCTACGAGTACGACGGCTTGGGCAACAACTACGCACGGTTCTTGCTCGAAGAACTGCTGCCGGAAGTTGAAAAGCTCAAGACCGCCGACGGCCGCGAGATTCGCCTCTCGAAGGACGACAACGACCGCGCCATCGGCGGATCGAGCAGCGGGGCGATTTGTGCCTTCACGGCGGCGTGGGAACGGCCCGATGCGTTTCGCCGCGTGTTCAGCGCCATCGGCACCTACGTTGGCTTGCGCGGCGGGAACGACTACCCGACGCTGGTGCGGAAATACGAGCCGAAGCCGATTCGCATCTTCTTGCAAGACGGCAGCGGCGACTTGAACATTTATGGCGGCGACTGGTGGATGGCCAACCAAGCGATGCAGCGGTCGCTGACATTTGCCGGATACGAGGTGAACCACATCTGGGGCGACGGAGGGCACAACGGAAAGCACGCCACGGAAATCTTCCCCGACGCCATGCGCTGGCTGTGGAAGGACTGGCCCGCACCAATCAAGTCTGGCCGCGGTTCGCCGCAGCTTCAAGAGATTCTCATCGCCGACGAGGACTGGCAGTTGGTCGGCGAGGGCTACAAGTTCACCGAAGGCCCGGCGGCGAACGACGCTGGCGAAGTATTCTTCAACGACATCCCGAACAGCAAGACGCACAAGATCGGTCTCGACGGCAAGGTCTCGGAGTTCATCGCCGATTCGCGGCGCGCCAACGGTCAGGCCTTCGGACCCGACGGACGGTTGTACGCCGTCGCCAGCGGCGCGGAGCAGATTGTGGCCTACGGCGCGGATGGCAACGCGGCGACCGTGGCCGAGGGATTCCGCGGCAACGATTTGGTCGTGCTTCATGACGGCGGGATGTACGTGACGAATCCAGATCGCCAACGGGGCGAAAGCAAAGTGTGGCACATCCGCGCGAAGGGGGACGCTCGCGTGGTCGATACGGGCCTGAGGTTCGCCAACGGCGTCACTACCTCGCCAGACCAAACGCTGCTCTACGTCGCCGACAGCCGCTCGCATTGGGTCTACAGCTACCAAATCCAAAGCGACGGCACGCTCGCCCACAAGCAGAAGTATTACCACCTGCACGTACCGGACACGGCCGACGACAGCGGCGCGGACGGCATGCGCGTCGACCGCGACGGGCGGTTGTACGTCGCCACGCGAATCGGCATCCAAGTATGCGATCAAGCCGGCCGCGTCAATTGCATCATCCCCACGCCGAACGGCCGCATATCGAACCTCTGCTTCGGCGGACCGGAGCACGACACGATCTACGCCACCTGCGGCGACCGCGTGTACCGCCGAAAAGTAAAAACAAAAGCGGCGGACGCTCAAAACGAGCCGATCAAACCGGCCAAGCCGCGGTTGTAGTCGCATACGCCGTAGGGTGGGTCGAACGGAGTGAGGCCCACCAACCGCCGCGTTCTATCCTGGTGGGCCTCACTCCGTTCGACGCACCCTACGTGATTCAGGCAACGCGATTCTCATCGACTCGGCTTCTCGAAACGCCCGTCGATCTTGTATGTTGTGGCAAGAATGGTTCAATGCAACCGTGATTGGGCAACCGTCGCTGCCCGTTGGTACTCAATGTGACGTATTCGCAGAGCACCCCACGAGTCGTTGGACCCGAAGACCAATTTTTTCACCGCGAAATCTCGACGAAATCTGATATGGCTAAGAAAAAACCCCGCCCCCGCAGTCAGTCCAACGGTTCCACCGCCACGTTGACCGCCAAAGACAAACAAACGCTCACCCAGATCGTCAACCTCGCCGATGGCGTCGTCGCCGCCGCGGAGAAGAAGCGCGATCCGTCGCTCGACATCCCCACCCGCGCGCTCTCCAACGTCAAGTACAACAAGACGAAGCGGTTCATCGAGATGGGTTCGGCCAAAAACCGCCGGCAGTTGTTCAATCTCGCCCAGGCCAAGAGCTACATGCAGACGATCCTGGTGGCCAGCGGCTCGAAGAAACTCATCAATGAGGGCAAGACCACCAGCATCCGCGGTTTGTACTACCTGCTCAAGCACACGATCGAAGGCGCGAAGGAAGAGACTTTCGACGACCAGGGCGATTGCGATACGATCATCGAAGACGTCGAGGTCACCCTCAACGCCCTCCGCGAGGAGTTGCACGTCTACGCCAGCAACCGCGGCGGCATGGTCGGGCCGATTTCGCTCATCGACAGCGGCGACGAGATCGACTGCGCGCGCATGGGCAGCGGCGGATACAGCATCCCGTCCATCGTCGAACCAGAAGTCATCCAGTTCAAAAAGTGTACGGGTGATTTCATCCTCCACGTCGAAAAGGACACGGTCTGGCGGCGGTTCAACGAAGATAAGTTCTGGCGCGAGCACAACTGCATTCTCACTCACGGCGGCGGACAGCCCCCGCGCGGCGTGCGGCGGATGCTCTATCGTCTGCACAACGAACTGAAGCTGCCAATTTATTGCCTGCTCGATAACGACCCGTGGGGATACTACATCTACAGCGTCCTCAAACAGGGTTCGATCAACCTGGCGTACGAATCGAAGCGAATGGCGATTCCCGACGCAAAGTTCCTCGGCCTGCGGAGTATCGACTTCGAGCGCTGCCAGCTCTCGCCCAGCGTGCAAATCGCCCTCAGCGAGCAGGACGTCAAACGGGCCAAGCAAATCGCCAACTACCCGTGGTTCGAGCACAAGAAACCGTGGCAGCGCGAAATCCAAAAGATGATCGACAACGGCTTCAAGCTGGAAGTCGAAGCGCTCATCAGCAAGGACATCAGCTACGTGACGGAAACCTACGCGCCGGAGCGGTTGGCGACGAAGGATTGGCTGGATTGAGCATGAATCGCAAAGCGAACCGGAAGTGCGCAACGCCCCGCCGGAATGCCCAGTCAGTGTAGCGGTGCATCCCAGGCCATCGTCTTTTGCGACGCTCGAATAAACGCCACCTTGCCCGCGTCGCGCCCTTCGCCGTAATACCAATACGTAAGGAAGAAATCGTCGGCGGAGCGCGTCGGTCGGCCCAACAGCGCGACGACATCCGGCGGCGTCATGCCCGCTTGCATCTCGGCCCATTTGATTGCTACTCTGCGATCGCGGCGTAGTGGCGGCGGCGTCGGTTGAGCCGGCAACTCGTCCGGCAATTCGCTCGGCAGTTCGCCCATCAGTTCGTCCGTCGACGCATCGTTCCCTTGATCCGTATCGCCAGTAACATCATCGCCGATACGGTCTTCGCCATGATCGCCGTCGGTTGCAGGCAAAGCCGCGCCGCCGTCGTCGCCCGCTGTCGCCGATTCCTCAGCGTCGCGCCGCAGATCGCCCAGCACTTCGCTTGGCGGAATCGCCGGCTCTCGCTCCTCGCGCCGTCGCGCTGCCTCGTCGAACGCACGCTGCTCGGCTTCGGCGGCCTCGCGAACGAGCGCCTCCGCTTCCGGCGACAATTCCGGCCCATCGCTACAGCCAACCACCGCCAGGCAAGCGGCGAGCGCCAACCAGCGCGACACAACAACGGCGAATCGAAGAACGTGCATGACCGAAAAGAACCCGCCCAGTCGAGCGAGCCGTAAAGATGTGGCTCGAAATAACTTCCTGAGTTTACGGTTCGCGGTTTCGAGATTCTGTAGGGTGGGTCGAACGGAGTGAGGCCCACCGGATCGTGTTTCATCGCATGCCGGGCCTCACTCCGTTCGACGACCCATCCTACGCGAAATCCGTTACGAATAACGGAACTTTAATCGAGCCGATCCCTAATGATTCAGCCGAACGAGCAATCGACGAAAACAAATCGGCGAAACGGATTCGGTAAGAATGCGATGACGAGCCTACAAAGCGACGATCACAGCGACGGGACAATGAATTGGGCGCAACGAACAATTGCTTTCCGTATCGTAGTCCGTCGACGGCAAAGGGGCAAGGAATTCTCAGTCCATCGTACGACGAATCAGGAACTTCTTTCACGCATGCACAAATTTTGGCTGGTCGTTTTTTCCACGCAGACCACGCGGAGGGCGCACGGAGGTTGCGGAGATTGTATCTTCGGCGCGCTTGTCATTGCACCGTCACGCCGCAGCTCGCGCTCTTCTCTGCGTCCTCTGCGAAACCTCCGCCACCTCTGCGTTAGAAAAGTACCAGCTCGCTATTCACGTGCGGCCAACGGCTGCTCCAAGCATCCGCAGTCGACTAACGCCGCGTGCCATCGCCGCGCAACGCCGATTCCGAATCCGCCGTCGATTCCGCGGCAGAACTCGCGGAGACCGCACCGCCAACGCGCCGCGCCCCGATCGCCAGCCCAACCCAACCGTCGTGT
>JAJDEG010000124.1 GCA_029259895.1 Planctomycetota bacterium
GCTTAAGTATCGGTCGCCGGTCATGTCGCGATAGCCTGCACTGTCGTAGCGGCGCTCGGCGTCCTGCTGCGAGACATAGGGCGATGCGCTGTTTTTATCGGTCGACGCGCCAGTGTTGGTCGGCGGCGTGTAGCGATCGGGCGACGTGTATCGGTCTTCGTCGTAGCGAGTCGATGCGGCGGGCGCGGCGGGATCGGCCGAGCGGTAGTATGGGTTGTCTCGCGGTCCGGTGGGCGGAGCGTAGTCGCCGCGGCCGGAGGTGGTCGGTTCGTCGTTGGCAGAGTACGCGCGGCGATCGGCCTCATTTCCAGCGCCGTGCGTCGAGTACGTGTTTCCGGCACCCGGATAGGCCGAGTCGTAGGGCGTTCGCTGAGCGTGATCCGCGGGGCGACCGTCGTAGCGGCTGCCGGTGTCGTATCCGCTCGGCCCGGACTTGGCGTATGGGTTAGAAGCGACGTTCGCGGCGGAGGCATCTCCGTTGGCGGCCCAATTAGGGCCGCCGGTCGATGCGTTGGGATATCCCGTGTCTGGATATCCGGTGTTCGAGTAGCCCGTGTCTGGATAGCGCGAGCCTGCTGCGGCGGGCGAACTATTGTAGCTGGCAGCGGCAGCGTCGTATGGCGGAGCGGCCGTGGCGCGGGCGCCGGGCGAATTCTTGTCGGCTAGGGCCTCGTCGGACGGTCGGCCGCCGATGCTGGGGGCCGCAGCGAGCGACGTATTGGGGGCGGCGTCCTTGCGCCACCACGCCATTTCGTTCCAGGTGGGCGAGTGGAATTTTCCGTTGCTGTAGCAGCCGCTAAGCATGACGAGCGACCCGCAGAGCAAACCGGTTCGCAGCATGGGGTTCCGCATGGCCGTTGCGCCCTTATGAAGGTTGGCGACGGGAAAAGAGGGTGGGCACGGCAGGCATGACGCCCGGCGGCCGACGCCCTCTTCCCTGAGGACTGAATTCGATTGCGACGTTCGCGCCGCGCGAATTAGCGGAGCGCGAGATCTGGCTTCTATTTCGGTATTTCGACCCGGACGACCGTCAAATTCCATTCAATTCGCGCAAACGGCAAACAAAAAGCCCGTTTTTTGCGCGGCTTTGCGAGCGGATCGGGGGCGAATCATAGCGAGTTGGCCGGCGCGGTCAACGTCATTTCGGCGTTGGGGGTCCGACCGGGCATCGATGGGGATCGCGGCGGCGCGTTCTCGCGCGATCAGCCTGGCGGCCATGCTAGCGGTCGCCCGCCGAGGATGTGGAAGTGTAGGTGATCGACGGTTTGTCCGCCGTCGGAACCACAATTGACGACTACGCGGTAGCCGTCGGCGAGTCCTTGGTCGGCGGCCAGACGGGGGATCGTCAGCCAGAGATGGGAGACTGTTGCGGCGTCTTCGGCGACTAGGTGGTCGATGGACGGAATTGGTTTTTTGGGGATGACCAGGATGTGGGTTGGGGCTTGCGGATTTACGTCGCGAAAGGCGAGACAGATGTCGTCCTCGTGGACGATTTGAGCGGGGATTTCTCGGTCGATGATGCGTTGGAAAATGGTTTTGGACATTGGATGGGGGCGGTGGTCAGGTGTGAGAGGGAAGGCGTCGGCAAGTTTGCGCCGGTTTTTCGGTAGTGCAGATGGTCGTGCTAGCGGTATCGGCAGCTTGACACTCGATTGGGTGACCGGTATCCTGTACCGCTAGGCGAAACCACTAAGTTCTGTCGTGGAACGGTTTTCGAGCGGATCGGGCGGATGGCCGCCCGGTTTGGTTGGAGACCGTTTGGTTTTTACACGACGTCCGGGGGCAGGTTTATTCGCGATGTTTGGAGGCGATTTTAGCTCGCTTTCGGGCATTGGGAACGGCGTTTTGGTGCGCGCCTGTTGGGCGCTGGGTGTTTGTTGTAGGTTGTGCTTTTCGTCGGCCATGGTGCGGGCGTTCTCGATCGAGGCGTTCTTTGCCGGAGTGTGGCGAGGGGTGCAGGGCAGTTGTTTTTTCAGCAGTGCGAGTCGAGCAGACTTGCTTAGATGAGGGACGGCGACCGATACAATTCGACTCCCTACGTTGGCGGCGATCGCGCGGCACGGAGCTTTCGCGAGGGCGGCAACGATAAGCGAACGAAGGCCCGCTTCGCTCCGTCAGGAATCGATTCGGCAGAGTGCGAGCGGTGGTTTGAAACATGAATCCAGGTGAAATACTGCGGATCGTCGACGCGATTCATCGCGACAAGAACATCGACAAGGAGATCGTGTTCGTCGCGATCGAGTCGGCGCTCGTGTCGGCGATGAAGCGGCATTATAACGAAACCGACGAAGTTGACGTGAAGATCGACCGCGAAAGCGGCGAGATGCAGGGCTATCACAACGGCGAACCGCTGGACACGGACATCGTTGGGCGGGTCGGCGCTCAGACGGCCAAGCAGGTAATCATTCAGAAGATTCGCGAAGCCGAGCGCGACGCGCTGTACGACGAATACGAGGCCACGATCGGCGACATGATCACGGGCGTGATCCATCGCTACGAAGGAGGCGTGGCGACGGTTCAGCTAACCAATGTCGAGGCCATCCTGCCGCGGAGCGAACAGATACCGGGCGAGACGCACCATCCGAACGAGCGCGTGCGGGCGACGGTGTTCGAGGTACGCAAGCAGGGGAGCCGAGTGAAGGTGGTGCTGAGCCGAACTCGGCCGCAGTTCGTGCAGCGATTGTTCGAGCAGGAGATTCCGGAGATTGCAGAAGGCGTGATCGAGATCAAGGCCATGGCGCGCGAGCCGGGCTATCGCTCGAAGGTCGCCGTGAGCAGCTCGGATCAGCGGGTGGATTGCGTCGGGGCTTGCGTGGGCGTGCGCGGCAATCGGATCAAGAATATCGTCGACGAGCTGGCGGGCGAACGGATCGACATCGTTCGTTGGAACGACGACTTGAAGGTGTTGATCGGCAACGCTTTGCAGCCGGCCGAGGTCGAAGACGTGATCTTCTGCCAGATGCTCGGTCGGGCGATCGTGCTGGTGCGCGAGGATCAACTTTCGCTGGCTATCGGCCGGCGAGGGCAGAATGTGCGGCTCGCGAGCAAGCTTTGCGGGTGGGACATTGAGATCATGACCCGCGAGGAATTGGACGAGCAAATCGACCGCGCGGTGGGCGGATTCAGCCAACTGGAAGGCGTCGACGAAGCGTTGGCTCTTAAGCTGGTCGAAGAAGGATATATGTCGTACGACGATCTATCCGTGATTGAGCCGGTGGATCTGGCGGCGATGGGGAGCTTGACCGAGGAGCAGGTCGACAAGATTGTGGAACAAGCGGATGGGCGGGCGCAAGAGGCGGAGCAGATCGAAGCGGATCAGCGTCGTCGCCAGCGCGAATTGGACCGGATCGAGAAAGCAACGGCCGAGGCGCACCGGCTCGAGGCAGAGCGCGACGCGGCCCGGGCGGCGGCCAATCCAGAAGCGGCCGTTCCAGAAGCGGCAACTTCGGACGGTGTGACGGTGGACGGCTCCGATGCCGTGCCCGCAGCGGCGGAAGGCGAGGCGGTTGCTGAGGAAGAGGTCTTAGTTGAGGAAGCGGCGGCGGTTGAAGAAGCCGCGGCCGATGATGGTGGCGAGGAATCGGTAGCCGATGTTTCGGACGAGCCGGAGAAGTCTCCGGCGGCGGCGAACTCATCGGCGTCGAACTCCGCGAACGACGTAGCGGCGAAGGAGTCGAGCGATTGACGGCTCGGCGCGGCGTTGCCCGATCGTTGGGCCGCCAGATTGATGGGGAGAAGCCGAATGATTTAGTTTCACGTACGACAGGTCCTTCGCCGCCGAGCGTAGCGGCCAAGCGACCACGGGAGGGCCCACTTGGCCGTTCGCATCTATTCGCTAGCGAAAGAACTCAAGCTCGACAGCAAGGATCTGGTTGATCTTTGCGCGAAGGCTGGCATTACCGGCAAGGGGTCGGCATTGGCCAGCTTGACCGATGAGGAGGTCGACCGCGTGCGGTCCTTCGTCAGCGGCGGCGGTCGAGACGACACGCCCGCAGAAGCTCCTGCGGTAACGGCGGCTGCGCCGGCGGCAGCGGTGCCCGCGCCGGCTGCGTCACCGGCGACGGCACCCGCGACGGCTGCGTCACCGGCGACGGTCGTGCCGCCCATTGCTCCGTTTAACGCGGACGCATCGCGCGCGGTGCCCTCTGGCCCGCTGCGACGAGAAGATTATATCGCGCCAGGCGGTGCGTCCGGTAAGCCGCGTGTGCTGGGGGCGAAGTCGGACAAGGCGACGACCGAAGCGAAGAAGAAGTCCGAGGGCGAAGGGGCGAAGCCGCCGCCTATGCCGCGGATTGCTCCGCTTGCGCCGCGTATGGCGCCCGTGCCGGCCGGCAAGGAGCCGGTGGTTCCGGCGAAGCCTTCAGAGCCGGCCCCGCAAAAGCCGGACATCAAGCTGCCGATTGATGCGATTCGGGCCAGCAAGGCGGGATCGAAGCCGCTGTCGGAGCACATGAAGAAGCACGAGGAAAAGCGGCTCACCGACATGAAGAAGCCGAAGTCGGTCAAGTCGCCGGCGGCGAAGCCAGCGCCGATCGCGCTTCCGTCGGCGAGCGAAGGCCGCGGCAAGGGGCGACGCGGCGGAAAGGCCGGCGAAGGCGAAAAGGTGGGCGACGGGCCCAACCGATTGTTGGGCGGGCGCTCGGCGCGTCAGTTGCAGCGCAAGCGGCACGACGGCGGCGCGAGGCGGGACGACGACCGGCGTTCGTTCGGTCGGCGACCGACACGGATCCGGCGAACCGGGGCAAAGACGGCCGCGCCGCGCAAGGGCAAGGTCGTGGTCCAACTGCCGGCCACGTTGCGGAGCTTTTGCGAGTCCAGTGGCATACCGGTATCGGATGCGCAACGCGCGCTGCTCTCGCACGGCGCGATGATGACGATCAACTCGTCGTTGAACGAAGAGTTGGCGGAAATGCTGGCTTTGGAGATGGGCGTCGAAGTTGAGATCCGGCAGGAAGTGACGGCCGAGAACGAGATGCTGTCGCGGCTTCGCGATACGGAGGACGCCGAAGAGACGCTGGTACCTCGGCCGCCGATCATCACGTTCTTGGGGCACGTGGATCACGGCAAGACGTCGCTGCTCGACAAGATCATTGGCATCGACGTGGCGAGCGGCGAGAGCGGCGGCATCACGCAACACATTCGCGCGTATCAGATCGACAGGAACGGTCGAAATATCTCGTTCGTCGACACGCCGGGTCACGAAGCATTCACGGAGATGCGGGCACGCGGCGCGAACGTCACGGACATTGCGGTGTTGGTCGTGGCGGCCGACGACGGGGTGATGCCGCAGACGGAAGAGGCCATCAGCCACGCCAAGGCGGCGGACGTGCCGATCATCGTGGCGCTGAACAAGATCGACCTGCCGGGCGTGAACATCGATCGAATCTATCAGCAGTTATCCGCGAACGGCTTGGTGCCGGCGGAGTGGGATCCGGAGGGCGTGGAAGTCGTCAAGACGAGCGCCACGACCGGCGAGGGCGTGGACCGCCTGCTCGAGACGCTGCTGCTGACGGCCGACCTGCACGAGTTAAAGGCGAATCCGAAACGTGCGGCGATGGGTACGTGCATCGAGGCGCATCAAGAGCCGGGGCGCGGCGTGATCGCGAAGGTCGTCGTGCAAAAGGGAACGCTGCGGGTGGGCGACATTCTGGTGTGCGGCGAAACGAGCGGGCGCGTGCAGGCGATGTACGACACGCTCCGGCCGACCGAGTTGGTGAATGAAGCCGGACCTTCGATGCCAGTTAACGTGGCCGGCCTGGACCGCGTGCCGGGGGCAGGCGAGCACTTTTACGTGATGGAAGACATCGTCACGGCGCGGCAGATCGCGGCGTCGCGCGAAACGCGGTCGCGGCAGACAACGCTGGGTGGCGTCGAGTCGCACGTGACGCTGGAGAATCTGTTCGATCGACTCGGACACGTCGGGCAGGTTCAGTCGCTCAATTTGGTCTTGCGGGCGGACGTGCGGGGGTCGATCGACGCGATTCTCAAGGAGATCGGCAAATTCAAACACGACGAAGTTCGGATTCGCGTACTGCAAGCGTTGGTCGGAGGCGTGACGGAGGCGGACGTGCATTTGGCACACGCTTCGGACGCGATCGTGATTGGCTTCAACGTGGTGGCGGACGAAGCGGCGCGGATGCTCGCCGATGAGTACAAGGTGAGCATTCGGCGGTACGAAATCATTTACAAGTTGAGCGAAGACCTGAAGCAGGCGGTGGAAGGGAAGCTCAAGCCGGAGCAGCGCGAAGTCGACTTGGGTCGGGCGCTTGTGCAGCAGGAGTTCAAGATCAGCCGCGTGGGGACGATCGCCGGCTGCCGGGTGATTTCGGGCAACGTCGTGCGCAACGGCCGCGTCCGCTTGATCCGCGACAGCCGGATTATCGGCGACTATGGGATCGATTCGCTGAAGCGTGGAAAGGACGACGCCCGCGAAGTACGGGAGGGGATGGAATGCGGTATTCGGCTGGCGGGGTACAACGACGTGAAGCCGGGCGACGTGCTGGAAGTTTATCGCGTGGAAGAAGTCAAGCGGACGCTGGATTAATAAGCTGGCGGTGGTGTGGCGGCCTGCCTATCTTGGATTGGTGGGGCGTTGTGGTCTTCGTGTATTTGGTTGCGTTGTTTGTCGTCGTCGATAATCGTTTGCCATGACTTCTCGACGTGTTGCCAAGATGTCTCAAGCCGTGCGCGAGGTCGTCAGCATGGCGATTTTGGCGGACCTCAAGGATCCGCGTGTGCGGGACGTGACGGTGACGCGCGTCGATGTGGCGCCTGACCTGCGGTCGGCGAAAGTTCACGTATCGGTGATGGGGGACGACAAGCAACAAAAACTTTGCATATACGGCTTGGAAAGCGCGGCGGGATTCTTGCAGCGTAAAGTGGGCGACCGGATCGAGACGCGGTACACGCCGCGGTTGTCCTTCGAGTTGGACATGGGGGTGAAGAAGTCAATCGAGATGGCGCGGATTCTCAAGGAGGTCTTGCCGAGTGAGGCGGCGGTGGAAGACGAGGGGGTGGGAGATGCGATGGATTACGAGGACGGTACGGCTGAGGACGGTGCGGCAGGAGACGGTGGCGAGGCGAAATAGCGGCCGCTTTGCAGCGAGCGGCGTTGTAAGTTTTCACATCACGAATGGGTTTCGACAGACATGGGCACATCGAATCGCGCGGCACTTTTGACGAAGACGCACAAGGCGCTCAAGAAACGCTACACGCCGATTACGCCGGCCGAGCGGCCCTTGCTGGGGCAGTTGCTGTTGGCGTTGTGCCTCGAGAATTCGTCGTACGAGGCGGCAGAAAAGGTGATGGCGGAATTGGAGGGCGGGTTCTTCGATTTGAACGAGGTTCGGGTATCGACGGTGACGGAGTTGGCGGAGTTGATGCCGGCGTTGCACGACGCGAAGCAGCAGGCCGCGAATTTGAAGCGGGCGTTGCAGAGCGTATTTGAGTCGACGTACTCGTTCGATCTGGAAGGAATGAAGAAGAAGAATCTTGGTCAGGCCGTGAAGGAATTGGGGAAGCTGCCTGGCGTGACGCCGTTCGCGGTTGCGTACGTGACGCAAACGTCGCTTGGCGGGCATTCGATCCCCCTGGATCGAGGCGCGCTGGCGGCGTTGTTCGTGTTGGGCATCGCGGCGGAGAGAGAGGCGATGTCGGGAACGGTGCCGGGCGTCGAGCGGGCGATTGCGAAGAATAAAGGCGTCGAGTTTGGCTCGCTGCTGCACCAGTTGGGCGTGGACTTGCTGGCCAAGCCGTTTTCGAACGACGTGCGGGAGTTTTTCACGTCAATCGCGGCGGACGCGAAGGAGCGGCTGCCCAAGCGGGGCGCGAAAAAGGCGGCGGCTGCGCCCGTGAAGGCCAAGGCGAAGGAAGACAAGCCGGCCGCCACGACGGTAAAACCTGCGCCGTCGGCCGCCAAGAAGACGGGGAAAGCGAAAGCCGAAGCGCCGGCGAAGAAACCGGCAGCGACGAAGCGCGGCGGCGGTAAGCCTGGCGGCGGCAAGTCGGAGAAGGGGGGCGGCAAGTCGACGGGGAGCAGCAGGACGTCGGGAAGCAAGCGCTTGGCGAAATCGAAGCCGCGCTGATTCTCGACCACGGAAACGGTGGGAGCAGCCGGTGGCGACAGCCGAAAATCAGCTGGCACTTTCTTCGTGCAGGGGACGCAGAGGTTCGTAGAGAAAGACTTGTCTTCGCACGGCCGCGAGCGTGCCAAACACGTCGTTCTTTGGCAAACGTGATCCACTGTGCGTCTCCGCGTCATATCTCGGCAGCCGTTGTGAATTGACCGACGGCGCTGGAACTTGGGTTTTAGAACTGGGTTAGAAGCGATGGCAGGACATTCACACTGGGCGAATATCTCGCACAAGAAAGCGCTCGTCGACAACAAGCGCGGCAAGCTGTGGAGCAAGCTCTCGAAGGCGGTGATTGTGGCCGCGAAGTTGGGGGGCGGCGATCCGGATGCAAATCCGCGGCTGCGGCTGGCGGTGAGCGACGCGAAAGCGGCGCGGATGCCGAAGGACACGATCGAGCGGGCGATCAAGAAGGGGACGGGCGAGCTCGACGGCGGCAACATGGAGGAAGTCGTCTACGAGGGCTACGGACCGAACGGCGTGGCGGTGATGTGCGACATCCTTACCGACAATCGCAATCGGACTGCGCCGGAGATTCGCAAAGCGTTCGAGATCGCGGGCGGCAGTTTGGGGAGCACGGGCTGCGTGGCGTGGATGTTCGATCGCAAAGGGCTATTCATGATTGGCGCCGCGGGGACGGGCGAAGACGCGCTGATGGAATTGGCGCTCGAGGCGGGGGCCGACGACGTCCGACACGAAGGCGATCAGTTTGAGGTGACTTGCGATCCTTCGGCGTATTCGACGGTCGGCGACGCTCTAGAGGCGGCGGGCCTGGCGGTCGAGATGAAGCAGATCACGAACATTCCGAAGTCGACGGTGGATCTGGACGCGGAAACCGCCCGAAAAGTGCTTAAGCTGATGGAGTCTCTGGACGATCACGACGACGTGCAGAGCGTGTCGGCGAATTTTAACATTCCGGACGAGACGATGGCGGAGATCGAGCAGGGGTGAGGCGGGGGGCGGGAGCCTGTAGGCCGTAGACTGTAGGAACGAACGTTATGTCTCTCGTGGTGCAAAAATTTGGTGGCACGAGCGTTGCCGATCCGGAGAAGATCAAGAACGTTGCGCGCAAGGCGATCCGAGCGCAGCAGGCAGGCAATCGCGTGGTGGTCGTGGTGAGCGCCATGGGGCATACCACGGACGTGCTGGTCGACTTGGCGCGGCAGGTGAGCGATCGTCCGCACGCGCGCGAGATGGATATGCTGCTTTCGACTGGAGAGCAGGTGAGCGTGGCGCTATTGGCGATGGCGATCCAGGCGATGGGGAGCAAGGCGGTGAGCCTGACCGGCGCGCAGATCGGCATTCGCACGGACAGCACGCATACGAAGGCGCGCATCAAGTCGATCTCGACGGAACGGATGCGGCGGTTGTTGGACGAGGGGAATATTGTGATCGCGGCAGGATTTCAGGGGATCGATGAGAACCTGAACATTACGACGCTGGGACGTGGGGGAAGCGACACGACGGCCGTTGCGCTGGCCGCGGTGTTGGGAGCCGACGCCTGCGAGATTTACACGGACGTCGACGGCGTGTATACGACCGATCCGCGCGAGCTGCCCGAAGCGCGACCGGTGAAGCGGATCAGCTACGACGAAATGTTGGAGCTGGCCAGTCTCGGCGCGGGGGTCATGCACAACCGGTCGATCGAGTTTGCGAAGAAGTTTTCGGTGCCGATCCACGTGCGGAGCAGTTTCACGGATCAGAGCGGGACGATGATCGTGGCGGAGCCGGAGACGAGCGAGCGGGCCGTGTGCGGCGCAGCGCTGACGAAGAGCGAAGCGCAGGTGACGATTCACGGCCTGCCGGATCGTCCGGGCGCGAGCCTGGCGGTGTTTTCGGCGATCGCCGAGCATCGGGTGACGGTGGACATGATCGTGCAGAACGTTGGCGAGCAGGGGAAGGCGGACGTTTCGTTTACCGTGCCGCACGACGAGCTTGGCGTGACGCTGGAGTCGGTCGCCAAAGTCGCCGGCGAGCTTGGCGCGACGGGTTTTTCGCACGACGACAACGTGGCGAAAGTTTCGGTCGTCGGCCTGGGAATGGCCAAGCGGACGGGCGTCGCAGATCAGATGTTTCGGGCGCTGGCGAAGGCGGGCGTGAACATCGAAATGATCACGACGAGCGAGATCAAGATTTCGGTTCTCGTCGGTCGCGACGATGCGCAGAAGGCATTGCGGGCCGTGCATCAGGAATTCCATCTCGAAGAAACGCCGACGACGGTGGGCGCGGCGGACGCGACGATCGGCACGGCCGAGCCAGACGCCGTGGAGATCGTGCGGCGTTTGCAGTCGATGGAGGAGTTGACGATCGACGATGTGTCGCTCGACGAAAGCCAGGCGCGGGTGACGATCGCCGGTGTGCCGGACGTGCCGGGCGTGGCGGCCGATGTGTTTGAGGAGATCGCGGCGGCGAAGATATTCGTCGATATGATTGTGCAGAGCTTTGGTCGCGAAGGGCGGGCGACGCTGAGCTTCACCGTGCCGCAGAAAAGTTTGGCGGCGGCGACGACGATCGCGGATCAGCTGGCGCGCAAATACGAATGTCGCTCGGTTACGAGCAGTCCGTGCGTGGCGAAGCTGTCGGTTTCGGGCGTCGGGCTGCGGAGCCATACGGAAGTGGCGATTCGGATGTTCGAGACGCTGGCCGAGTCGGGGATCAACGTCGAAATGATCAACACGAGCGAGGTGCGCGTTAACGTGGTGGTCGAAGGGCAGCATGGCGCGGTTGGTTTAGCGGCGCTGCAGAAAGCTTTTGCGCAGTTTCGTCGTTAGACGTCTTTCGCGGAGATTGCTGGGAATTGCTCGCCGCTTGGCCATGCGGGGGGCGGCCGATTTTGATTGCGGGTTGACGAGGGTGGTTTGTTAACGCACGACGTTGCGGAGTTTCATGCCATGGTGAGAGCGTGCTGATTGCGTTGTGCGGACCGTGCGATTCTTCTGGTGGAATCTGCGTTGGCGATTTCGCACCGCTGGACGCGCGAGTGGTGGCACTCGCCGCTTTTTCTATCTTTCCGCTGCGTTTACTTCGAGGAACGTGAGGCGTTCGACGTCGGCCGCGCGTAGCGTGCCGCGGCACACTTCCTCGAGTTCGCCGTCGCGGAACCAAAGTAGAATTGGAGACGATAGGATTCCTTCGCCGGCGAGTCTTTCGGCCACCGGGCGATTCTTTGGATCGTCGTAGTTCATGGCGGCGAAGCTCGTCGACGGAAAGTGTCCCGCCAGGCGGCGGAGGTCCGCGGCGAAAACTCGATCGTATCCGTTCCAGGGCGCCCAAAGGTGAATGACGGCCAACGGTCGGTTAGCGACGAATGCTGGCAGCGCCGATGCCGAGAGTTCTTCGACGGGGCCGACGCCGTCGTCGCCGGGCAACAGTTCGTCGAGTCTCGGACGTGCTACGGGCGGCGGAGCCACTCTGTACGATCCGAGCGTCCAATTGACGAGGAGCGCCACCAGCACTGCCGTCAGGTAGACGAACGGGACGAGCAGCAAAGGCGAATCCAAAGGAACCGGACGTTCGTCGCGAATCATCACGGCAAGGCCGATGCACAACGGAAACGTAACGAGCAATGCCCAGTGCAAGAACGTCGTTGCCGGGCTTCCGCGAAGCGCGATTCGACAGTGCGGGCATTTGTAGCGAAAAGCTCTTTCGCGGCTTCCCCATCGTCCAAACGACACGACTGGGCGGCTGCATTTCGGGCATTTCATCGTAACTCAACCTGTCGCCAGCGAAACCTCGCCGATTCGCGAGTAATCCCTTGGGAAACGTGCCGGACATTAGACCGGTCGCGTTGTCCGTAGAACAACCGCCTTCGTCCGAGTAGAATTAACCGCTCTGCCGCTCGTTGCTCTACGTTCGATATATCGATCCTCGCTTATCGTTTGTTCTCGCCCATGACTCGCTTGAAAACTCATTCGACGACGATTCTTACGGTCCGGCATGGCGGGAAGGTTGCGATTGGCGGCGACGGACAGGTGACGCTGGGGACGGCGATCATGAAGGCGGACGCGATGAAGATCCGTCGCCTGAATGGGGATAAGGTGATCGTGGGGTTTGCCGGGGGGACGGCGGATGCTTTTGCTCTGCTGGAACGGTTTGAGACGAAGCTGAAGGACTTTCCGGGGAATGTGCCGCGGGCGGCGACAGAATTGGCGAAGGAATGGCGAACGGATCGGGCGCTGCGGCGGCTGGAGGCGTTGTTGGCCGTGGTGGACTCGCGGTTTTCTTTGCTGCTGACGGGCAATGGCGATGTCGTGCAGCCGACGGACGGGATATTGGGAATTGGATCGGGCGGGAATTACGCTCTGGTGGCCGCGCGGGCGCTGGTGGCGCATACCGAAATGTCCGCCGCGGAAATCGTCAAGCGAGCGCTGGAATTTGCGGCGGACGTCGACATCTATACGAATCGCAACATCGTGGTTGAGGAACTTTCGTGCGAGACCTGACCCCGCGGGAAATCGTTGCCGAGTTGGATCGGCACATCGTTGGCCAGAAGGACGCCAAGCGGGCGGTGGCGATCGCGATCCGCAATCGCTGGCGGCGGCAGCAACTGCCTGAGGAAATGCAGCCGGAAGTGGCACCGAAGAACATCTTGATGATCGGTCCGACGGGCGTGGGGAAGACGGAAATCGCGCGGCGGCTGGCCAAGCTGACCGGCGCGCCGTTCGTGAAGGTCGAGGCAACGAAGTACACGGAAGTCGGTTACTACGGCCGCGACGTGGAGAGCATGGTCCGCGAGTTGGTGGAGAATGCGATCGGCCTGGTGCGCGAGCGCGAGCGGGCGAACATTGAGGAAGAAGCGAAGAAGCGCGTTGACGAGCGGCTATTGGATTTGCTCGCTCCGCCGCCGGTGTCGTATCAGATCGGCGGCGGCGAAGACGAGGCGGACGATCCGGAGCGCTATCAGCGCACGCGGGAGAAAATGCGGGCCATGTTGGCGGGCGGTGAGTTGGAGCAGCGACGAGTCGAGATGACGATCGAATCGAAGGCCGTGCCCGTGATGATGGGCGGCATGAACATGGAGCACATGGACGTCGATTTCCAGGGGATGCTGGAGAAGATTCTGCCGAAGTCGACGTCGCGGAAGGATTTGACCGTGGCCGAGGCACGCAGCGTATTGTTCGAGCAGGAATGCGAAGCGCTGGTCAACCAGGAGAAAGTCAACGCCGAGGCCGTGTCGCTGGCGGAAAACTCAGGCATCTTGTTCGTCGATGAGATGGACAAGGTCGTGGCCAGCGACAGCCGGGGGACGGACGTTTCGCGGCAGGGCGTGCAGCGCGATTTGCTGCCGATCGTGGAAGGGACGACGATTCAGACGCGGTACGGGTACGTCAAGACCGATCACGTGCTATTCATCGCCGCGGGGGCATTTCACTCGGCCAAGCCAAGCGATTTGATGCCGGAGTTGCAGGGACGGTTTCCGATTCGCGTCGAGCTGACGGATTTGACGAAGGAGGACTTCGTTCGCATTCTGACCGAACCGAAGAACGCGCTGACGAAGCAATACACGGCACTGATGGGAGCGGAGAACGTGACGGTGACGTTCACCGACGACGCGGTCGATTCGCTTGCCGGGTATGCGTTTAAGGTGAATCAGACGACGCAGAACATCGGCGCGCGGCGGCTGTATACGATCATGGAGCGGCTGCTGGAGGAACTGTCTTACGAAGCGCCCGACATGAAGTCCGGCAATGTGGAGATCAACGCGGCGTATGTCAAGGAGCGACTGGAGAGCGTTGCGCAGGATGAGGATCTGAGCAAGTTTATTCTTTGAGGGGCGGCAGGAGGTGTGAGGGGTGAGGCTTGAGGGTTGAGGCTTGAGGGGCGAGGCTTGAGGCTAGATCAACGACGGATTTTGTTTGGCCGGACGCTGCCGCTTTGAATGTTTGTCTTTCTTTAACGCCCGTTCCCCAGTATTTCGCCGCTGACCTGTGTTCCACTTCGATCGCGGACTCAAGCTTACGGCGGCGGATCTGGCCGTTGATTTTCGGCGACGTCAGCCGCGCGGGTTTATTTCGCATGCGCACAGCGATCACATGGCGCGGCACGAGCTGGCGCTGTGTACGCCGGGGACGGCGGCGCTGTATCACTTGCGATGCGGCGTGCGGCCGGTGATGGAGATGCCGTATCGGCAGACGGTGGAGTGGGGCGGGCTGCGGTTGACGACTTATCCGGCCGGGCATTGTCTGGGATCGGCGATGCTGCTGGCCGACGACGGCGAACGGACGCTGCTCTATACCGGCGACTTCAAGCTGGGACCGTCGGCGACGAGCGAACCGGCCGAAGTTCCGCGGGCGGACGTGCTGGTGATGGAGTCGACGTTCGGCGATCCGCGATATCGTTTGCCGCCGCGCGAGGAGGCGATCGGGCAGTTGCTCGAATTGGTTCGCAAAACGCTGGCGGACGGGCAAACGCCGGTGATCGAGGCGTATGCGCTGGGCAAGTCGCAGGAAGTGACGCGGATTCTTACCGACGCGGGCGTTGCGGTGCTCCAGCACGCCGAAGTTCATCGGGTGTCGCAGGTGTACGAACAGCAGGGCATGCCGCTGGGCAACTTCATGCGGCTGGCGGCGAATCTGGTGCCGGGCAAGGCGGTGGTCGCTCCGCCGGGGCCACGGTACAAGCAACTGGCGGGCGTGCGGCGGCCGGTGCGGATCGCGGTGACCGGTTGGGCGCACGATCCCGCGGCCAAGTACCGTTTGGGCGTCGATCACGCCGTGCCGCTATCGGATCATGCCGACTACGACGACTTGCTCTCGACGGTCGAGCAGGTGAATCCTAGCGAAGTCCACTGCACGCACGGTCCGGCTCGCTTCGTGGATCGGTTGCTCGACGCCGGGTGGAATGCGTTCGTGCTGGGTCGGGCGCGGCAGGAACGGCTGTTTTGAGTGGCGGCGTTGGGTGCGGAAGTTCGTCGATTGTAGGGCGAACGATGGGCGGTTAGCATCGTGATATTCCTTCTTCGCTCGACGGCGAATCGTTGGGCTACTCGCAGGAGTATCGCCGATGCTTGCTTTTCTTCGCGCCCGCGGTTTTGTGCTGTCCGTGTTCTTCTTGGTTGGTCTTTTGTGTGCGGCGTTGCCGATGCACGCGCCGGCGGCCGAAGATGCGAAGGTGGAGCGGCATGCCGGGACGGAATTGGCGGCGACTGCGCCGCTGACGATGGAGGGCGATATTGCTTCGCAACTGGTCGATGGGGTCGACAAGTTCTTGCTGCGGAAGATCGACGAGTCGGTTGGCAAGCGAGAGCGGCATTGGAAGCGGGATTTTTCTTCGGCCGAGGCGTACAACAAGTCGATCGAGCCGAACCGCAAGCGGCTGGCCGATATTCTTGGCATTCGCGACGAGCGAGTGAAGTTCGATGCGCCGGAATTGGTGGCGACGACGAAGCAATCGGCGCTGGTCGGCAAGGGCGAGAACTACGAAATCTACGCGATTCGCTGGCCCGTGCTGGAAGATCCGGACCCGAACCGGTCGGACGTGATCGTGTATGGCGAAGGGCTGCTGTGCCTGCCGGCGGGGGACAAGAAGCCGATCGCGGACGTGATCGCGATTCCCGATGCGGATCAAACGCCGGAGCAGATTGTCGGGCTAGCGGAAGGTGTGCTGCCGGAATCGCAGTTCGCCCGGCGGTTGGCGGAAGCCGGTTGCCGCGTGGTGATTCCCGTGCTCATCAGTCGCGAACTCAAACAGCGAAACGGCCGCGCGACACTAACCAACCGCGAGTATCTTTACCGCGGCGGATTTGAGGTGGGGCGGCATTTGATCGGTTACGAAGTCCAAAAAGTGCTCGCCACCGTCGATTGGTTTGAACGCAACCATTTGGCCACCGGTGAAAATACCGGCGGCAGTGCGGCATCCACGGAAACGGACGCCAAGCCGCGCATCGGCGTCATCGGCTATGGCGAGGGGGCGATGGTGGCGTTGTTCGCTGCGGCCCTCGATTCAAGAGTGCGAAGTACGTTCGTGGCTGGGTTGCCCGGCGACATAAGTGATACTTGGAGGGGCCCGATCGATCGGAATGTATTCGGCATACGTGGCCACTTCGCCGCCACGGATATTCTTGCCCTCGTGGCGCCCCGAGCGCTTTTCTTTGACTTTGTTTCAGGACCGTTACTTGAATTGCCTGCGACGGGTGGTGCGCCGGCCGTGCTTGATACCTCGACGTATGAAATCGAATCCTTGAATCCATCTTATGGGCACATTAAAGACGCTCTCGCCAAACACGGTGTCGTTTGGAATTGCCTTGTCAAGATTTCAACGGAGAGCAGCCCGTTGGACTTCGACGAGGAGTTACTAGGTAAATTCGGCGATGTGTTGGATGTAGTATTGCCGACAGTGTCCACTACCACGCAAAATTGGATTGCTGTTAAGTCCGACACGACGCACCGTCAATCTCGCCAAATCGCCGAAATCGACCGGCACACGCAGCTTGTCCTTCGCGAAAGCCCGTATGTCCGCGAGCGGTACATGAAGCGGCTTTACGATGCGGCGAACACGAAAGACCTGGCCGCTTATGAAAAAGTCGCCGATGAGTATCGTGAGACGTTTTATGACGACGTGATTGGGCGGTTCGACGATGTGCTGTTACCGGCGAATCCGCGGTCGCGGAAGGCTTACGACAAGAAGAAATGGACTGGGTACGAGGTCGTGCTCGACGTGTTTCCGGATGTGATCGCTTATGGCGTGCTGCTGGTGCCGAAGGACATGAAACCGGGCGAAAAGCGGCCGGTCGTCGTTTGTCAGCATGGATTGGAAGGCCGGCCGCAGCATTTGATCGAGGGGGATCATGCGGCGTATCACGACTTCGCCGCCAAGTTGTGCGAGCGGGGGTTCATCACGTTCGCGCCGCAGAATTTGTACATCTTCGGCGACCGTTTTCGTTCGCTACAGCGAAAGGCCAATCCGCTGGGCAAGACGCTGTTCTCGGTGATCGTGCCGCAGCATCAGCAGATCACCGACTGGTTGAAGACGCTGCCGATGGTCGACGGCGAGCGGATTGGGTTTTATGGGCTGTCGTATGGCGGTAAAAGCGCGATGCGGATTCCGCCGCTAGTGAAGAACTATTGCCTGTCGATCTGCTCGGCCGATTTCAACGAATGGGTGGACAAGAACGCCTCGACGCGCAGCCCGCACAGCTACGTGTGGACGGGCGAGTACGAGATCTTCGAGTGGGATTTGGCGAGCACGTTCAACTATGCGGAAATGGCGGCATTGATTGCCCCGCGGCCGTTCATGGTCGAGCGCGGGCACTTCGACAGCGTGGCATCGGACGAAACGGTGGCTTACGAATTCGCCAAGGTGCGGCATCATTACGCGGCGCGGCTGGGGTTGGGGGATCGGTGTGAGATCGAATGGTTCGTGGGGCCGCATACGATCAATGGCAAGGGGACGTTCGCGTTTTTGCATAAGCATTTGAAGTGGCCGGAGCGGGAGTAGGGGATAGGGGGCAGGGATTAGTGGGCGGGGGAAGGCTAGGCGATTGTGACGATGAATATCGACGACACGAGTAAAGACTGCCCGATGTGCTGCATGAGCATTCCGGCAACCGCGCGAAAGTGCCCTTATTGTCTCCAATGGCAGACGAAGTTTGAAAAGCTGACGCACCACCCCGTCGTTCCGGTTGTGGTTGTCGGGGTGCTGATCGGCATTTATGGACTGACATTCGCAGCGGTGATGCGAGACACGTTCGATCGCGGCGAGCCGTTTGCCGAGTACGTGGGGCAGATCGAAGTGCTGTCGTCGCGGGTCGAGTTTGGCGATGCGGAAGGGGGCCCTACGGTCGCGGTGATCGGCCGCGTGCGAAATGGTAGCGACGTCGATTGGAAGGACTTCGTGTTTCACGTCGAGTTTCAGGACGCCGGCGGCAAGCTCACCGATGCCAGCCAGGAAGTTGGATACTATGAGGTCTTGCCGGCA
>JAJDEG010000125.1 GCA_029259895.1 Planctomycetota bacterium
TCGTCCTCCGTCACCACCGTGTTGGTCGTCGGATTCGTTTCTGCCGGACTGATGTCGCTGTCGCAATCCATCGGCGTCATCATGGGCGCGAATATCGGCACGACGATCACCGCGCAGATTATTGCCTTCAAAGTCACCCAATACGCGCTAATGCTAATTGCCGTCGGCTTTGCGCTTCTGTTCTGCTCCAAGAACGAGCGTATTCGCCACTACGGTCACATGGTCATGGGGCTGGGCATGATCTTCTTTGGTATGCAGGTGATGAGCACGTCGACCAGCGACCTGCAAAATTACCAGCCGTTTCTCGAACTACTCAAGAGTATGGACAGCCCGCTATCCGGCGTCCTCATCGGAGCCGCCTTCACGGCGCTAATTCAAAGCTCCTCCGCAACGACCGGCGTGATCATCATGCTCGCCAGCGGAGGCTTTATCGGCCTAGAGGCCGGCATCGCCTTAGCCTTCGGGGCGAACGTCGGTACTTGCGTAACGGCGCTCCTCGCCGCCATCGGAAAACCTCGAGAAGCCGTTCAAGCAGCCGTCGCCCACGTACTGTTCAATGCCTTGGGCGTGGTCATCTGGATCGGCCTGATCGGCGAGCTGGCGACCGCCGTGCGCTGGTTTTCGCCCGTCGCCACGGAGCTGGCGGGCACGGCAAAGCTGGCCGCGGAGACACCGCGTCAGATCGCCAACGCGCACACGCTGTTCAACGTCGCCAACACGCTGCTATTCATCGGCTTCACCACGCCGCTTGCCGCGCTGGTCGAACGTCTCGTGCCGCGTCGCGTCCAGGTCGAGCCTAAAGTGCTTCAACCGAAGTACCTCGACGAGATCCTGCTCCAGACACCGGCGCTGGCGATGGACGTGGTCCGCATGGAACTTGGCCGCTTGGGAGCCGCGGCGCTTAGCCTCGTGGAAAAGGCCCTTGACGTCGTGATGCACGGCACCCCGCAGGCCCTCTCTGAGCTGCGTCGCATGGACGACGATGTCGACGCCCTACATGCGGCCATCGTGACGTACCTTGGCCGACTTTCTCAGCAGCAACTCAGCGACGCGCAATCCGAGCAACTCCACGACTATCTGGCGGCGGCCAATAACATCGAAAGCATCGGAGACATGGTCGAAACCAATTTGGTCCATGCCGGCACGGAAAGGCTCAAACACCGTATCAGTTTCAGCGCCTCGACGCGCGAGTTGCTCGTCGCGTTGCACGGTCGTGTGTGCGCCGCAGTCGAAAAGTCGATCGAGACGCTCGTCGATTCGGACGAATCGCTGGCTGACGAAGTGCTGCGGGCCAAGGACGAGATCAGTCGACTGGCCGACAACGCCGAGAATCACCTCGCCCGGCGGCTTACGGCCAATGAGCCAAATCGGCTCGCCGCATTCCGTGTTGAGTCAGAGATCATCGAGTACCTCAAGCGCGTGTACTACTTTGCAAAACGCATCGCCAAGGACGTGGCGGAAAAGGGCACGGCGAGTGCGCCCAGCGAGCCCAACGACGCCGCCGAACCAGTCGCAACGCCGTAGAACGCTCCCCATCGTCGGCGTGCCACCGGCGAGAAGAAACAAAGACGCGAGCCCGCGGGGAACCAACGATGCCCGAAAAAGGCGTAGCCGTGTGCCCCATGCATTCTCGATTCGCGAAGATGCCTCAAGGCAAGTAACCTCAACGCACAACCGCGCCAATTGTTCCGCAGCGCTTCGTGAACGGCGATCCGAATGGCGCTAGACTTCCCATCGGTTGCCAATTGCCCGCGTCCCGGCGTTAGCGTCGTATACGGCGAATGCGTCCCGTCCGTCCCACCGTCGCGTCAACGTCAACATCTTCAATGGCGGCATCGACCGCGGAAATACGAAGGCGGCGGGCTCGCACGGACGCCGACGAACTGCCATCCGCCTCCTGCCCATCCGCCGCGGCGGCACGGCGTCGTGCCGATCGCGACGACGCAACCGCCAACGCATCCGCTACGTATCCAGCCACGCCCCCCGACGGAACACGTCCCACGACCAGCGCCTCGGCCGCGGCGCTCGGCGAAGCCAACGACTGGCCGAAGTTGCGCGCGAGAAACGCCACGTCCGCCCGGTCGACGTCGCCGTCGCCGTCCATGTCGCCGGTGGCGAGCGTCGCGCCGCTCGTCGTGCCCAGATGCGACTGCACGACCGCCACGTCGCCCAAATCGACGACGCCATCGGCGTTCGAGTCCGCCGGCAGAGCCGTTCGCAATCCAAAGTCAAACGCAGCAGAGATGCTCCCGCCGGCTTGGCCAACGTGAGCATGCTCGCCGCCGCCCGTCGGGTACGTCTGCACCAAACCCAGCGGCATGACCGCGCGGACATCGTACGGCGACAATTCGGCCAACCCGGTGAACGAGTAATCGCCGTTGGCGTCCGTGTACGTCGTCGCGATGACCGTAGACGACGTGGGATCGACCAACTCGACCGCCACACCATCGATGCCCGGCTCCTCGGCGGGCTGCAATTGGCTGAACTCGACGTTGTCGATGCCGATGTTCTGCCCGTCGAATCCGCTCAGATTGCTGGCGTCGAAGCGGATCATCAGCTCGCCCGAAATCAGCGGCGGATCGAACTCGAACTGCGTGTGACCCGGGCCGACCGCGTCGCCTTCGATCAGCACGTTCGCCTGCGAATACGCAACCGTGCCGGCGGTCAGATCGCGAACTTCCACGGCGGCGATCGTGTAATCCGTTTGAAAATAACCGGCCATGTCGAAGCCATGCAGCGCGACCGTGTGGCCGGCGTCGGCCGTGAGTGTGATCTCGACGATCCCGTCGTTTCCATAAAGCACGTTCGTCAAATCCCCATATCCGGACGCCCAAGAACGCACATCACTTGCGCCGGGGCCGTATGCGGCGGTAACGTTCGGCGTGTACGGACCGGACGGTCCGCCGGCGTAGAGAAAAGCGTCTTGCAATGTCGCCGTGACTCGATCGCCGTATATCTGCGGAATGACGCCGCCTGTGCCCAGAAAGATCAGCCGCGTGGCAGTGTCGCGGTCGACCGTACCGACGGGCGGACCGTCGCCGTCCACATCCGAGAAAACGTGGCCGTAGATGGCCGAACTACCGACGTTCAAGTCGAATTCGCGGCGATCCGTGCGGCCCAGCGGAGCGGCCGTCGAACCGTCGTGAGCAATGACGGTCACCCGGGCCGTGCCCGTAAAGCCGTTGTGCGACAGCGTTAGCTGGCCGGCGTCGACAAACGATACGGTGACGATCGGCGGCTCGACGGT
This sequence comes from Planctomycetota bacterium, assembly GCA_029259895.1. GTDB lineage: Bacteria > Planctomycetota > Planctomycetia > Pirellulales > PLA5 > PLA5. Next base: position 3,248 of record JAJDEG010000125.1, read on the forward strand.
GGCCGTGAAGAATACTGGATCGCCGTCCGCATCCGTCGTCGCCGACAGGTCGACGACGGTCTCCGCGCCGCTCGCCAACACCGGCGGAAGCTGCGGCAACCGCGGCGAATTATGGTTGGCGTCCAACGACACACCGACGCCGGCGGACGAAAACGCCGCCAGGTACGTTTCGTGCGACCGTTCGTCGAGCGGGTTGCCGCGGAGGTCGAGCGACGTCAGGTTCGGGAATCGCGGTTCGACGGGGACGAGACGCACCGCGTCGGCCGCGACGATCGCGTCTTCCGCCGCGTCGAGTTTCACGCTCACGACCGAGCCGTCTTCGTCGATCGTTACGGTCGCGATGCTTTGCCAGGGGCGGCCGCCGAACGTGCTGCCGCTCGGCGTGGCGGTTTGATCGACCGCCGACGTCGTTTTCGCGCCGCCAGCGTCGATCGAGTATTGTGCCGCGGAACTGCGGACACTCGCCGCCGGCCAAGTTACCAGCACATCGTACTCGCCAGCGTCAACGTCTGCAAACTTCCAGTTCGCCCGCGGCGAAGAGTCGTTCATCGTCCAATACGCGGCCAGTCCTGGCTCATTGCCCGATAGCGGCGCGGCAAGATTGGCTGCGATTTCGGCGTCGCTCAATGCGACGTTCCATATCCGCAAATCGTCGAGTTGGCCATCGAGGAATTGAACGTTGAAGAAGCCGCGGCCGATTCGCAACGGTTCGGTCGCGTTCAAACGCGTGGCGCGATTCGCAAAGTGAGCGACCTGGACGCCATCGAGGAACAGCGTCATGTCGCTGAAACCAGGCGAAGTTTCCCGCAGACGAGCCGTCACGTGATGCCACTCGCCGGGGGATACCACCGGTCCAAATGCGCCCCAGAAAGACGTCGATCCATCCGCGCCTGTCAGGAAATACAGCTCATTCGAAACACCAACGGCCACGAGATATCCGCCGGCTGCATTGCTGCCTGAAGAGAGTAAGGGGCGGAAGCTCCCCTCCGGCCCGTCGACGCGGAACCACGTCTGCACGGTCATATCGCCGCCGTTCAGTTCGGCCGCGTACGGAACGTCGACGACATCATCCACGCCGTCGAATTGCAGGGCTTCGCCGAATCCGCTGCCGATCGCGCCGCTGGCGACGAAAGTCGGCTGCCCGGCCGGATTGTCGCCGCCGTAGACGCCGTCGTGAGCGTTGCCCGTCGCGTCGATCAACCCATCGCCGGCCGGCGCCGCCGTCGGTCCGATGAACCGATAGCTTCCCTCGAATGTCCCGGCGACGGGGTTCACGTTTTCCTGCCAATTTCCGTTGAAACCGAATCCGGCGTCTTCGTTGTCGATCAGCCGCTCACCCGCCAACGGCCCGGCGTCGGTGATAAGGTTAAAGGCGAGATTTACGCCGGCGAGCCGCGCGAGCGGAGCGAGTCGAGACAATTCCTTCGTGCCGGTTCCGCGAAGGCCGACGTATTGCAAGTGCAGGTGCTGGCTGAACACGTTCTCTTCGCCGACGTCCGGCGCCGCGAGCCGGCCTTCGGCCAGCGCGGCGATCTGCGGCGACGTGAGTGGCGCTTGCCAAATAGCGACGTCGTCGATCAGGCCGATGAAGAACGCCGACGTTGCGCCGAAAGCACCGCGGTGCAATGCGCCGACGGCCAGCGGCATGTTGCTGTCGAGATTGCCGATCGCGCCCACGGCAGTGGTGGCGACGAGTTGGCCATCGAGGTACAGCCGCAATTCCCTGGTCTGGCGATCAAACACGCCGGCCACGTGGTGCCACGCATTTGTGGTTGGCTCGGCGAACGAGACGGAATGGCTTGCGCCGTCATTGACGGTGAACTCAATTCGCCCCTGGGCCACGTGAATCCAATAGCCGGCGTTTTGCGGCGTGCCGGCATTCGTGCCGTTCTTGCGGAGGATGTTCATCGAGCTCGGCGATGTGCTCTGCTTGTTGAACCACGCGGCGACCGTGAGGTTACCCTGGCCGGCGTCCAGCACGTCGTCGAACGTAACGTAGTCGTCGCCGTCGAACCGCATCGACTTGCCGCTGCCGAGTTGCTGCGGCACGTCGGCGTCGTAGGTCGCGCCAACGATCGTGCCATTGTTGCCGTCGCCGGTTTGATCGGCCGTCTGATCGTCGAAGTTCCAGTAACCGGCGGCTTCCACGTCGCCCAGCAGCGTCGACAGGTCGACGGTCGGATTGGCCAGATTGAGCATCCGCAGGTTCGCGGCCAGTTCCAGGCCGTCATAGCGTCCGATGGCCAGCGAATCGAGATTCAGCCCGGCGAGTTCGGTCAAGTCGCTTGCCCGAATTGGCCGCGACAAAAGCGGCGAGCCGTCGTGCGCCGTCGTGACGGCGATTCCCAGCGCACCGGCGAGCGCCACGCGCAGGTTCGCGTAGCCGATGGCGATTTCCGCGTCCGCCGTGGTCGGCGCGGCGTTCGTCAAGTCGGCCGTTTCGGTCACGGTGCGAAGCGTATCCTCGCCGGCAATCAGATCGCGGGCTTCCAGCGGGCCGCCGATCAGCGTGTCGCGGCCCGCGCCGCCGAGCAAGTGATCGATCTCCTCGTTGCCGACAAGCGTATCCCCGCCGTCCTCGCCGAACAGCCGATCGCGGTCCGATCCGGGGCACGCGCCGCACTGTCCTCGCTCGGGCGCTTCTGTCTCGATGACCAGCGCGATGCTCGCGGTCGACAGCGGATCCTCGCGATAAACGCGGAGGAAGTAGTCGCCGGCCGGTCGCGATCGCCAGTCGAAGTTGACCTGACCGCTGGCCAGCACCGCGCCGCTGCCGTCGACCAGGTCGGCCACGACAACATAGGGCGCGGCATTGCCGGAGAGAACGTCGCTCAGCGTCGACGTGTCCGCGGCGGTCGAGATCAGACGAATCGCATTGCCCGGCAATCCGTCGCCGAGCGTGGTGAACTTGTACCACTTCTCGGCGTCGACGGGTGCCAGCGTGTACGCCGCGCCGCCGGCAAACACTTCCGCGTTGCCGCTGGCTGAGCCAGTGCCGCCGCCAGCCGCGACGAGATAGTCGCCACCGTTGCCGAGACTGAAGTTACTAAGTTGCTCGAACGCATCGGGCAAGGCCACACTGGCGGGAGCGCCATACGCCACGTAGACCTTGCCGGCTTCGGCGGCAAAGCCGGCGAGCGTGCCATCGATGCCGGCGGCGCCGATCAACAGGTCGTCGATGCCGTCGGCGTTGAGGTCGACATTCGGCGTGCTCGATAGCGTGCCGAGACGACTCGTTTCCGCCGCTCCAACGATCCGCTGGTGGCCAGCGTCGGTAAGAACCAGTCCGGTCGGTCCGCCGGCGAGCATATCGGCGATCGAGTAATACACGTGGACCGTGCCGCGGCGATTCTGGTCGATGATGTTGATCTCATTGCCGAAGCGCGTGTCGAGGCCGGTTTCGACATTGCTGTTGCGGACCACCGAACTCTGGCCGACGATGAGGTCGGGCCGCCCGTCGTGATTCAGATCGGCCGCGGTGGCCGTCGGTGCCCCGACGATCGAGTTGGTCCCACTCAGCGAAGCCGCCGCGGCCTGGTGAATCACAAGATCCGCCGGCACTTGCGAGAGCGCCACGAGACTGACGGTGTCGAAGAACGATTCGCCGGTGCTGCTGGCTTCGCGGCGCAGGCCGATCCGCCCGCCGACGCTGGCCGGCTCGAAGAACGACCTCGTGAACCGCTGGCTGGAGTTGAACTCGTTGTAGATCGCCACGTCGAAGTTGCCGCGGCCGTCGCCGATGATTTCCATCGTGTACAACGTGTTCGCCGCCGGCGTGAAGCCCATGTTCGTGTTGGCGGGCCGGGTTTGGCCGTCGGTCTCAACGCGGAACGCCCCCGTGGCAAGGCCCGGATGGAACAAGATGCTGTTCACACCGACGCGAACGCCGACATTGTAGTTGCCGCCGCCGGGATTCGCGCCCAGCCGCGTGCGGAACACAAACGGGCCGTCGGTCGCGCCGACGTCGGGCAGATAAAATACCTGCTCATTGATACCGGCCGTCGTGCCGTTCATCCGCAGACGACCGCCGCTCGTCGATATGCTGCCGCCGACGTCGGTGAAGAACTCCGTGCCGGGATTGGCCGCGAGAATCTCCGCTTGCGACATCGCCGCATCGAAGTTGAACGTCGTCGAACCGAAATCCGGCGAACCGCGAAACACCAGCAAACTACCGTCCGCGAGCACGCCCTCGCGAGTACGGGCGATCGCAAAATCGTCGTAGCCATCAAGGTCCAAATCGCCCAGCGCGATCGAACCGCCGCCGAGCGAGAAATCTTGCCATATCGCATCGGCCTGCGCCAGGTCGATGAGGTTGTTCGGGAAAGCCGGCGTCAAGGCGGGCCGGCCGAGAACGAGGTACGACCGCCCGATGTCGGGTATGTCGAATTGCGCGTTGCCAATTCGCATGAAGCCGGGCACGCTAATTAGCACGTCCTCGAGACCGTCGCCGTTGACGTCGCCGACCACTTGGGCGAATGCCGTGTCGTCGCGCTCGATCTGCAACGCGCTCACGACGTTCACGCCAAACATCGAAGTCGCCACCGCCACCTCGTCGGTCGGATCGTTCTCGATCCACAACAGCCCGAAGCCAGGGTCTTGGTTGGCGACGAAGTTCTGGCCGCTGATGACGTTGCTGATCCAGAAGTTACCGCTCGTCCCCGTAACGACCACGTCGGCGCGATCGTCGGCATTGAAGTGCAGCATGTCGATCGTCAGCTCGACCTTGGGACTCAGGTCGGCGTTGAGCCGCGCGAAGTCGACGTTGTCGACGTAATCGTTTTCCAATGCCGCGGCGTCGAGCACCTTCGGCAGATCGCTCCGGCCATAGAACACCGTCACCTGCGTGTGCGCGGTCACCGCGAACGGATCGGCGAACGCCAGATCGTCGAATCCGTCGCCATTCACGTCGCCCGGCCGACTATTGAACTTGCCCAGATTCGAGTGGATAAGCGTCAACTCCGAAAACTGCGAGACGTTCTCCACGTCGTCGAGCTCGACGGGGCCGAGCAACAGATACGAAAACTCTTCGCCGCGAACGACGAAGTCCTGATAGCCGTCGCCGTTGAGGTCGCCGATGTTGCTGGGCTGCGAAAGATGATCGCCGGCAATGGTTCCTTCCAAGGCGAACGCCGACGACACGTCCAGCGCGTCGCCGTCGCCAAGACTCAAGCCACCGGGCGTGGCGGTCGTGCCGGCCGGATCGATCGGCGTGCCGATCTCGAAAACGTAGCGCGTGGAAGCGCCGAACGCCGCGGGCAACACAGCGACCGGTGCGCCGAGTCCGTCGACGCCGAAGTACACGTTCGTGATGTTGCCCAGCAGTTCGCCGAACCCGAGGTCCGACTGCCCGTCGCCATTGACGTCACCGCCAGCGCCGAATGCGAGCAAAGTCGGAGCCCGCGGGCTGGCGTACAGCGCGCGGCTCGGCTCGAAGACGAGATCCGCCGCGGAGAGTCCGTCCGAAAGCCACGCGTCGTAAACCGCACTGCCGCCGAAATACGCGCGGCCGACTTGATGGCCGAGGACCGAGCCGTCTTCGACGAGCCTTGTCGAGCGCTCGACTGCCGCCGCGCCGAGATCGTCCGCACCGTCGCCGTCGACGTCGCCCGCGGCGAACACGAGCGTATCGTTGCGCCGGATCGTGATGCCGTCGAAGAACGCCTGGCCGCTGCTGCTACCGCTAAATCGGCGCAAGGCGACGGGGCCGCCGGGATTGCCGGGATTGCTGAACTGCCGCACGAACTGTTTCTTGGGATTGTTGCCGTCGACCACCGTGACTGTGAAGTTGCCCGCGCCGTCGCCCTCAACCCGCAGCGTGTGCAGCACATTCTGCGCAGGCGTAAAGTCCATGTTGTTATTCGTCAGGCCGGAGCCGCCGGGCCCTTCGATCCGAAAAGCGCCGCCCGTGAAAGTTGGGAAAAAGTAGATGTCGTTGTCGCCGATCCGCACGCCAACGTTCAGCCCACCGCTGCCGGGATTCGTGCCCAACCGCGTTTCCAGCACAAACGGTCGATCGCCGACCGATGCCGCGTCGCCGAGATAAAAGAACTGGCTCGTGCTGTTCCCGCCGGTCAGCCGCAGCCGACCGCCCGAAACAGAAGCGCCCCCGTTGCCGTTGACCACCAGCGAGCTGCCGGCAAACGCGGTGGCCAGATCGCCTTGAGCGACGTCCGTGTCGAACTCATAGTCGACCACGCCGCCAACCGTCAACACGTCGCTGAGCGACTCGATGCCGTGCGTACCGGTGATCGCGCCCTGCCCCGGCACGAGCAACGTGCCCGCCGACGTTTCAATGGCAAAGTCATCGCGGCCGTCGTCGTTCACGTCGCCCACGGTCTTCAGCGAACGCACAACGTTCATGAAGGACGTCTCGGTGAGCGTCGCGTCGGCGGCCGTGCCGGATCCGGAAATCGTTTGCACGCTTCCAGTCGGGGCAAGATCCGTGCCGCCGTACACGACATAAATGTTCGTGCCGATGCCGGATCGCTCGACGATCGCGAAATCGTTCGTGCCATCGCCGTTGAAGTCGCCGATGCCACCCCCCGCGGTGAGCGCCGCGGTGCCGCCGAAGACATCATCGCTGCCGCTGATGCGCACCGACTCCTCTAGCGCCAGCGGAGTTCCGCCCACGCCCGCCCACAGGCTGACGCGCACCGGTGGCGGACTCGTAATCGTGCCCGACGGCGGCGCGACGACCAGCAGATCGTCGATGTCGTCGCCCGTGACGTCGCCAACGTTCGACGCCGGTTGTTGCCGCTCGACGTGAGCGAACGTCTGTTGGAACGTCGCATCCGCCACGGCATCGAGCGCGCCCGACTGCCCGATCGTCGCCGTGCCCTCGATGACGTACAGCTTGCCTTGAATGTTCTTGCTGAAGTTCGACGTCTCGAACGGCGAGATTTCGTCCTGCACCATCACGGCTACGTCGCTGCGGCCGTCGCCGTTGTAATCGCCGGGCGAAAGCAAATAACTCCGCGATCCGACCAACGACCACTCGCGAATCGGAGCAGGCAGTTCGAGCGTGAACGCCGGTGCCGACATCGCCGCCGGATCGGCCGCGCCAAAGTACACGTGGGCGAACGTCGAAGGAATCGGTGCGTTCGGATCGGCCAACACGTCGATCACATTGCCGCGATGATCTTTGACCGCGCCGATGAAATCGTCGAACCCGTCGCCGTTGACGTCGCCCAACGGAATGAACACCGGGCGGAAAGCCGGATCGCCCGTCGCAATGGCTGGCCCCGCCGCCGCGGACGCCACGTCCGTCGAATTCGCCGCCGCGGCAAGGATTTCCAACGAGTAAGCACCCTGCTCGATCGCGCCCGCGTCCGGGTTCCGCACGTGAACGACGTAGTATTCCGGCACGCCCTCAAACTGTTCGACGGGCACGATGGAGAGCGCCGCGGAAGGGTCCGCATCGGCGGCGGCGAATAGCGTCACCGGCAGCGACGTTCCGCCTTCAGTCATCGCCGAAAGCATGTCGGCGGAGAGCGCACTGCGGCCGGCGGAGCCAAACTGCCGCGCACCCGGCGTCGGCAAGATGTACCAGTCGCCGCGGTCGCCTTCGTGGAGCGATAGTCCGGTTAGCGACGCGCCGGGCTGAGCATCGGCCGCGGCGACCAGAGCCGCGAACGTGAACTCGTCGTTCACCGACGTGGTCGCACCGCGCGTGACGGCTTCGTACCGGTCCGGCGGCGTGCCCGTGTTGCCGAAGATTAGATCGTTGCCAGTGCCGCCGAAAATGCTGTCGTTGCCGAATCCGCCGGAGAGAAAGTCGTCGCCCGCACCGCCGCGAATCGTGTCGTCGAGCGGCCCGCCGAAAATCCGGTCGCTGCCGTTGCCGCCGTCGACGACCAAAGTATTGAGCGTCGCGCCGTTGACGCGATCCGATGCGTTGAGTCCCCACGTGTCCGCGGGCCGCCCAGGGAAGACATAACCGGCGTCGGCATGCAACTCGTCGCTGCCGCCGCGAAGATCGAACGCAGTTTGCTCCGTCGAAAATGCCGTGTAGAAGGCGTAGGAGAGCGCCGGACGAGTGCCGGTCGGACCCTCTTCCATCAAAAATATACCGTTGGCCGTATCCCAGTTCATCGCGGCCAGTTCATACCGCTGTAGCAATTGGTCGAACCGAATCGCCACGTGGTCGTCGACCGCCCGGCCATTTTCGTCCACGTCGCCGCCGAGAAACAGCACGCG
>JAJDEG010000126.1 GCA_029259895.1 Planctomycetota bacterium
GGTGCTTCGGGGATGGTTTCTGGCACGACTTCGGCTCCGCGCGGCGATCGCAACGGCGCGGACAAATCGCAATAGATTCCCTTGCCGCGCCGACTCGCATTATAGCGAAGCTTTTAGCTCGCGAGTCATTCGCCGATGGAAATGCCGCGCATGATTTCGCGGTTGCTGCGATACCACTCGACGCACGCCGCTAAGCCTTCGTCGATACTCGTTGCCGGCCGCCAGCCGAGGAGTTTTTCGGCTTGGTGAATATCGGCCCAGGTGGCTAGGACGTCGGCGGGGTGGGCGGGGCGGTATTCGATGTTTGCTTGGTTGCCCGTGAGCGATTCGATTTTCTCGATAACGTCGATCAGCTTCACCGGGCGGTCGCCGCCGAGGTTGACCGTGTCGTAGCCGACGGATCTCACGGCGGCGATGGTGCCGCGGGCGATGTCGTCGATGTAGGTGAAGTCGCGTTGTTGGCTGCCGTCGCCGAAGACCATAATCGGCTCGCCCTCGGCGATGTTGCGGACGAAGCGGAAGACGCTCATGTCGGGGCGGCCAGCGGGTCCGTAGACCGTGAAGTAGCGGAGGACGGTGACGTCGAGGCCGTGGAGGTGGTGATACGAATAGCACATCGCTTCGGCGGCCTTTTTCGAGGCGGCGTAGGGCGAGAGCGGGCGGTTGGTGTCGGCGTCTTCGCGGTAGGGGATCGGATTGTGCGCGCCGTAGAGGCTGGAGGTTGAGGAGAGGACGAACTTATTGACGCCGCGTTCGCGGCAGAGGTCGTGGAGGTTGAGGGTGCCCGTGGCGTTGGCGTCGATGTAGACCCACGGGTTTTCGACCGACGGGCGGACGCCGGCGCGGGCCGCGAGATTGAGGACGGCGTCGTACGGGGTCGCATTGCTCTTGGCGGCGTCGGCGGCGAAGCGGGCGGCGAGCGCGGGACGGTCGCAGATGTCGAGTTGCTCGAAGGTGAAGCCGTCGCGGCCGGTGAGGCGTTCGAGCCGCCATTTCTTCAGGCGAACGTCGTAGGCGTCGTTGAGCGCGTCGATGCCGACGACGCGATGTCCGGCGTCGAGCAGCATGGCGGCGACGCGCGAACCGATGAATCCGGCCGCGCCGGTGACGAGATAAGTAGGCATGCGATCTTGGGCTTTGCGGCCGTTGAGATTTGGCGGATCAGATTGGAGCGGACGGTGCGGTCGTTCGCTGCGACGAGAAACCGGCTCTCGCCAAACGCCACACCATATACGCTTTAGATACGGACGTAGTTCTTTATGCCGAGGCGAAGAATTACGCCGAGGGCCGCGTAGGCTTCGCGGGAGTTGATTTTTGACTGGCCGTATTGGCGTTCGACGAACGTGATGGGGATTTCAGCGAAGCGAGCGCCGGCCCGTTTGAGGAGCCAGAGGATTTCTTCCTGAAAGGAATATCCGCGGGAGCGGATGGCATTGAAGTCGAGTTTGCGGAGCACGTCAACGCGGTAGGCGCGGAACGCTCCGCTGCAATCGCGCGGGGCGAGGCCGAGCAGACAGCGGGCGTAGAGATTGACGCAGCGGCTCATGACGTGGCGTTTCAGCGGCCAGCCTTCGATCTTGCCGCCGCTGACGTAGCGCGAGCCGATCATTACGTCGTACCGCCAGTCGCCGCGGTTGTTGCCTTCTTCGCGCTCGTTGAGTCCGGCGATCAGTTGCGGCAAATAGCGTGGCGGGTGGCTGAAGTCGGCGTCGAGATTGACCATGTAGTCGTAGCCGCCGTCGATGGCGTACTGCATGGCGGCGACGGTGGCCGTGCCGAGGCCGAGCTTGCCGGCGCGATGGAGGCAATGCACGCGCTGGTCGCTCTCGGCTCGCTCGTCGCACCAGCGGCCAGTGCCGTCGGGCGAGTTGTCGTCGATTACGAGCAAGTCGGCGGACGGAACGGCGGCGAAGATTTCGTCGACCAGCCGCGGGAGGTTTTCCATCTCGTTGTACGTGGCGAGCGTGATCAGCGTGCGGCCGGTGGCCGGCGTTTCGCTATCGCCGGCATCCTCTTGCGGGGCGATCCGTTCGTCTTGCAATGCTGTTGCTCCCATGCGTCTGTCACCGGTATTGAGTTCGCGTTGGGCGATGCACTGGCGGGCGAACACGCCGACCGCGTCACCGCGGGGCGAGTAAGCCGAGCCGCTCGGCGTCGAACCTTTTGACTTGCGTGGCTGTCCAATTCGCGTCGGCTCGCGCGGGAGCGAACGGTTCGCCGCTAGGCCGATTGCCCGATGCCGGGCCATGCGATTCTACCTTACTACGCTTATTACGCGGGGATGCCGGCGGCGATGTCGGCGGTGGCGCGACACCCCCTCGCTTGGAGGCCATTCGTGTGAGCGATTCTGCCGCGACGGCGAAAATCTTGCCAACCGACCTCGGCGATGCTCGCGATGGCGCTATAATGCGTGCAATTCCCACCGCCAGCGCCGTGACGCCCTCCTTCATGATCCGCCCTCTCGGTTCCGTACCTGATTTCGTCGTTGGCGACCCGGCTGAACCGGCGCTCGACGCGCCAACGAGTCTCGAAAGCGCTGCGAACGAACGGGCGTCGGCCAAGCCGCCTGCGAAACCGACGAAGCCGATGCCGTCGGTGTATGGGGCGACGTTCTGGCTGTGCTACTTGTCGAACGGCGCACTGACCGCGGCCGCGGCGCTGTTGTATCGGTATGCCGATTTCGTAACGCTGTTCGGGGGCGGCGAGCTTGAACTGGGATGGATTGTCGGCATCGGCATGACCGGTAGTTTGGCGATGCGGTGGTGGTTGGGGGCGGGCATCGATCGCATTGGGCCGCGGCGCGTGTGGCTGGCTTCGCAGGCGTTGTTCGCGGCGGTGGTGGCGGCACATGTGCTGGTGACGACGATTCACGGCCCGGCGGTGTATGCGCTGCGGATTCTGTATTGCGTCGCCATCGCGGGCGTGTTCGGTTCGTCGATTACGTTTATCTCGCGGACCGTACCGGCTTGGCGGATGGCGGAAGTGTTGGGGACGCTCGGCACGTCCGGTTTCATCGGCATGGCGATCGGGCCGGTGCTGGGGGACTTGATCTCCGGCGGAATTGAGTCGGCGTCGCTGGCCGAGCAATCCGCGGCGATGCGTCAGATGTTCTTGCTCTCCGCGGGGCTGGGGTTGGTAGCGCTCGTCGCGGCGGCTTGGGCGACGCGGCATTCGGTTGCGCCTGAGCGGCGGCGACGACCGCATACGCTGTGGTTGCTGCGGCGGTATCAGCCGGGCGCGCTGCTGGCGGTCGGTTTTGCGATGGGCATATTGATCACGCTGCCGTCGACGTTTCTGCGGCCTTATTTGGCGGAGTTGGGCATTCGCGAGATGAAACTGTTCTTTCTCGTGTATGCGCCGACGGCGTTTTTTGCGCGGCTGGCGACGCGGCGGATGTCGGCCGAATTCGGCGTGCGGCCGGTGATTCTCGTCGGGCTGGCGCTGGCCGTGGTGAGCGTGTTTGGGTATCTGGCGGTCGATCGGTACGCGATGTTGGCGCTGCCGGCCGTGTTTGCCGGGATTTCGCACGCGCTGTTGTTTCCGACGCTGATGGCGGGCGGGGCGATGTCGTTTCCGGATCGGCATCGCGGACTGGCGACGACGTTGATGTTGGCGTCGATGGATGTCGGCACGCTGGTCGGTTCGCCGCTGGTGGGCGGGACGGTCACGCTGGCCGCGGCGAACGGATTGCCGGCGTATGCCACGGCGTTTGGCGTGGTGGTCGCGGTGCTACTGGCGGCGTTATTCGCTTATGCGCGAGCGCCGAGCGAGGTACGATAGCGGGCCGGTGGCGGTGGACCGTGGGCGTCGGATGGCGGCTTTCTCGATTTCACGATGAACGATTCTCTCGACCCGCTGGCTTGGATCGACGACAAGCTGGGCGTGCTTGAAGCGCGCGGGTTGCGGCGTTGGCCGATGGTGCGGGAATCGGGCCAAGGGGCGGAGATCGACGTCGATGGGCAGCGGCTCGTTAATTTTGGGTCGAACGACTATTTGAATCTGGCCGGAGACGAGCGGCTGGCGGCGGCCGTGCGCGGGGCGTTGGAGGAACGCGACGGCGGGGCACGTTTTGGGGGCGCGGGGGCTAGTCCGCTGGTGACGGGGCGGAGCGCTTGGCATGCGCGGCTGGAAACGCGGCTGGCCGAATTCAATCGGGCCGAAGCGGCGCTGGTGTTTTCGTCTGGCTTTGCGGCGAACTGCGCGACGATTGCCGCTCTGGTGGGAGCGGGCGACGCGGTTTTTAGCGACGAGCGGAATCATGCCAGCATCATCGACGGTTGTCGGCTGTCGCGGGCGGAGACGTTCGTGTATCGGCATGGCGACGCGGGGCATCTCGATGAACTGCTCGGCGGCTATACGAGACAAGGCAAACGGCTGATCGTTACCGACACCGTGTTCAGCATGGATGGCGACGTTGCGCCGCTCGTTGAGATTGCCGACGTTGCGCGGCGGCGAGGGGCGATGCTGATGACGGACGAGGCGCACGCGACGGGCGTTTTCGGCGCGAACGGGCGCGGGGTGGCCGAAGCGCTGGGGGTGTGCGACGCCGTCGACGTTCATGTGGGGACGCTGAGCAAGGCGCTGGGGTGCGCCGGCGGATTCGTGACGGGAAGCCGGCGGCTGATCGATTGGTTGTTCAATCGCGCGCGGGCGTACGTGTTTTCGACCGCGCCGCCGGACTTCGTTTGCGCGGCGGCTTGCGCGGCGCTCGACGTTGTTCGCGATGAACCGGAGCGGCGCGCCGATCTGCTGGCCACGGCCGAGCGTTTGCGGACGAGGTTTACCGAGCAAGGCTGGGACACGGGGCGAAGTTGCACGCAGATCGTGCCGATTGTCGTCGGCGACGCGAAGCGGGCGATGGATTTTGCCGAATCGCTGCGGTCGCGGGGGTTGTTCGTGCCCGGCATTCGGCCGCCGACCGTGGCGCTGGGGCGATCGCTGCTGCGGGTGAGCCTGACGGCGGGGCACAGCGCGGAACACATCGAGCGGCTCGTCGAGGCGGTGATCGGCGAGGCGGCCGACGAACTTCGAGGAATATCGGGCGATCGCGTTTAACGGCTGGCACGGAGCCGTCGCAGCGTGGAACGCGAGAGTTCCGCGTCGCCGTCGATTGCCGAAAGTGCGGCGTCGGTGGCTTGCTGGGGGGCTTGCTGGAACGAACGGATCGTGTAGCGCGATCGCGCGCGGGCCGTTAACTTTCGCTCGCTGACGCCGACTTGCAACGCCGCGTCCATTGCGCGGTCGACGCCGGCCGCGCGACGCGATGTCGTGGGTCGCGACGGGCGAGTCGATACCACGACCGCACCGGCCGCGGCGGCGGGCGATCCACCGGGCGTGCCCGCCGGCAGCGTGTTTCCATCGAAGTTGCGGACGAGGGTGAGGTCGACGACGTTGAGCAGGCCGTTGCCGTCGACGTCGAGGAGCGGATCGTAAATCGGATGGCTGGTGTCGGAGAACTGGGCTGGACGGCCGAAGTGAACGTCGGCGATCGACGTTTGGCCGCTGGCGTCGAGGTCGCCGGGGAGGACGTCGAATCGAAGACGCAAGTCGCCGCCGGGCGTGCCGTCGCCGGAGAACGTGCTGACGCCGTCGATCCATTCGCCGTCGAGCGACGCGCCGCCGAGATCGGTGACGGCGTCGTCGAGAACGATTCGCAGCGCGTCGGCCCGGAAGGGTTCATTGAACGTCCAGGTAGCGGTGCGCGTCGGCGCGTCGTAGCTGAATTCGCCGGGGGCGAATCCGACCGTGGCGGCGTAGTCGGCGATGTTGACGCCGAACACGTTGAGGTGCGACTGGCTGGGGGCGACGTCGTCGCCGAAGCGGATCTTGATCTGATCGAGCGACGTCGAATGGAGCGCGCCGGCCGCGCCGGTGGTTGGGCGTCCGACGAGCGAAATGCCGCCGTCGCCCTGGCCCGTGGCGGCCAAATCGGCGAGGTAGCCGGCCGTCCACGTTGAGCCACTGACGAGGATGTCGGTGACGACGGGCGATTGATTTGGGGGCGTGCCGGTGGTGGAGACGGACAGGCCGCCGCCCTCGACGTCACCGACGAGTTTGAAGTCGCTGGAGAAGAAGGATCGGGCACCGGGGGCGGCGAATAGTTCGAGCTGCGACCCGCCGTCGCGTTCGAAGTAGACGAGGTCGATGTCGTGGGTGCCGGGGGAGAGGTTAACCGTACCGACGCGGTCGGCGGCGGAATTGCCGGTGCCGGCGACAATCACGTCTTGACCGTCGATGCGGAGACGAACGCCGTCGTCCGAAGCGCGGCTGAATCCGTCGAGCCGCATGTCGAAACTGATGTCGGAGCTGTTCCCACCGGTCTGATGGATTTCGACAGCAAGCGTATTCGTGCCCGCCACGAGCAGCGAGGCGTCGATGTTGTCGAAGAAAATAAATTGCGTCGTTTCCTCGGCACCGCTGACCGTCGCGGTCGCGAACTGATTGAATGGTGCGTTGGGATTGAGATTCGTGCGGACGATTTCGACGCCGTTGAGATAAACGGCCGCACCGTCGTCGCGGAGGATGTCGACGGATAGTTTGGCGAACAGCGAGGGATCGGCAACGGTGAACTGACGGCGGAAGTAGGTCGTGGGGAATTTGTTAGCCGAGTCCGGGCCGAAACCGACGGTCGTGGTCTCGTCGCCGTCACCGTAGCCGAGTTGGGCCGGGCCGCTGTCCCAGGTGCTGTCGTCGTACGCGGGGTGGCCGAACCAGGCTGCACCGTTGATCGGCAATAGCTGGTTCGAGCCGTCATCGAGGAACTTCCAATCCGAGCCGGTGGGAACGATGGTCGTAACGGTCGGCGCGGGCGGAGGTGCGATGTCGGAAAGAAGCAGCTCGAGATCGAAGCTGATGTCGGAACTTGTCGGCCCCACTTGATGGATTTCGACGGCGAGCACGTTCGTGCCGGTGACGAGCGAGGCGAGGCTGAGGTTGTCGAAGGTGTTGAAGTTCGATTCGTCGACGCCGCTGACGGTGGCCGATGCAAGCGTGTCGAACGCGGCACCGGGGGCGAGGTTGTTGCGGACGATTTCGACGCCGTTGAGGTACATGGCGAAACCGTCGTCGCGCACGACGCGAGCCGTCATCGATACGATCGCGGACGCGTCGGCGACGTCGAATGTCTTGCGGAAGTAGGTGGTGACGTAGCGATTTGCGGGGTCGCCACCATCGCTGACCACCGTGGCCTCGTCGTCGTCGCCGTAGCCGAGTTGGGCCGGACCTTGCTGCCAAACGCTGTCGTCGAATCCGGCGGCCGTCCAGGAGGTGCCTTGGTCGCTGCCGTCGTCGAGATAGCGCCACGTCGCTCCGGCGGGAATCGCGATCACCGGTTCCGGCTTGATGCCGACGGCGAACGTCCAATCGCCGGCCGCGTTGGTGGGAACGGTGATCGTGGTCGTGGCCTGGACGGCGAAATCGTTGTTGTTGCCTAAAGTATTCGCGGGGAACGCGTCGTCGAGCGGGAAGAATCCGGACGTGGATATTCCGTCGTCGTCGCGGAAGTTCACGGTCGGGTAGAAGCCGCTGGTCTGGCTGGCGATACCGGGGTTGCCCTGCGGCAGAGCCAAGAGGGCATCGGCATCGTCGAGGCTGGCGACGACTCCACCGGCCTTATTGACGTGGCGAACGGAGAAGTCCTGGCGGATGTTGGAAAGAACAACTTCGAAGGAAGAATTGGGCGCGATCGTGCGGCCGGATGTGCCGACGATGTTTGTCGCGAAGACGTTGTATGCCTGACCGGGCGCGAGGGCCGTAGTGGTGAGGAGAACGGAGCGATTATCGGCCGACAGCGACGCGGCGAGGACTTGGATACCGCCGTCGATGGCGAAGTTGGCGGCGCTGGACGCGCCCGCGGCCTGAACCGTTTCGCTAAACCCGACGCGGACGCGATTCTCCAGCGGCGCGGAGGCCGACTGGATCGACATGATGATCGTGCCAGGCGTGGAATTACTTAGCGATCCCTCGGTGCCACCGCCGTTGACGGCGGACACGCTGTACGAATAGGAAATGCCGGGCAGGGCGACGGTGTCGCTGTACGTGGCTTCCGTCGACGAGTCGTATAGCACGTCGTCGCGATAGATGTTGTAGCGTTCGATGCCGGTTTCGGGGTCGGTCGAGGCCGTCCAGGCGAGGTCGATGCGCGTCGGTCCGGCGACGACGGCGGAGAGATTCGTCGGCGTGGTGGGCGGGGACGTGTCGAGGTAGATGTTGGTCGATCCGGGCGTGCCGCCGAT
>JAJDEG010000127.1 GCA_029259895.1 Planctomycetota bacterium
CGCGATAACCCCACCGAATTCGACGCGAATCGCGCATTTCGTGCGGCCGGCTACGCGAAGAGCTCCGAGGTTCGTATTGGGCATCCCACGAGACGGTAGCGTGCATTTCGCCCGCAAAAGGGCGACGTTGACTTGAGTCGACCCGACGATCCAAGTATAACCATTTATAGTGAAAACTGCCCAATGGCGGCCGGTGCCGGCGCGTCGATGCGGCACGACGGAAGCATACCGACTCAATCAAACCGATTGCCCGCGGGATTCGGCTCCTATGACGCTCTACCGACACGTCGAGGTATCGCAGGACGGCGACGTGGCCGTGGTGTGCCTTTTGGACAAGGAAATCCGCGGCGAAGCGGCTAGCAACGATTTGGAACCGGAACTGACGCGACTGGTGTCATCCGATGGTGCGCGGCAAGTGCTGCTCGATTTGGGCCGCGTCGAATTCGTGACCAGCTCGGCGATCGTGCAGTTGATTATGCTCAACACGGCGCTAACGAACGCCGGCGCTCGGTTGATTCTTTGTTCGCTGCGTCCGGAGGTGTACGACGCATTTTCGACGATGAGGCTGGACACGTTGTTTCAGATCGAGGACGACCGAACGGCGGCGTTGGACGCGTTTACGCGACCGCCTCCGCCGCCGCCCGTCGATGAGGATGACGAAGACGATGATGTCCTCGCGTCGGAAGCCAGCGACGGCGACGTGGGCGAAGCCGACGACGAAGCCGCGTCCTCGTCGTCCACGCGTGCCGATGCCGGTTGAGCGCGGTCTTTCCCGTCGAGCCACGCCTTGCCAGCGCCGTATAATTCCTCGGCCATGAGCAAGCGCAAACGTTCTGACGCCCCGACGCAAGCCAACGACGCCGACGGCAACGTTCCCAACGCCGACGACGCGGGCGGCGTACCCGACGATTTCTCGCTCGGCTTTCGCCGCGCCGCAGCCAAAGTGCGCGAGTTCCCTCGCACGGCGGGCGTCTATCTGATGAAGGACGTGCAAGGCCGCGTGATCTACATCGGCAAGGCCAAGAACCTCCGCGCCCGAGCCGGCAGCTATTTTCTTAAGGCGGCCGCCGAAGATCAACGGACCGCGCGCCTGGTCAAGGAGATCCGTGATGTCGATTTTCTCGCCGCGGAAAGCGAGGTCGACGCGCTGATGATGGAGTCGCGGCTGATTAAGGATATTCAGCCGAAATACAACCAGATGCAAAAGGACGGCAAATCGTATCCGTATCTGGAGATTACGACCGGCGAGGACTTTCCCCGCGTCGAATGCACGCGCGAGCCGAAGTCGCGGGGCGTGAAACTGTACGGACCGTTTCTTAAGTCGGGCGATTTGCGGGCGGCGATCGGCGTGCTGCAAAAGATATTCAAATTCCGCACGTGCAGCCTCGACATCGAGGAAAGCGACGAAAAGTGGCGGTGGTTTCGGCCGTGTTTGTTGGCGTCGATCGACCAGTGCACCGCACCGTGCAACTTGCGGATCTCGAAGGAGGAATACCGACGCGACATTGCTCGGCTGCGGATGTTCCTCGACGGCAACAAGAAGAAGCTGCTCCGCGAGATGCAGGCCGAGATGAAAGCGGCGGCGGCGGATCGGCGATTCGAGACCGCCGCCCGTTTGCGCGACGAGATTCACCAGCTCGAAACGCTCGACCAGCGTGGGAAGCTCGACAAGCACGTGCAGCCAGAGGTGTTTTTTGTAGACCCGAAGAAGGGCCTCAAGGGACTCAAGAAAGTGCTCAACCTGGCAGAAGAACCGCGCATTATCGAAGGCGTCGATATCGCCCACCTCGGCGGCGGCGAAACCGTGGCGAGCCTGGTGCGCTTCGTCGACGGCCTGCCGTTCAAGCCCGGCTATCGACACTACAAGATTCAGTGCGTCGCCGAGCGTGGGCCAAATGCGGTGGACGACTTCGCCAGCATCCACGAGGTCGTGGCTCGACGGTTCAAGAAGTTGCACGACGAAGACGAACCGCGGCCGGACATTCTGCTGATCGACGGAGGCAAGGGCCAACTCAACGCGGGCATGGCGGCGTTTGCCCAACTCGAGTTGGAGCCGCCGACCGTGATTTCGCTCGCGAAACGCCAGGAGGAAGTCTTCGTACCGGGCCGGCCGAAATCGCTACGGTTGAGCCGGCATTCTTTTGCGTTGCGGCTGCTGCAATACGTCCGCGACGAGGCCCATCGCTTCGCTCAGCACTATCACCACATCTTGCGGCGAGAATCGACGCTGGGCGAATGACATTGGGAAGCTGACGCCGTGCGAACGACGCCATGCAAACGACGGCGGCGGCCGCTACGCCGACGCAGAACGTTTTCTTGCCAAAAGAATTGCGACGCTGAATGGATGTGCGCTGGCGCACCGGCGACCGTTGGCGAAAACCCGCATCTTTTTTTCAGGGGTGTTGCAAGGCCGCGAATTGATGTTAGACTCCGAGGCTGATTTGTGGGATTTATGCCCACGCTAGACATAACAAAACACTGTTTGCGGGAATAACGCCCACTAGCCTTGGCGAAACGGAGTCCGCCGCAACTGCGATCCGATGGCGATAACCGGCGAATTCATTCTCGGCGAATTTCCGCGTACGCTCGATGAGCGGTTTCGCGTGGCGATTCCGGCCGAGTTGACGACGCTGCTTTTGGCCGACGGACCGCAGTGCATCCTGGCGAAGGAGCGACCGGGCTGCCTGAGTTTGTGGAATGCCAAGCATTGGCAGTCGCGGCTCGACAGCGGCGTCGAACTGGTCAAAGGAAAGATGCGAGCCGGCAAGCTGGAGGGCCGGTTGGAACAAGTGCAGTTGCTCGGCCGATTGCTTTCGACGCGGCACAAACACGTCGAGCTAGGCGACCGAGGTCGGCTGCTGATCCCCGACGGATTTCGCGAGTTCCTCAATACGGAGCCAGGCACCGACGTATTGCTCGTCGGCGCGGCCGTTTGCGTCGAGATTTGGACGCCCGCAAGTTGGCGCACGCACCTCGAATCTCACATGACAGATTTTCCAAAACTATTCGACGACTTATCGAGCTAACTCGAGCCTTAAGTCGATCAACTGACACACGCCCTGCCGCGATCACGAAAAGCGCATCCGCACCGTCCGCGTTTCCCCCAACCGTCGTCACCCGGTCGGGATGCAAGTCACCAAGGACGGGGCCAAGTGGCATGGATGCCCACTTTTCGCGTTCCGGCAGGGCGTTGTTTTCTTCCCAATTGCCTTGGGGGCGTTCAACGCGCAAGTCGTTCCCTCACTGAGGCCGACGCGACGGGAAAGGAAAATCGCCGCTGGACTTCGGACAAGGCGATTGCGTAGGATTGTGGCGTTAGCGATCGCGTCAAATGGTCCGCCACATGCCTCATCGCGGCCCTCGCCTCATAGAAATCCGGAGATACGGCCATCGCACCGGCATCTGACGACATCCGCCGTGGCAGTATGCCCGCTCGCAACGTTGGGCCTCGCCCTGGCGAGACGCTGGTTGAATGGCCGCATTGTCCGTCGTGCGGAGCTGCCCGTTCGACCCGCTGTCCTGCGTGCGATACGACGGGTGACGCGTGGGAGCAAGCTTTCGGCGCGCCGACGCCCGTATCACCCGCCCAGAGCGATTCCAGGCTCGATCGCGCGCGACATTCGGCGGCGGTCATTTGCCCCACGTGCGACGAAGTCTTTCGGCCGCAGTTCGCCCGACGTTGTGCCGCCTGCAATCGTGACTTCGTCGAAGACGACACGGCGGTAACGACGCCTGACGGTCGCATGTACCTATCGGACGAGACGGCCGGCGAAAGAACCCACGGCTCCACATTTCACACGGCCCGCGTGATCCTCACCGTCCTCGCCACAGCCGCCGTGCTCTACACCTTTTACGACTGGCTGATGTCGAACAGCGGCGGAGCGCGGTTGTTCTAATCGCCGCCGCGCGATTGAATCGCGAATGCGTCGGTTTCAATTCTTCAATTCGGCACTTATACGGCACCGAACTCCGGCCGCCGGCAGCCGAGTTGTCCTTGCAACCGAGACACGATCGCGCTGTGCATCTGGCTGACGCGACTTTCGGAGAGATCGAGCGTGGCACCGATCTCCTTCATTGTCATTTCTTCATAGTAGTAGAGAAGAATGATGAGCCGCTCGTTGCGGTTGAGGCCCTTGGTGACCAATCGCATCAGGTCGTTCTTTTGGATGCGGCGCGTCGGGTCTTCGCCCTTCTTGTCTTCGAGAATATCGATCTCGCGCACGTCTTTGTAGCTGTCGGTCTCGTACCACTTCTTATTCAAGCTGATCAGGCCGACGGCGTTGGCCTCTTGAACGTGCTTATCCAACTCGGCTTGCGACAGGCCCATATGGCCGGAGAGTTCCACGTCGGTCGGCGCGCGACCGAGGCGCGCTTCGAGCGTTCGCAGCGCCTCGTTCAGCTTGCTGGCCTTCGAGCGAACGAGCCGCGGCACCCAGTCCATCGACCGTAGTTCGTCGAGCATCGCCCCGCGAATTCGCGGCACGCAGTACGTCTCGAACTTGACGCCGCGCGACATGTCGAACGCGTCGATGGCGTCCATCAGGCCGAATACGCCGACGCTGATCAAGTCGTCGAGTTCGACGCCGTCGGGCAGTCGCGCCCAAATCCTCTCGGCGTTGTACTTCACCAGCGGTAGATACGTCTCGACGAGCCGATTGCGCAGCTCCTGACTATTCATGTCGGCTTTGTAGGCAGGCCAAAGCTGTTCGATTTCTTCGGGGGCGATCGTCGTCGTGGCCATGTATTCCTCCGTGAACGCGCCGCAGTTGCGGCTCGCTGAGATCCTTCTCAACTACGCGTCGTTTTTTTATTGTTTCGTCGCGATGTGAATTCGCGTTCGGTCGTCCGCTATCGAGTCGTCGGTCGCGGCTGGCCGTGCCCGGTTGGGGCTAGGCTTGCGGGGCTGCGGCGGAAGCACCTTCTTGTTCTTCCGCCGCTCGTGCCGCAAGCTCTTGGGCCATTCTTGCGCGAACCGATTCCTCGACCACGTCCTGTGCGACGCTGCCGAGCAGGAACCCGACAACTGCGAATCCCATCAACATTCCCACGGCGCGCAAGATCGTCGATTCCACGCCCGCCTGGTGCATCGCGCCGTGAACCAAGACCGTGGCAAATGCCAGACAGCCGAGTACACCCGCGTATGTTCGTCCCACCAGAAGGCCCTCGAATCGACGTCAAACTTGCCGTAGGATGCGCAGCTTAACGCCCGTAGGCGTTGCGCCGCGTGAGACCAGTTATCGGACGAAACCTGCGTTCGGGTTGAGCCGTTTTTTCCTTTTTTGGGTTATGACGGTATTGTGAGTTTGATTCGGTATGCGACGCGCCGCGCGATTCAGGCAACGACCGCTAAATGTGTCGCCAGCGCCAGCAATACGGACGTGGCGATCGGCCGATTGTGAGGTTACGCCGCGTCGCTCACCGCCAGCAACGCCTCGTCGTCGAGCCGAATGTTCGCCGCGGTGGCGTCTTCGGACGCCGACCGCGAGGAGTGTGTCGATATTGCGCCCAGCAAGTGTTCGGCCGCTTGTTGAACGCCACGAGCCGCCTCGCATCGCGGCGACAGCACGACGAAGGGCGCGGCGCACGACTGCGCGTCGGCCACGGTTGGGTCTTCGACGATGCTGCCCGCAGATTCGATCGTTGTGTTTAAGAAGCGTTTGCAGCCGTGCCGAAGTCGGACGAACGCATCGTCCGCCTCGTCGACGGTGCCGCACCGCGAAAGCAGCACCGACACCTTTGAATCCGGCTCGACCGCGATGAGGCGTTTGATCGCCGCGTAGGCTTCCATGATCGCCGCATCGGTGGCGGTCGTTACGACGAGCACTGCGTCGGCGTCGCGCGACAACCGCTCGGCCGCCGGCGACAATCCCCATCCGGCATCGACGATCACCAGGTCGGCTTCGTTGCCCAGCGAACGAATCGCCGCCGTCAGTCCGGCGATTTCCTCCTCCGTCGGCTCGAATGATGCGTCGCCGCCGACATTGCCGACGACCCGCAGTCCGTGCGTTCCGCGGCGTATGACTTCGGACAGTTTGCGGCGGCCGCGATAGACGTCGACCAGCGACGCGCCGGACGTGCCGCTGCGATGCGCGGCGCTCGGTTCGTGTAGGCGACAGAGTCGCGTCGCGCTCCCCTTCGAGTCGACGTCGACGAGGACGACGCGACGATTGTGTCGTGCCAGTTCGACGGCCAGATTCACGGAAACCGCCGTCGCCCCGACGCCGCGTTGGGCACCCCAAACGACGACGGACCGAGGACGCGCCGGTGGCGAAGTACGACGCTCCGCGAGCGTCTGCATCAATTGACGCAAATCGTTGGCTTGATCGGACATGGGAGTCGGGTTCGGGATTGGGGTTTTCGGGACTCGGTTTTGAGAATTCGCGACTACGGACAACGCTCGAACGGCTACGCCTCCATGCCGAGCACCAGCCGCGCGATGCGGCGCTGGTCGGCCAGGCGGATGTCGTCCGGCACGTTTTGGCCGTCGGTCAAGTACGACAGCGGCAATTGGCTGCTGCGTAGCAACGGCAACAGGTTGCCCATACCCGTCGCTTCGTCGAGCTTCGTGAGAACCAGCGCCGTGGTGCCGACCGCCGAGAATTGCTCGGCCGTGCGGGCCAGGCTCGCCGCGCTCGCGGCGCTCGACAATACGAGGTATACGTCGTTCGGCGCAGCCTCGCTTAGCATGGTCTTCAACTCCTGAATCTTCAGTTCGTCGCGCGGACTGCGCCCGGCCGTATCCATGAACACGACGTCGACCGCCGACAACCGCGACACGGCCTGCCTCATTTCGCGCGGCGTCGAGACCACTTCCATCGGCAGGTCCATGATGTCGGCATAGGTTCTTAGTTGCTCGACGGCGGCGATCCGGTATGTGTCGACCGTGATCAGGCCGACGCGGCATTTTTCACGCAGCCGAAAATTCGCCGCCAGTTTGGCGATCGTCGTCGTCTTACCGACGCCCGTGGGGCCGACGAGCGCCACGACGTGCGGGCGCGTGCTGCCGAGGCGAATCGGTCCCGTCACGCGGACCTCTTCCTCGATCATCCGCGCCAGGCGAGCCTTGGCCATCATGGGATCGTCCAACGGATCGCCCGGCGACTCGCGACGCAGTCGTTCGATCAATTCGCGGGCCAACTCCTCGGCGACTTCCGCTTCGATGAGATCGGTGAATAGCTTGAACAGGCCTTCGGGCATCTCCGGAAGGGACTTCGTTTCGCTCTGGCGACACAATTGCTCGACGAGCGAGCATAGATCGTCGAGCTTCGTCGAAACGGCGTCGTCGCGGAACTTCGCCCGATAGTCGGGCAATGCCGAACCGCTCGTCGGTATCGCGGACGGTAACGCGGACGGTGACTTGGTCGATGCAACGGTCGATGCGGCGACGCGTGCAGGCGCTGTGCTTGCCGCGGCTGGCACGGCCGTTCGGTTTGCCGCCGCCAGTCGGCTGGGAACGTTTACGTCGACCGAGGCCATGACCTCGATTCGCCCGCCGGAAAGCCACCGTCGCAGCCCGCGAACCTCGCGCGTATGCAGCACTGCGGCGTCCGGTCCGAGTTCGGTGCGGACCAAAGCCAGCGCCTCGGGCATCGTTTTGGCACGAAAAGTTTTGACGTCCATGTCTGGTTGTCGTTGTGTGAAAGTGGGTTTCTTAGTTTTCTTCGAATTCGTAGGGTGGGTCGAACGAAGTGAGGCCCACCGGTTTGCGGCTCGGTCTGGTGGTGGGCCTCACCTTCGTTCGACCCACCCTACGCTGCTCCTATCTCTTTACGTCCTTGCGGCCGCTCCCGCGTCCAACACCACGCCCAACGACTCGATCTGCGTATCGCGCGTGATCTCGTTGTAACTGAGCACGGCCAGCTTCGGCAGTTGCGGTTCGGTCAACTGTTTTAGCCCGGCGCGAATTTGCGGACTTACCAACAACAGCGCCGGATGGTTCGCCCGCGTAAGCTTTTCGACTTCGCCGGCAATCAGTTCGCACGTCGTTTCCACGGCCTTCGGCGACATGCGAATGAACAAGCCGCGTTCCGTATGTTCGATGCCCGCGCGAATGCGGTCTTCCAGTGCTGGGTCGAGCGTTACGCAGTACAAGCGATTCTCGCGGTCGCGATACCGCGAGCAGATCACGCGGGCCAACTGGTGTCGCACGTACTCGGTGAGCAGCACCGGCTCCTTGGTCCGCGGTGCGTAGTCGCCGAGCGTTTCGAGTATGCCGCGCAGGTTGCGAATCGGTACTTGCTCGCGGAGCAGGTTTTGGAGTATCTGCTGCACTTCGGCAAGCTTCATTTGGCCGGGGATCAGTTCCTCGACCACCGCCGGCGAGGTCTTCTTTAGTTCGTCGATCAAATGCTTTAGGTCGTCGCGGGTGAGTAGTTCCGCGGCATTACGGCGGACGACTTCCGTGAGGTGCGTCGCCAGCACGGTCGCCGGTTCGACGACGGTATAGCCCAGCGCTTCGGCATGCGCTCGGCGGCCCGGATCGATCCATACGGCGGCCGATCCGAATGCCGGCTCGCTTACGTCCATGCCGGGC
>JAJDEG010000128.1 GCA_029259895.1 Planctomycetota bacterium
GTCGCGACCAACCGAAACTCGCAAGCCAAACGATGTCCCCACCGGACCGTCTTTCTCGCGAGCAACTGTTGCACGGCGCGGCGCTGGCCGGCGACGAACGGGCGTGGCAGGCGCTCTACGACGGGGCCTTCGACGCCGTCCATCGCTACGTTCAGTGGCGGCTGGCGGGCCGTCGCGCGGCGGTCGATGAAGTCGTGCAAGAAACGTGGCTGACGGCCGTGCGGCTGCTCGACCGCTTCGAGCCGCGCCGAGGAGGCTTCGCACAGTGGCTGCGAGGAATCGCCGCCAACGCCCTGCGCAACTACCTCCGACGCGACGCGCTGCGGCGAAAGACATTTCAACCGTTCGACGAAACGCAGCACGCCGACGCCAGCGGCAACGGGTCCGCCGGCCGTCACGACCTGCAAGCCGAACGATCCGAACGAATCACGGCCGCCCTGGCCGCATTGCCGGAGCATTACGAGATGGTGCTGCGAGCCAAGTACGTCGACGCACAGAGCGTCAACGAAATCGCCAAGGAACGGGGCCAAACGCCCAAGGCCGTCGAATCGCTGCTCACCCGTGCCCGCGAGGCGTTTCGCGCGGTCTACGAGCGGCCCGACGACGTTCGAAACGACGACTCACGACAGGAAAACACGCGATGAGCGAATCCACCCAACCGCCCGACGAACTCGACGCATTGCTCGGCGGCACATTACAATTCGGCAGCGTCGGCGACGAATCGCACGCTCTGCGCGACGCGCTGCGCGGTCAATCGACGGCCGCATTCGTGCGTCGCCGGAGACGTCGTCGCGCCGTGCGGATCGCCGGCATGGCCGCCTGCTATTTGCTGGGCGTCGTCACGATTTACGCCTGGCAGCAAGTTTCGGCGATGCCGGCCGACCGGACCGCCGAATCATACGCCGGCACGAACGTCGTCGAGCCAGCCGGAAAATCTTCGTCGGAAGCCGCACCGGACGCCGCTCGCACCAGCATTGCCGCGAAAGAAGAAGAACGCGGCGCGATCGACCGCGGCGATGCGAGCGTCGAGGAAAAGGGCATGGCGCTCGCGCCGCGCAAAAAGACCGTCAAAAAGTCGCGGTTCGACTCGCTTCGCGAATTAGGAGATTACCATCTATTGGCCGATCGCAATCCGGAACAGGCGCTGCGCTGTTATCGCGTCGCGCTGCGGTATGCCACGGACGAAGAATTCACCGCCGCGTCTCAAGATGGGACGTGGCTGTTGCGAGTCATTTGTCTCGATGCCAAACAGGAGAACGAACATGCGTCGAAATCGTAACCATCGTATCCGACTTGTCTCGGTCGCGACCGCGTTGCTTGCCGCAACATGGTGCTCGCCGTCCGTACATGGACAAGCCGATCCGTTCGGCGAAGCCGCGGAATCCGGTGCCGTAGAGACGGGCGCACCGGATTCGGCGGCTTCCAATGCTGCCGCGATCAAGCCGACCGCCGCAGAACCCGCCGAAAGGCAAGCCGACGCTGGCGCTCCGGCCGGTGCCACCGGCGAATTACCGCCTAATGGTGTACGGTCCGGAGCGAATCCAGCCGGCCAACCGGATGTCGACGGATCGTCGGGGTACGGTCCAGCTGCGTCAGCGTACGGTCTCGCTGCGTCAGCGCGTTCCGACAACATCGCGGAGTTGCTCGGCAGCGCCATGATGCGCAATCCGGACATTGCCGTGGCCGAAGCGAAAGTCCGTTCGGCACAAGTTGAACTCGACCGCACGCGGCTCGACGTGTCGCGGCAGATCATCGACGCCGTGCTAGCGATTCGCCATCAGCGCAAGGTCGTCGACGTCTCCAAGGTGCAACTCGCGACGAGCAAGCAACATCAGGAGATGCTCAAGCGGCATGCCGAAAAAGGAATTGTGTCGACCACAGAAGTCACCAGCGCGCTCGCCACCGTGGGCAACGCGGAGCTGGCGCTCGCCAAAGCCGAGGCGCAACTCGAAACTGCCGTCGCGTCGCTCGACTATCTTACCGGAAGGCAATCGATGCCGGGCGGCGGAATGGGAATGCAAGACATGATGGGCGCGCCGGGTGCGATGGGTGGCTTTTTGCCACGGCGAAGTGTTTCTCTTTCTGCTGGCGAAGCGAGCCGGTCCTACGACGCCACTGGAACGTCGGCCGGATCGCCGACGAACTCGGCGAATGCAACCGATGTCGATGATGGAGGAACGGCGTCGACGAAACGGCTACGCCGCAGTGCCGCGCGTGGAGGCGGTTTCAGTTCCGTCGTGCCGACGACTGCGACCACGTTTCACGATCGATTGCGGACAAAACTCAGCGAACCGACAACCCTCGAATTCATCGACGTACCCTTGGGCGAGGTCATGTCGTTCCTCGACGACGTACACGGCATCACGAACATCGTTATCGACCGCGACACGCCGGATGATCGGGAATTGACGAGCGAACCGATCACGCTGAAGCTCGAGAACGTGCCGCTCTCCGCCGCCCTCAAAGCGATCGAGGACATAGCGCACGTGCGATATGTCGTTACGGCATATGGACTACGCGTGACCACGAAGGAAGTCGAAATCGAGGAGTCGACGCCGCTGCGCGAGTTCCTGCGGCCAACAGCCACCATATACCGAGCACGCGATCTAGACTTCGGCTACTCGGGCGATTCCACCACGTCCAACCCGTTTGCCGCCGATAGCGAACCCGCGGGCAAAGATCGCCGCAACGAGCGCCGCCCGGCGATTGATCCGTTCTCTGCTGGTGGCGGCGAGGCGAAAGAGGATGACGAAGCGGCTAGCGACGCGAGCATTTTTGGCAACGCACGCGACGCCGGCAAAGAAAAGGCGAAGTAAGCCGTCGACACCACGCGTTCGCGATGCATCGCATGCGCCCTTCACTCGGCAGGATCGACCGGCGTCGCGCCCGGCGGGGGCGTTCCTCCGCCGCGGCGCACATAATCGGCGCGAGCGCGGGCGTAGTCATCCGCCGTGAGATCAGCCTCGGCACCGCGAGCGGCAGCGTCCGTCGACTCAGCGTGCTGATCGAATAGCCGCTTGAGATACGACCGGCACCACCCGCAGCCGGTGCCTGCGCCGAAACAGTCGCTCATTTGCGAAATGCGGCGGGGACGTTCGATGCGAAGGAAGCCGAGCAACTTCCGCTTGGTGACGTGAAAGCACAGACAAACTTCATCGTCGAGTTCCACGGCAATCTGCTCCGCGGTAGGCCCGACGTTACGAAGTTGTCGCGGGCGTAACGCCGGAACGCGCCGGCGTCGAGTGCTGGGCGGCATGGCATGCGGGAACGGGAACGGATTCGCCATTCTCCGCCTGCGCCCGTCGCGCCTTGCGGACGATCCAGTACATGTACCCTCCGAGCGACGCGACGATAGCGAACGGCATCGACATCATGAACACGATACTCCAGAACCAGCCGTTGAGCATCTTTTGCGCCGCCTCGCCGCCGTCGGCCATGCCGGCTCCGCACGTCGGGCAAGCTTGAGCCGCGCCGCCGAGGGCGATCGAAACCGCTAGCGCGGCAACGGCGATGAAACATCGCCAAACCCTCGATCGTGTTTCCCGTTTCGTCGGCATCCGCGGACTTCACTTTCTTTCGATTAGCACAGCTATGGGCAGTATACGACGTTACGCCGGTGCGGGGTAGAGA
>JAJDEG010000129.1 GCA_029259895.1 Planctomycetota bacterium
AATGTGATCGACATCAATATGGATGAGGGCCTGCTCGACAGCGAAGCCGTGATGACGCGGTTCTTGAACCTCGTCGCGTCCGAACCGGACATTTCCCGCGTGCCGATCATGATCGACAGCTCGAAATGGTCGGTCCTCGAAGCGGGCCTCAAGTGCGTGCAAGGCAAATCGATCGTCAACTCGATCAGCCTCAAGGAAGGCGAAGAGACGTTTCTTCGGCAAGCCCGACTGGCCCGCTGGTACGGCGCGGCCGTCGTCGTGATGGCGTTCGACGAGCAGGGTCAGGCCGTTGCGGTCGAAGACAAGGTCCGCATTTGCAAGCGCGCGTACGACCTGCTCACCGACGTCGTCGGCATGCCGGGCGAGGACATCATCTTCGACCCCAACATCCTCACCGTCGCGACGGGCATCGAGGAACACAATCCCTACGCCGTCAACTTCATCGAGGCCGTGCGGCAGATCAAATCCGTTTGCCCCGGCGCAAAGGTCTCCGGCGGCGTGAGCAACATTTCGTTCTCCTTCCGCGGCAACGAAGTTGTTCGCCGCGCGATGCACGCGGCGTTCCTGTACCACGCGATCCGCGCCGGCCTCGACATGGGCATTGTCAATGCCGGTCAGCTCGACGTGTACGAAGATATCCCGTCCGACGTGCTGGAGCTCGTCGAAGACGTGCTCCTCAACCGCCGCGACGACGCCACGGAACGGCTCGTCACATTTGCCGAAACGGTGAAGTCCAAGGGCGGCCCAGACGTCAAGGAAACGCTCGCGTGGCGGCAGTTGCCGCTGGCCGAACGGCTATCGCACGCGCTCGTCAAAGGCGTCGTCGAGTTCATCGACGACGACATCGAGGAAGCCCGCCAGACGTATCCCACCGGCCTGTCGATCATCGAAGGCCCGCTGATGGATGGAATGTCGATCGTCGGCGACCTGTTCGGCGAAGGCAAGATGTTTCTGCCGCAGGTGGTCAAGAGCGCCCGCGTGATGAAAAAGGCCGTGGCGTATCTGCTGCCGTTCATGGAGGTCGAAAAAGCCGCCGCTGGCACGGCTGGCCGCGCGCGCGGCAAGGTGCTGATGGCGACCGTCAAAGGCGACGTCCACGACATCGGCAAGAACATCGTCGGCGTCGTGCTCGGCTGCAACAATTACGAGATCATCGATCTGGGCGTGATGGTCGCGTGCGACAAAATCCTCGACACCGCAGTGGCCGAGGGCGTCGACATGATCGGCCTGTCGGGCTTGATCACGCCCAGCCTCGACGAGATGGCCCACGTCGCCCGCGAGATGAACCGCCGCGAATTCACGATCCCGCTGCTCATCGGCGGCGCAACGACCAGCGCCAAGCACACCGCCGTGAAGATCGCTCCGGCTTATCGCCACACGACGGTCCACGTCGTCGATGCTTCGCGAAGCGTCGGCGTCGTCGATCGCTTGTCGAGCGTCGAGATGCGTGCCCCATTCGAGCAAGACAACCGCACGAAACAGGCCAAGCTCGTCGAATCGTTCAATCTCCGCCAGCAAGCCACGCTGATTCCGCTGGCCGAAGCCAGGGCGAAGCGCTTCGCGACCGATTGGAGCAGCGTGCGGATCGACGAACCGGCGTTTCTCGGCCGCCGCGTGCTTGCCGATTTCCCGCTGTCCGACTTGCTGCCGTACATCGACTGGTCGCCGTTCTTCATGGCCTGGGAACTCAAGGGCAAATACCCGGCAATCTTCGACGACGCCCGTGTCGGCGAGGCGGCCCGCAAACTTTTTGAAGACGCGCAGGCGTTGCTCGACCGGATGATCGGCGAGCGGCGCGTTACGGCCCGCGGCGTGTACGGATTCTGGCCGGCGGCGTCCGACGGCGACGACGTCATCGTCTATAGCGACGACTCGCGCGGGACCGAAACCGCCCGATTCCACACGCTGCGGCAACAGTGGCAGCGCAAGGGCCAGGATGTCCATTACGCGCTGTCCGATTTCATCGCCCCGGTCGACAGCGGCCGGCACGACTACCTCGGCGCGTTCGCCGTTACGACCGGCATCGGTGCCGACGAGTTGGTTCGCGAATTCGAGGCCGACCACGACGACTATCAAGCGATCCTCGTCAAAGCACTGGCCGACCGGCTCGCCGAAGCGTTCGCGGAGTTGCTGCACAAGCGTGCCCGCGACGACTGGGGCTATGGCCGCGAGGAGCAACTATCGAGCGACGACCTGATTGCGGAAAAGTATCGCGGCATCCGTCCCGCCCCCGGCTATCCCGCCCAGCCCGACCACACCGAGAAGCGAACACTGTTCGACCTGCTAGCCGCCGAAGAGAACGCCGGCGTGATACTCACGGAGAACTTTGCGATGCTGCCGGCGGCGTCGGTCAGTGGGCTGTACTTCGCGCATCCGGACGCGCGTTACTTCGCGGTCGATCGACTACTTCGCGATCAAGTTGAAGAATATGCCCGCCGCAAAGGCATGGCGGCGACCGAAGCTCAGCGGTGGCTGTCGCCGAATCTCGGTTACGATCCGTAGCCGCTACACGGCCGGAAAAAACGGCATCGGCGTGCCCATCCGGCTCATGGCCGCCACGCTGTCGCCCCGCCATCGGACCGTTAGCGCCCGACCGTTCACCGTGATCGTCTCTTGTCGCACGGCCAGCGGCATCGCCACGTAGAATGGCTTGTTCGTCGCTGGGCCGACCACCTTTACGTAATCGCCTTCGACGACGTAGCTCAGCCCTTGCGCGACGAGACTCGCTTCGACGCCGGCCCGATCCGCCCAGCTCGGCAGTCGCACACGCACGTCGCCGGCCGCCTTCGGCGTGACGATCAGTTTGTCGCCGTTGGGATAGGGGCTGACGATCTTGATCTTGTCGTTGTCCGCGTCGAACAGCAGATTGATTTGGTGCGTGCCGGCGCGGTAGGCGTAGGCCGCCTTCTTCACCTCGGCCAGGGTGACGACCGCGCCAGGCGTGATGTCGGCGAAGTAGCCTCCGGAATAGTAGGGGTTTTTCGTGGCCACGTGGCCGTAGGGCGCGGGGAAGCCGAACGCGCCGCGTACGCGGTTTTGAATATCGCGCTGGCCGTCGTTGGCCGGATTGGCGTTGGGCACGACGATGCTGGTGTCGAGCAGTTGTGACGGCAGCAATTGGCCGCGCGTGAACCGTTCGGCGTCCTCGTAATACTCGGTCCAGCCGAATTGGCCGAAGTTGAGCGCGGTCTCAATCAACAGGCCGGTGTTGTTCGCCTCGCCGACGTCGCTGTTTCGGCCGTAGGTTTCGGGCACCCAGCCGGTGGCAACGAAGCCGCGATCGCGGAGGGCTTCGTAGCGGACGCGGATGCGGTTCATCATGTCGGCGTCGCCGAGGACGAGGGCGAGGCGACTGTAGGCGGCCATTTCGCCAACCACTTCGTGCATGTGGCCGAAACTGCTCCACGGGACGCCGCCGGCCGTCGGCGGAAATCGCCGGTAAAATGCCAGATCGCGGAATTCCTTGGCGAGTTCGAGCGTCGGTTGGTGGCCGACGGCTTCGTGATACTTCACGAGCGCGTAGATTAGGAACGGGTCGGCCCAATTCTTCCACAGCGACGACCAGTTGGCGACGCTCTCTTCGGCAATTGTGTTGCGGGGCGTTGCTCCGCCGGTGAGGCCGAGCTGGTAGCGGAATTTCTCCCAGTCGTAAACGCGGGAGCCGCCGAGTGTGCCGTTGTAGACGTAATAGCGACGGAGATTGTCGACCGATTGCTCGAACACGTGCCGGGCCGACCAGGTGTAGCCGTCGAGCGTGTCGAGTTGTCCCGGTGCAAGTGCGCCCAACCCCGCCGCGCCTAGCAGGCCCGCGCCGACGTTGAACAAGAAGTGGAAGTCGAACTGTTGCGAGCCGTAGGAGCGCGGATCGGCGGCGAGGCCGGTGACCATCTGATTGGCCGGGTTTGGATCGTTCCAGTTTCCGTTGCGCGGTTTGTGGAGCGTTTTGAGGACGGTTCGCTTGAGCGCCTCGAACGCGGCGGACGGCACGGTGGCGCCGATCGACTGCGATCCGAGAAGCATGGCGTACAAGGCCCGGCCGGCGGCGTTCGAGACGAGGCGTCGCTCGAAGGCCATGTGGGCCGTTGCCCCGCGTCCGCCGGCCGAGTCGCCGAATTGCTGGGCTTGCGATTGGGTGAGCGCCCAGACGTAGAAGAAGGGGATGTTGCCGTTATTGGCGTCCCCGATCGAGGCGAGGTGCTGCAAGCCGGCCGTTATCGCCCGATCGATGCTGTAGGTGTTGACCGTCTCGGTCGCCAACGTCGTTGCGGTCGCGGTAACGCCGGGCGTCAACGCTCCTTGCTCGTTGCGAGCGCTGACGCGAATCGTGTAACTCGTCGATGCTTTCAAACCCGTCGCGACGTGAAACGTGTTGAGCCCGACGTCGATGCCGGTGCCGCTTGACGTTGGCCCGGCATTGCTTTCGGCAACCGTCACGACAAACGCCGCCGGCAACTGGGTACCGGCCTGCCATGCGATGAGGATCCTCCCGGAAGCATCCGAGGTTGCCACAAGGCTCGTCGCCTCCGTGGGCGGCGTTGGCGCTGGTTGAGGAACGTCCGACGGCGAGACTTCCGGGAAGAACGGCATCGGCGACGCCATGCCAGACATCGCCGCAATGCCATCGCCGCGCCACAAGTAGGTGACTTCGCGTCCGTTGATCGTCTCGCTGGTTCGCGATTCGGCCAGCGGCATCGCCACGCGGAACGTCGCGCCCGTCGCCGTCGGATGAATCAACACGGCGTCGGCCGTCATTTCGTACGCGATCCCCTGTTGCTGCAAACTCGTCGCCACGGCGTTGCGGTCGGCCCACGCCGGCAGCCGCAAGCGAACGTCGCCCGCCGTCTTCGGCGTGATCGTCAGCTTGCCGCCGTTGGGATACGGGCTGACGACTTTGATTTTCGCGTTTTCGACGTCGAACAGCAGGTTGATTTCGTGTACGCCGCCGCGATGGGCGTACGTCGCTTTTTTCACCTCGGCAAGCGTTGCCACGGCACTGGCCGTGATGCCCGTAAAGTAGCCGCCGGTGTAGTACGGATTCTTGGTCGCCACGTGGCCGTAGGGCGCGGCGAAGCCGAAAGCGCCGCGCATCCGATCGGCGATGTCGCGCTGGCCGTCGCTCGTCGGGTTGGCGTTGTTGACGACGAAGCTTGTATCGAGCAACTGTGCGGGCAGCAAGTATCCACGCGTGAATCGCTCGACGTCCTGGTAATACTGCGTCCAGCCGAACTGCGCGAAGTTGAGCGCCGTCTCGATCAACTCCGCCGTATTGCTGGCGTCGCCCACGTCGCTGTTCTTCCCCAACCATTGGGGCGTCCAACCGCTATCGCCGAACGCCCACTGCCGCAATGCCTCGTACCGCGTGCGTACCCGATCCATCATGTCGGCGTCGCCCAGCACCAGCGCTAGCCGGCTGTAGGCGTTCATCTCGCCGACGATTTCGTACAGGTGGCCGAAACCGGTCAAGTTCGGCGCGGCGAGTGGGAATCGCTGATAGAACGTCCGGTCGCGCAGCTCCTTGGCCAGTTCGAGCGACGCCTGGTGGCCGGTCGCTTCGTAGTAGTCGACCAGGTCCGACACGAGGAACGGGTCGACCCAGTTCGACCACAAGCCGGTCCAGTTGGACTTGAGTTCGCTGGCGAGGTTGCCGGTGTTTGCGTCGCCGCCGCGCAGCGCGAGCTGATAGCGGAACTGCTCCCAATTGTAAACGCGCGTGCCGCCGAGCGTTTTTTGGTAAACGTAATACCTGCGGATGTTGTCGACCGACTGCTCGAACACGTGGCGAGCCGACCAGATGTAACCGCTCATCGTGGCCGTCGGATCGGGGCCAAACGCGGCGAGGCCCATCGATCCGCGCAGGCCGGCGCCCATGTTGAACAGAAAGTTGACGTCGAACTGCTGCGATCCGTAGGCGGCTGGATCGGCGGGTATGCCGGTCACCATCTCGTTGATCGGCGTGGCGTCGGTCCAGTTCAAGTTTCGCGGCTTGTGCAGCGACTTGACGACGAAGGTCTTGAGCGATTCGTACGCTTCGGCGGGCACACTCTGGCCGGTCGCTTGCGCGCCGACCAACAGCGCGTAGAGCGCTTTGCCGGCGACGTTGGAGACGAAGTGGCGATCGAACGCCATGTGGGCGGACGCGCCGCGGTTGTTGGATGGATCGCCGTATGACTGGGCCTGGGCTTGGGTGAGCGCCCAGGCGGTGAAGAACGGAATGTTGCCGTTGTCGCGGTCGAGGATGCCGGCGAGAT
>JAJDEG010000130.1 GCA_029259895.1 Planctomycetota bacterium
AGCCATACAGCGCCCGCATATGCCGCTCCACCTCGCCCGAATACGGTTTCATCGCCATACCCTCCACGACTGGATTACTGAACTCCTTTCAAAGTATCATGCCGAAAGAACAAGGGAAGTTATTCTCCGTGCGGTCCTAAGCAATGCATCCGGCAAGCGGCACGGGCGAAGCGACCGATCCTCATCTCCTCATCTGCAGAATCTGCGAAATCTGCGGATGAATCTCCGTCCCTTCCGAGACGAAACGGGCGGGTGTCGCGGCACGGCTTCCCGGTCCGTGCCACAGACCATGAATTAGACGCATCGCCAGATGATTCGCCGGCCCGATTGCCGCGCACCGATCCCGACGCACATAATCGATCCATGGAATCCGAACTCATCGCCTATCTCCGCGAACGCTTGCCGGCGCATCTCTGCTTGCGGCTTGGGCCGGGGGACGATGCCGCGATTCTTTCGTTGGGTGACGCCGCCGACGCGGTGGTGACCGTCGACATGCTGATGGACGGCGTCGATTTTCGCGTGGGCGAGGTCGATCCGCGCCGCATCGGGCGAAAGGCGCTGGCCGTGAATCTCAGCGATCTGGCGGCGATGGCCTCGGAACCGCTGGCGGCCCTCGTTGCCGTCGCCTTGCCGCGCCGCGGCGGCATGGCCCTCGCCCAAGCTCTTTACGAAGGCATCCTCCCGCTGGCCGAGCAATTCAACGTCGCCATCGCCGGCGGCGACACGAACAGTTGGGACGGGCCGCTCGTCATCGCCATTACCGCGATTGGGAAAGCGCCGCCCAACGCCTCGCCCGGCCGCCCACCTTGGCGACGATCCGGTGCGCGTCCCGGCGACGCCCTCCTCGTTACGGGCGATCTCGGCGGCAGCATACTCGGCAAACATCTCGACTTTACGCCCCGCGTGAACGAGGCCCTGTTGCTCGCCGAGCGGTACGACGTCCGCGCCGCGATCGATCTTAGCGATGGTCTGGCGATCGACCTTTCGCGCCTCGCCGCCGAAAGCCGTTGCGGGGCCCAGCTCGATCTTGCTTCGATTCCGATCTCCGCGGCAGCCGTCGCGTTATCGCGAGCAACTTCCAAAGGGGCGGGCAACACGCCGCTTGACCACGCGCTGGGCGACGGCGAAGATTTCGAGCTGCTTCTTGCCGTGGCGCCGGACGTTGCCGCGAGAATATTGGCCGACCAGCCGCTCGACGTGCCGCTAACGCACATCGGCCAATGCGTCGCCGACCCCGGCCTTTGGCAACGCAACGAACGGGGCGAAGTGTCGTCACTAAGGGTCCGCGGCTACGAACATTCATTCGATTGATCCGCCTCCACACGCTACCGGCACGCGAACCACGCCGGGGCACGGTCTCGCCGACGACCGTGCCACCCAAAAAGAGCCGTGCCACCGAACCGAGCCGCGACATTGTCCGACCCAACGTTCACATTCACTGCCGAAAACGAAGCCGACACCGCCCGGCTCGGCGGCGCATTGGCCGCCGCCCTCGCCAACGGATCGGTCGTCGCCCTCGTCGGCACGCTGGGTGCCGGCAAGACGCGTCTCGTCCAAGCCCTCGCCGCGGCCACCGGCATTGACCCCGCGACCGTCGTTAGCCCTACGTTCGTGCTGATTCACGAATACGCCGGCCACCGTCCGATCTATCACTTTGACGCCTATCGCCTTAAGGACGACGACGAATTCCTTGCCCTCGGCCCGGAAGAATACTTCGACGGCGCCGGCCTGTCTCTCGTCGAATGGGCGGACCGCGTCCAGCGCTGCCTGCCCGACGAGTACCTCGAAATTCGGATCGACGTCACCGGCCAAACGCAGCGGCTGTTCGCCGTTCGTGCGGTCGGAGCAAGCTACGCCGCCGCCGTCGCTGACCTCCGCGCCGCGCTCGCGTAACCGGCACGCGCGGCCACTTCGCCAGCGTGCGAATCATCGCCCATTGCTGCTTCATTGCCGCACGGCGGCGAGGCGTGTCGCCATTTTGCCACATGGCCCGACCGCCGGTCATCGCGTACTAATTGCAATTGGACGGGCATCGACACCAACGACCGCAGGAACGCGGTTTGCATTCCAATCCCCATCGGTGTTCTCCATCAGTGTTCCCGACCGGTGTTCCCAATCGCCTTCCGATGGATCCAGGCCGCAATTCGTTGCCGTCATCGATTCCGCCCGCACGAAGGTAAATCGCTCGCCGCCGTGGCGGACCCCAGCCGGTAAAATCGCGTTAACCAATAGCCTCGCCGCCGCACTCATTTAAACCGCATCGAAAACACGCTCCAACAGGGGGTTGCGTCTAGCGAATTTGCTTGCATTGGCTGCAACTCACCGTTCTACTAAGAGAATGCCCAAAATGCCGGTCCACGCCATTCGGCGCGGTCGCATCGCATACGTATCATTTCCCGAAATCTCCGGCTGGATGACCCACCCCAGCGAAGTACGTCAAGGCCCAACGATATGCCTCACGCCGATCCTCGCGACCGCAATTCCGTTCGCCGTCGCTTGTCGAAACTGACCAAACCGCTTGCCGCCAATTCGCCACGGCGCGGCCTCCGCGACCGCTTGCTCCACGAGGCGCTCGAGGACCGCGTGCTGCTCGACGCCCGGCTGAATCTGTTCGTCGACGGCGTCCGCGAAGTCATCCCCAAGGACGTCGGCATCGCCACCGGTCTCGTCGCCCCGGTCCACACCCATAGCGTATCCGGCGAGCTGCACTTCAATCCCACAGAGGCCACGTCCCAACTCCCCGGCGGCCGCCCGGCGACGCTCGCCGACTTCTTCGACGTCTGGCGAACAAATGCCGGCAATGCCGGCAACAAAGCCAACGCGATCTTCACGTCGACGAACCTGCTGGGCAATCAGACCGACGCCAACCACGTCATCCGCATGTTCGTCAACGGCGTCGCGAACACTCAGTTCGAGAACTACGTTCTTCGCGACAACGACGACATCACGATCCTGTACGACACCGTCCAAAGCGGCGCATCGGCGAGCGGCCCTGTGTTGATGCCGATCGACAATTACTACACCACCTCGGTCGAAAGAGACGGCCAGGGCAACGTCATCGCGCGCAACTGGGGCCGCGCCAACGGCGTCGATCTGCTCTCTGGTTCGCCGCTCTTTCTCCCGCTCGACGGTTTCGATCCCAACGGACAGGCGATCACCTATACCGTCACCAGCGACAACCCGAACGTCATCGCGTCCATCCCGCAGAACAACCGCAGCATGCGGATCAACGTCAACAACTTCGGTACGATGACGTTCCAGTTGTTCGACAACCTCGCTCCCCGGGCGACGAACCGCATCGCCGAATTGGCCCAAAGCGGATTCTACAACGGAATCATATTCCATCGCGTCATCAACGATTTCATGATCCAGGGCGGCGATCCCCTGGGCACCGGCACGGGCGGATCGGACCTTGGCGATTACGACGATCAGTTCCACGTCGACGCGCAGCACAACCGCACTGGACTACTTTCCGCCGCCAAGAGCGACGACGACACCAACGACTCGCAATTCTTCCTCACCGATCTGGCCACGCGGCACCTCGACTTCAATCACACGATTTTCGGCATGCTCGTCGCCGGTGACTTCATCCGCGACGAGATCAACAACGTCGCCGTTGGCGCGAATGACAAGCCGACGAAGGACGTCATCATGGAGTCGGTCGAGATCTTCACCGACACCGAGAACGGCGTGTTGATGATCAAGGCCGCCCAGGGTTTCACGGGCGCTGCGAACATCACCGTTACGGCCCGCGACAGCGACGGCAACACGATGACGCGCACGTTCGCCGTCGACGTTACGCCCGACATCGTCGACGCGCAACCTTTCCTCACAGATTTCAACACGAACATCACCACGCCGTCGGTCACGCCGGTCAGCGGCCAACTTACGTCGCTCGACGCCGACTTCATCGCCACGAGCCCGCCGACCTACGCCGCCGCCACCGTACCGGATGACCTCGGTTGGCAATTCACGATCGACCCGGCCACGGGCGAGTGGACGTTCACGCCGCAGGCTGGATTCGCCGGTCTTTTCAGCCAACTCGTCGGTGTGCGCTCGGCAACGTCTCAGTTCGATATCGAGGAGATGCTGTTCACCGCGCTCCCGCCGGCCCAGGCCACGGCCGGTCAGGTATACACCGTCAACGTGCAAACGCCGGAAGAACTCATCAACGTCCCCGGCGTCCAGTACACGCTTACCAACCAGCCCCAGGGCATGACCATCAATGCCACGACCGGCGTGATTACCTGGACGCCCGCCGCCAACCAAGGCGGTATCCATCATTACCAAATCCGGACGACCAACACCGCCGGCAGTTTGTCCGCGCCGAGCCGCACGCTGCAATTCTCCGTGACCGTGCCCGGCTCGGTCATCGTCCCGGCCGGCGTCGACCTCCGCGACGTCTCCGACAGCGGCACCAATAACTCGGACAACGTCACCAACGCCTCCCTGCCGCAGTTCACGGTTTCCGGCGTCGTCGTCGGCTCGGTCGTACGTCTCTTCAACGGCAACAACGTCATTGGCCAGGCGACGGCCACCGGCACCTCGGTGAACATCACGGCGAACGCCGCCCTCGCCGCCGGGTCGAACAACATCACCGCCACGCAGCAGCAATCCGGCGCTCAGGAAAGCGCCAAATCCGCATCGCTGTTCGTCATTTTCGACAACACCCCGCCCGCCAACTTCTCGACCATCCCCGCCGACGCTGCCATCACCGGCCGCGGTTACGTTTTCGATATGCAAAGCGGCGATGAAGGCCAAGCCGGTGTCGAGTACAGCCTACAAAACGCCCCTGCCGGCATGGCCATCGCCACTTCGACGGGCATCATCACCTGGGTGCCGACCGCCGCACAGAACGGCAATCAGTCGTTCACCGTTCGCGTCGCCGACGCGGCTGGAAACGTCCGCACGCAGAGCGCTTCGATCAACGTCGCCGCGCAAACGCTCAGTCCGCTGCCGAACTTTAGTTTGACCGACGTCAATCCGAACTCGTCCACCAGCGGCCAAAGCGTCTCGCCGCGCGACGAGTTAGGACACGTGTCGGCGTGGTACTTAATCCACTCCACGTGAGGCTACTGCCGAGCCCAGTTTGGGCTCCTCAACAAGTTGCAGGCCGAACTGAGCCTGTCGCATCCGCAGCTCAACATCAGCATCGCCGCGATCAACGAATTCGGCCAAGACTCCGCCAACGCGACCGCGTCGGCCGGCCGCACGCTGCCGCTGCTGCAAGACGTCAATAACGACGGACAGGCCGGTTCGGACGTGTGGACCAATTGGAACGGCATCTGGCGCGACGTCATCATCCTCGATGCCACGAACCGCCGCTTCGCTACGTTCAACCTCACGCAGCAAGACCTGTCGAACGCAGACAACTACGAAGCGCTCAAGCAGATGCTCATCGCCGCGGCCGGCGCCAACAACGTCGCCGCGCCCACCACAGTTGACTTGCTCGCATCGTCCGACACGGGCTTCAGCGATTCCGACAACATCACGCAGAAGAACAACAATCTGCCGGCGAACTCGCTGCAATTTCGCGTCACCGGCGTCGAAAGCGGCGCGGTCGTAAAACTCTACTACAACAACGCCGTCGTCGGCCAGGCAACGGCAAGCGGATCGACCGTCGACATCACGACGAACGGCACTACGACCATCGGCGACGGCGCGGCCAACTTCACCGCCACGCAAGAAGTCGGCGGATCGACCAGCCCAGCGTCCGCGGCGCTCGCCGTAACCGTCGATACGACGATTCCGCTGGCAATCACGCCGGCCTTCCCGTCTCAAGCGTCGGTCGGCACACCGGTCAGTTACAACGCTCAGAATGCGGAAGAGGGCCAAACCGGTTTCCGCTATTCGCTCGCCGCCGCGCCAACCGGCATGGTCATCGACCCATCGACCGGCGCGCTCACGTGGACGCCGACCGCGGCCCAAGCCGGCACGCAAAACTTCACCATCCAAGCCACCGACGCCGCCGGAAACGTCCGCACGCTCGCCGCCACGGTCAACGTTGCCGGCGACGCGCCGACGGCCGTCGATCTCGACAGCACGTCGGACGCCGGTTTCAGCAACACCGACAACGTCACCAACGTCACGCTGCCCAAATTCAACATATCCGGCGTAACTTCCGGCGCATTGGTAAAGCTCTACAACGGCACGACGGTCATCGGCCAAGCCACGGCCACGGGCACAACCGTTTCGATCACGGCCACAACGCCGCTTGCCGAGTCGACCCACGCCATCACCGCCTCGCAAACCATCGGCGGCATCGAAAGCGCCAAGTCTCCGTCGCTCAGCGTTACCATCGACACGACTGTGCCCGGCTTCTTCGTTTCCTCACCGTCCGGACAGGCGAACGTCGACGTGTTGTACACGTTCAACATGCAGCACGGCGAGGAAGGCCAGACCGGATTCCGCTACTCGCTCGTCGCTCCGCCGACCGGCATGTCCATCGACGAAATCACCGGCGTCATCAGCTGGACGCCAACCGCCGTCCAGTCTGGCCCTCACCAATACCAGGTCCGCGGCACCGATGCCGCCGGAAATGCTCGCACGATAAATGCCCAGATTACCGTCGTCTCTGGCGCGCCCACCGGCGTTGGCCTCGCCGCCGGTTCCGATACGGGCTTCAGCGCCACCGACCGCATCACCAACAACGCGCAGCCGCAATTCACCATAACTGGCTTGACCACCGGCGCGACGATCCGCGTTTACGACAACGACACACTCCTCGGCACGCTCGTGGCGACGAGCGCAACCGCCACATTCACCCCCAGCACTCCGCTCTCCCAAAGCGTACATAGCATCTCGGCATCGCAAGTTGTCGCCGCCACGGAAAGCGACCGCACCGTGCCAATTTTAGTGACGATCGACACGACGGCCCCCGCGGTCATCACTCCAACGCCGCCCACGACGGCGCTCGTCGGCGTCGCGCTGAGCTTCGACGCCCAGAACGCCGAGGAAAACCAAACCGGCTTTCGCTATTCGCTCTCCGGCGCTCCGACCGGCATGACGATCGACGACACGACCGGCGTCGTCGCCTGGACGCCCACCGCCGCGCAGGCCGGCTCGCGTTCCTTCGAGATTCGCGCCACCGATGCCGCGGGCAACGTCCGCACCTTGCCCGTCAACCTGACCGTCCTGGGCGCGCTTCCCGGTGTGGCCGATACGTTCACCGCTACGGAAGACACACCGCTCTCCGTCGCCACGGCCAGTGGCGTACTGGCCAACGACGGCGACCCGCAAGCCGGTACGCTTTCCGCCACGCTCCTTACCAATGTCGCGCACGGCACGCTCACGCTCAACGCCAACGGCTCGTTCACGTACACGCCCGCCGCGAATTACTTTGGTCCCGACAGCTTCACGTACCAAGCCAGCGACGGAACGCGAACCACCGCACCGGTCGTGGTCACGATCGACGTCGCGGCGGTCAACGACGCCCCGGTTGCCGTCGACGACGGCTACGGGATTACGGCCGGCGCACCGCTAAACGTACCGGCCGCTAACGGCGTACTCGTAAACGACACGGACATCGATAGCACGACGCTCTCGGCGGAGCTACTTTCCGGTCCCGCCAATGGCACGCTCACGCTCAACGCCGATGGTTCCTTCACTTACACGTCGACGATCGGCTTCAGCGGCAGCGACACCTTCACGTATCGCGTGAACGACGGCGCGGCAATCTCGAATACAGCGACGGTGACGATTGGCGTCAACGCTCCGCCGCATGCGGTCGCCGACGCCTACGACGTGAACGAGGATCAGACGCTCAGCGTCAATTCGGTCAACGGCGTGCTGGCCAACGACACCGACGCCGAAAGCGATCCGCTCGTCGCCGAACTGGTGAGCGGCCCCGCCAACGGTACGCTCACGCTCAACCCCAATGGCTCGTTCACCTACACACCCGCGGGGAATTACAGCGGTGCGGATTCTTTCACCTACCGCGCTCGCGACGCGCAGCAGCCGTCCCAATCCGTAACGGTAACGCTCACGGTCAACGCCGTGAACGACGCCCCGACGGCCGTCGGCGAGCAATACGGCGTCGACATCGGTGCGACGCTGACCGTCGACGCGGCCGGCGGTGTGCTGGCGAACGATACCGATGTCGAAGGCTCGCCGCTTTCCGCGGTTATCGCGTCGCAGCCTGCTCACGGTTCGCTGACCCTCAACGCCGACGGTTCATTCACCTACACGCCCGAGGCCGCATTCTCCGGCACGGACACATTCACGTACCGTGCGGACGACGGCGACGATCTCTCGACACCCGCCACGGTGTCGATTGCGGTCAACGGCGCGCCGACGGCACGGAGCGACACGTACTCGGCCACGGAAGACCTGCCGCTCGTCGTCATGGCCGCCAGCGGCGTGCTCGCCAACGATACCGACGCCGAAAACGATCCGCTTACCGCCGCCCTCGTCGACGGTCCCGCCAACGGCACGGTCACGCTCAATGCCAATGGCTCGTTCACCTACA
>JAJDEG010000014.1 GCA_029259895.1 Planctomycetota bacterium
TTCGCTTGGCTCGGCAGGACGCGGAATTTGGCCACGAAGCAGTACCGCCACGAAGCAATCCGGGAGTCACACTGGCGACCACTTGTTGACCTCCGGAGTCGAGCCTAATCTCGACCGACTTGCGGGCAGCCACAGTTCGATGAGTACATTTTGCATCATGAGTCGCTGAAAAAACTTGGTCACGCGGGAAGGTTCTGCTCGTCGCGCAATGGGGTTGCGACGCGGGATCGTTCTCCTCGGCGGGCAATCGCCCGGGGCCGCTCGGCCTGACCTACCCAATGGAGCGGGTGATGGAACGAAAACGCCGTCCTGGCGGACGCGAAATACGCGGCGTCGCGACAGACGCCCATGACAACTCAGGCGTCGACGTCGTGGCGACGGGCGTGCCGACGCCGTCGACCAGTGGCCGCCGCGCCCGTCCCACGGCACGCACACACGAACCGGCCCCCCGCAAATCGCCCGACATCGACGGGTCTCGGCGCAAGGCCGTTCCGGAGACCG
Source organism: Planctomycetota bacterium (assembly GCA_029259895.1). Classification (GTDB taxonomy): domain Bacteria; phylum Planctomycetota; class Planctomycetia; order Pirellulales; family PLA5; genus PLA5. The sequence goes on from JAJDEG010000014.1 coordinate 502, forward strand.
GAAACGGGTCGATTGCCAGCACGGCAATGGCGTTCCTCGCCAATCGTTGCGCGGCCCCGCCCGAGCCCGCCGACGACCTACTCGTGCACGCTGCTCAAGCCGGCGACGAAAGGGCATTCGAGATTCTCGTCGAACGCCATCAGCGGCCGGTCTACGGCTATTTCCGCGCGCGAGTTCTCGTAGCCAACGACGCCGAGGATCTCTGCCAAGAAGTCTTCATGCGTTGCTACCAGATGCCGGCCACCTTTGTGTCGCCCATCATGGTCCGCCCCTGGCTGATGGGCATCGCTCGCAACGTTCTCCGCGAACACATTCGCAAGCTCACCCGCCGCAAGGAAGTCGCCTGGTCCACGCTCTGCCTCGATATCGACGACGCCAACGACGCCCCTGTCGAAGAAAATCCATACGAAGACATTGTCGGCCACCTGCCCGGCTGCATCGAGGCGCTCGGCGGAAGCGCGCGCGAGGCGCTCGACATGTACTATCGCTGCCGAATGCGGTTGGCTCAGATCGGCGAGCGCTTGCGTCGCAGCGAGGGCGCGGTGAAACTGCTGATGTACCGGGCGCGGCAGTCGCTTAAGCAATGCTTGACGCGAAAGTGCGAATTCCCGCCCGCCGAATAGCCCTCGCCTAGTCGCCGCCGCGCGAAAGCCTCTTATTTGCGTCGACGCTATCGCGGCGTCCGGCTCACTTGCTGCCGATTTCCCTACGATCGTTAGACGCGTCCGCGGTCCACCGCGCGTGCCGATTGGCCTGACACAATGACCGACGAAGAAATCCTGGCGATGATCGAGCAGTCGCCGTCCGAGTTGTGGACACTCGAACAGATCGAAGCCGTTCGCGAGCAGATAACGGCATCGCCGACGTTGCGCAAAGCGATGGCTGAACGTTTGCGCTTCGACGAAGTGCTGTCGGTTGCGTTCGACGCGGAGAGCCTTCGTCCAGAAAAAGTAGTTGCCGCCGCCGCACAACTCCGCCCGATGAAAAACCAGAACGCACGCCGCCGCTGGCCCTGGGGCGTTGCGATAGCTCTTACGATAGCGCTGTTCGCATCGGCCTGGATTTGGTGGCCGATGGACATCCCATTCGTCAGCGGCACAAATCCCCGCGGCGATGGAAGTTCGCCAAACGGCCGCAACCCGGTCGAGCGCGATCGGCCTGACAGCGTGGGCCGCAAGGCGCGCGACGACGCGGGCGACTCGCGACGTAAGCCGCCACCGCGTGCGCCAGAACCCGACGAAGCACCGGCCGCCGCACCCGGCGACATACCCGTCGCCGTGAAGATCGACAAACCCGTCCCAGCCGCCAGGCTTGAGCCGTGGCAAACGGCGCGGCATCTCGGCGGCGCGGCTCGTTCCTTCGACACGGTCGCCTTCGTCGACGTCGGCGACGGACCGTTCACGCCGCGCCGCGACGACCTTCGGCGATGGCTCCTCGGCTTGCCGGGCTTGCGCCTCGACGTTCAAGAACGCGACATCGACGGTCGGCGGTGCGCGACGTTCGACGGCACCGCGCGATTCGCCCCGCCATGGCCCGACGACGCGATGCTGCGTATGGCGCTGCGCGATGCGAACAAGCTGCGCATCTATTTCTGGCGCGGATCTCGCGGCGTAATGCTGCACTACCACGAGGATCGCCGCTTCGCCTGGGCGGCATATCTCGTCCAGCGCGACGCGGTAAGTACCAACGGCTCGCCCAAACCAACGTCGTACGCCCTGGCCGCCACGGACGACGAACGTGGTTTCCGCACGAGCCGCGACGGGCGAGGCGCGTTCGACGTCTATTGGAAAGACAACAGCCTCATATTGGCCCGCGGCGGAATCCAACTCCTCGCCGCCGCCCTTGATGGCCCGCCGGAAGAAGTCATCTTCGACGGACGCGCGTGCTTCCTCGGCCTTTCCATGGCGCGGGCGAACGACCTGCCGCCCGCGTCGGTCCTGCCGCCGCCAACGTTGGTCGAGCAAAAGCCGGCCCATCGCAAGTGGGAAGCAAAGACGCCGGCTGGATCGACATTCGCTCAATCGGATGACGGCGACATCGAATTGTCCGCGGTCAAGACCAAAGCGTCGGCACAAGCCTTTACGGCTGCCTTGCCAAAGCCCGATGCCAACGCAATCTACGAAGTCACATGCCGCATCGACGCCGCCACGCCCGGCGCAAGCGTGTTCGTCGCTGACGACGAAGGAGAATACGCGGAAGTCCTGCGGTTCATGCACGATCGCGCCCACGGCGGCCAAGGCGTGTGGATCGTCAACGCCAACGACGGTCGACAAGACGCCCACGAAAACCTCGATAACGGTCCGTCGCCGCTCGTGGGCGAACAGGCATGGATTCGCATCCTCTGCGGCGGCGGCGTCATGCGCGCTTGGCTGAGCGCAGACGGCGTGCATTGGGCCAGCCCCTGGCCGATTCGCACCGGCGTCGTGCCGCGCCGATTCGGAGTGTCTCTGTGGCCCGGAGAGTCGCCGCGACGAATCCGCGTCGGCGAATTGGCGTGGCGAGAACTCACCGGCCTCGCCACCCTCGCACCGGCGGACTTGATCGCCAAAGCCGAGCCGCAGGCCAGCGAAGGCAAGTTTTACGATTGGCGGCAACGCGTACTCAGCCAGCAACCGCCTGAATCCGATGAGGACGCTTGGCAACGTGCCGCCGCCCTGGCCGCGCTCTCCGCCGGAGCGACCGGCCAACTCGGCCGCGATCTGGTCACGTACCTTGCCGCGGAAACCGCGCGAATCGACCTTCCGTTTGAAGCTCGCCGACGGGCGTTAGATGAGCTATGCCTGCTCACCAATACGTGGGACGACCCGCGGCGAGCAAGAGAAATGATGGACGTCTACACGTCGCTCGGCGCGCCCGCCGGCGGCGAAGAATCGCTGCGGCCCTATACGACGCTCGCCGTTGCAATGGCCCAATCGCCGCTCGTTTCTAGAGAAGGCGTGGCTCCGGATACCCAATGGCTCGCTCGACTGGAAGTTTTGCGTCTCGTCGATGCCCAGCGATGGGACGACTTGGATCAGCTCTGTCGTGTTCTGCGTTTCCGCGACAACGAGCGAAGGCGAGACCGGCCTCGCGATCCGCGTCGCGACGGGTCGCTGGTCGACTGGGCACAATCGCTAGCGAGGCGTCACGTTCCCGGCGTGGAAGGCGAACCGCGACCGGCCACGCATCCGCTCTGGCGCGACGTGCTGGTCGAACAGTTCAACACCGACGCTTTCAACGTCCTGGCCGAATTCCAATCCGCGGTCGAAGGCCAGGCCTATCGCGACGCTGCCGAAACCATCGCCACGGCCGGCGGAAAACTCGTCGAGTCCACCGACACGCTCGGCGTATTGCCCGACGACAAGAATCAGGGGCTCTACGTATCGCTGCGCGTGGCCGTCGAACAAGCCATGCGCGACCATCCCGGTTTGGAGTCGGCGATGCAAGAGCGTTTCGGGCCAACAGCAAGGCTGCGCGTCCAGCGGGCCATCGCCGATGGAAATCTCTCGGCCATCGAAGCCGCGACGCTACAGTACCACGGAACGGCCGCGGCGGCCGAGGCCCACCTCTGGCTCGGCAACCGGGCGTTGTCGGCCGGCGAATTCGCCCGCGCGGCGCGGCATTTCGGCGAATCGGCCCAAAGCAATGACGAATCGATCGCGACCGAGGCGGGCCACCGATTGCGGCTCTCGGCCGCGCTGGCCGGCCGGAACGCTGGCGAGCCAGTCTCGACGTCCGTACGGATCGGCGAGAGAAACGTCGCGGCGGGAGATTTCGAGCGCGTCGTCGCTAGGATGATCGAGCGATCGACCGATGCACGAGCCCCGTCCACGGTTGCCGGGCACGACGATGTTCGCCGGAGAGTCGCCCCGGCGGAGTTTACGACCGAAAAGCGCGGCACATTCCGCCTCGGCCCATTCGATCAGCCTCGCGCGATAGAAAACGAAGAGCATTTGCCGTTTGCCGTCGATTGGTTCGCGCGATGCATGTCGATGTCGGCCGTAGATAACACGGTCATCATCAATGGCCGCACGTCGGCCGTTGCTTACGATGCGCAAAACGGCGTTCGGCTTTGGGCAGCGGCCCTACGCGGCTCGCCGGCCGATGCGAAAGACTGGGTTAGCTGTTCGTCACGGCCGTTGGTGCTCGGCCAGCATGTGTTTCTGCGCTGGTTCGCCAAAAACGGACCGGTACTCGTTTGCTTGGGCCTGCAAGACGGCCGGATCGTTTGGCAATCCCAAATGGGCGATGGCCATCTTGTCGTCGGCGATCCATTCTCCGCCCAGGAAGAGTTGTTCGCGCTCGTGGCACGGCCCGACGCACTACAACAGCACTGGCAATTGTCGCTGGTTGGTTTCGACGCCGCGTCGGGCGAGGCCGTTCGCAGTCGGCCCTTGGTTCGCCTTAACGAAGCTTGGCGCGAACTGAGCGTATGCCAAGCAACGGTTTCGCGCGACAGGTTATTCGTATCGCTCGGCGGCGTCGTACTCTGCGCCGACCTATCGGGTCAGGTGCATTGGGTTCGCACACTGCCCCACGTCCCGACCAGCGTCGACCGTTGGTCCTACGTGCAAATGCACGATCCGCCGATCGTCGTCGCCGATCGCGTGTTCGTGGCGACGCCAACCGTTCGCAAGGTCGTTTGCCTCGAAGCGGCCAGCGGTCGCGTCGTGTGGCAACGTGGCGAAGTCAACCTCGTGCAGCTCGTGGGGCTGTGGAGCGATCGTCTCGTGATTCGCAATTCCGAAGGACTCGTCGGATTAAACACCGGCGACGGAACGCCGCAGTGGCGCTTCGACGTCGAAGGACAGTGCGAAGTGCTGCTCGGCCCAGGAATGTCTGGCGGAGAATCGCAGGGCACGCTGCTCGTTGCCGAAGAAGTTGACCAGACGCCAAAGAGGGGAAAGGAAGGAAGTCCCACGCTCACCTGGATCGATCCGTCCAGCGGCGAAGCGACAGGCACGTGGGCCAATGTCGATTGGAACAAACGCGGCGGTCAGTTCGGGTCGGCGGGCGTAGGTTCGCAGGGACGAATCTGGGGCCTCCGTGGCGAGAACTGGCGCGGCGATACACGCGAAGTTGTCGAACTGTTTCCGCCCGGTGTCGCGGTGCCCTCGGCAACGGCGGCTGAGCCGTCTCCGCCGCCGGCAACCTCCGCAGCGTCGAGCGAGCTACAAAAGGCGGCCGACAAAACGCTCGCCGGTTGGACGGTCGTTTCCGGCGCGACCGATTCCGCCGCAGCGCTCGTCAAGCACTTGGAATCCGACGACACCGTCCGGGCCGTCGCCGACAAGTCCCACGCGGTCGTATTCTCGCGGAACGTTACGCTCCGCGCCCAGAGTAACGGGCGACTACGGATCAAGGCCGGCTACGTCGCCAATGAGGACTGGACAATCCTCGTAACCGCCGGCGAGCGGACGCTGCTAGAAGCCACCATCGGCGGCAATGCCGAGCCGGGCTGGGAACGTTTTGAGCTAGAACTCGCGCCAATCGCCGGCCAAGCCACAACATTCACGGTGACCGCCACATCGCCCGACGGCAGGCCACGCAAAACGCTTTGGAAACGTCTGGAAGTAAATCCCTGAGGCGAATGGCACTCGTTTAGTCGCAACTTGTTTTCTCGAAACGACCTAGACAAAAAGGGCCTGTCTTGTGCATGAGGTGGTTTGGAAGCAGACTCCATCCCATGACAAGGAGGCCCGAGGATGGGACAGTTTAGTGGTTCGTCGTCGTGGCGTCAGGTGGAAGATTTTCGGCGGCAGTTTGCTCAAGGGGATGGG
>JAJDEG010000131.1 GCA_029259895.1 Planctomycetota bacterium
AGCCATACAGCGCCCGCATATGCCGCTCCACCTCGCCCGAATACGGTTTCATCGCCATACCCTCCACGACTGGATTACTGAACTCCTTTCAAAGTATCATGCCGAAAGAACAAGGGAAGTTATTCTCCGTGCGGTCCTAAACTGAGAGTCAACACGAATCAACTCTCCATCCGAGTAAACATAGCCAACGCCGCTTTCCGCGAAACGTGCATTCAACTCGGCGATTGTCTCGTCAGCAATCTGATTGGCACGCCTGAGCTTTCGATAGTCATACGACCGCGTCACACGGTCTACGACGCGGAACGAAATCTCAATAGCATCTAAAACTCTCTCTGTATCTCGTTCGCTCAAGAACCAGTTTGCAAGCATCGTGAGATAGTCCGGAGGATTGTAAAATCCAGGCGTCGGCAACTCAAATAGCCCGTATTCCCGGCAAAGCGTGTCGACGATCAACTTATATTTGCCTTCAACATCCGAAAAGCGATCTCTGCACTCATCTGACCTACCAATTGCGTCCTTCCATAAATGGACAATTTGAACTCGGAGTACATTTGGGATCTGGTCGTAGGATAGAACGTCTGGCAATTCGCCACGACTCTTCCTTCGGCGTTTTGAGAAAAGGTCGACGATTCCCATGTGACTCTCGTTGATTGAAACAGAAATCGACGAATCCACCGAGTTTACCCAGCGGATTCGTCGCATAGATTCAGTCGCCCATATTAGAGGTCAGTTTTTCTCGCAATTGAGTTCGCGCTTTACGAGTACCCCTTATGAACACCCCATCGAATTCCCGCAGTTGTGGCAGAGGTAGCAGTTTCCGTTTCTTATGGTGATGGAGCCGCAGTTGTCGCAGGCTGGGGCGTCGGTTTGGAAGACTCCGAATTGGTGGTTGCGTGATTCGAGCGTCGCTTCACGACGTGGTGAGGCGGCGATTGGATCTTCGAGCGTGACGGTGGCTTTGTTTTGGGGACTTCCGGCAGGGGCTCGAGCGGGGGCTGGGGCTTTGGCACTCGCTCCGACTGCGCCGTTTTCTTCGGGGACGTTGCTTTTTTGGGCGATGGCGTTGGAGTTGGCTTCTCGGTAGCCGGAGAGGAACTCGATGCCGAGGAAGCGGAAGATGTAGTCGTCGATGGACTTGGCGATGCGGATGTCGGGATTCTTCGTGTGGCCCATCGGCTCGAAGCGGGTGTGGGAGAATTTGTTCACGAGGACTTCGAGCGGGACGCCGTATTGCAGGCTCATGGAGATGGCCGTGCCGAAGCAGTCCATCAGGCCGCCGATCGTGCTGCCTTCCTTGGCCATGGTGATGAACAGTTCGCCGGGTCGGCCGTCTTCGTAGAGACCGACGGTGAGGTAGCCCTCGTGCCCGGCGAGGCTGAACTTGTGGGTGACCGACTTGCGCGTGTCTGGTAGACGTTCGCGACGGGGGGCGGGGACGGCCTTGGCGGCTTTGTCGGCCTTGCCGGCTTCGCTTTGGGTGTTGAGCGGCTGGCTTTCCTTGGAGCCGTCGCGATAGATGGCGAGGGCCTTGAGACCGAGGCGTCCGCCCATCAGGTAGGCCTCGGCGATGTCGGCCGGGGTCGTGTCGCGGGGCATGTTGACCGTTTTGGAGATCGCGCCGGAGAGGAACGGCTGGGCCGCGGCCATCGCCATTACGTGGGCCTGCCAGGCGATGGAGCGAACGCCGTTGGCCGGCGGGAAGGCGCAGTCGAAGACCGGCAGGTGCTCGGTGTTGAGGTCGGGCGCGCCTTCGATGGTGTCGTTCTTCTCGATGTAGCCGAGGATCGATTGGATCTGCGGCTCGTCGTAGCCCATCGTGCGCAGCGCGAGCGGGACGGTCTGGTTGACGATCTTGAGCATGCCACCGCCGGCGAGCTGCTTGTACTTGACCAGCGCGATGTCTGGCTCGATGCCGGTGGTGTCGCAGTCCATCATGAAGCTGATGGTGCCGGTGGGGGCGAGGACGGTCGCCTGCGCGTTGCGGAAGCCGAACTGCTTACCGTTATCGAGCACGTCGTCCCAGATGCGGCGGGCGGCGTCGACGAGATAGTCCGGGCAGGACGGGTCGATCTCTTCGACCTTGTCGCGGTGCATGCGCATGACGCCGAGCATCGGCTCGCGGTTGTCGGCGTAGCCGTCGAAGGGACCGACGGCGGCGGAAAGCTCGCTGCTGGTGAGGTTGGCGGCACCGTGGAGCAGCGCGGTGATCGCACCGCTGAGTCCGCGGGCGGCGTCGCTGTCGTAGGGCAAGCCGCTCGACATCATCAGGCTGCCGAGGTTCGAGTAGCCGAGGCCGAGCGGGCGGAACTTGTGGCTATTCTCGGCGATCTGCTTGGTCGGATAGCTGGCGCTATCGACGAGGATCTCTTGGGCGATGAAGAAGACGCGGCAGGCGGCCTCGAAGCGTTCGACGTCGAACGTGCCGTCCTGTTGGCGGAACTTCATGAGGTTGATGCTGGCGAGGTTGCAGGCCGTGTCGTCGAGGAACATGTACTCGGAGCACGGATTGCTGGCGTTGATGCGGCCGCTGTTGGGGCAGGTGTGCCAGTCGTTGATGGTGGTGTCGTACTGGACGCCGGGATCGCCACACTGCCAGGCGTTTTCGGCCATGCGCGTGAGGACGTCGAGGGCGGGCCACTCGGGGCCTTTCTTCGTCGGATCGGTGACCCAATGGGTCGCCCAGGGCTGGCGCTTTTCGACGGCTTGGAGGAAATCGTCGGTGAGGCGGACCGAGAGGTTCGCGTTTTGGAACATGATCGAGCTATAGGCTTCGCCGTTGAAGTTGCTATCGTATCCGCCCTTCTCGATGAGGACGCGGGCCTTGGCTTCTTCCTTGGCTTTGCACTCGATGAACTCCATGACGTCGGGGTGCCAGACCTTGATGGACTGCATCTTGGCGGCGCGGCGGGTCTTGCCACCGCTCTTCACGACCGCGGCGATCTGGTCGTAGACGCGCATGAAGGAGAGCGGGCCGGAGGGCTTGCCGCCGCCGGCGAGCTTTTCGCGGTGCGAACGGATCGTGGAGAGGTCGGTGCCCGTGCCAGAGCCGAACTTGAACAGCATGGCCTCGCTGCGGGCGAGTTCCATGATGCTTTCCATGTGGTCGCCGACGCTCTGGATGAAGCAGGCCGAGCCTTGCGGGTATTGGTAAGGGTTTTCGGGCTGCTTGACGACTTCGGTTTCCTGGTCCCAATGCCAGTTGCACTGCGCGCCTTTGACGCCGTATTCGTGAAACAGGCCGACGTTGAACCAGACGGGCGAATTGAACGCGCCGTGCTGATGGAGGCAGAGCCAGGTGAGGTCGCGGTAGAAGCGTTCGCCGTCTTCGTCGGTGGCGAAGTATCCGCCGGCGATGCCCCAGTCGGCGATGGTGCGGCTGACGCGGTGGATCACTTGGCGGACGCTGTGCTCGCGTTCGGGCGTGTCGACTTCGCCGTAGAAGTATTTGCTGACCACGACGTTGGTGGCCAACTGGCTCCACGTGGACGGAACTTCGCAGCCGTTTTGCTCGAACAGGACGCTGCCGTTTTCGCCCTTGATGGCGGCGGTGCGGAGTTCCCACTGGACGGTGTCGAAGGGATCGGCGACGTCGGCAGGACAGAAGATGGGATCGACCTTGAGGCCGCGGGCGACGCGACCGCTCTGGCGACCATTACGACGGGACTTGGGGGATCGTTTGACTTCTTTGATTTCGGCCATATCGACGCTCGCCATGCGACTAGCTCCTTGCCAGTATTGGGAAAACTCGGGCCATCCAGCACGAGACGAAAACCAAGTAAACAAAATGCCACTATGAACGACTGTACACAAACGCTATCGGCAACGCGAGAGGCGGTTGTGCGGTGAAAGCTGACGGCCAAAAGCCGAGCGAAGAAAGCAGCGAGAGAGACGCTCCCCCTCCGTGGCGGCGTTGGCACTAGACATCAATATATTGTAGCAACCCTTTCGTTTGCTACAACGGATAGTGCAAGGGCAAGAGTTTAGCGATTCTTGGCGGTCCGTCAATCAGCGTTTGGAGAGATTTTTTAAGTCGTTGTCGGGGAAGCATTTATGGGTGAAAAAAAGCGCGCCTTTGGCGGAGATTTTTTGACACCTGCCAGGTTTTTCGGCGTCGACCGGGCCGACGACGGGAGACGAAAACGGGTCGGGAGCCGCGCGCTCAGAGGGCGACTCCCGACCCGTCGCGTGTTGCTTGGCGGTGCGCCTACTTCAATTCTTTGATCCGCACGTTCTTGAACTGCACGATCATCGGCGGGCCCTGGTGCAGTTGAAGAGCGAGGATGCCTTCGGCGGCGAATTTTTTGGGGTCGTTGTCGGTGACTTCGATCGTCGTCTTGCCGTTGATGACATGCTTTAGCTCGGGGCCTTTGGCGACGATCGTGTATTCGTTCCAGTCTTCGTGCTTGATGGAAGCTTGGATATCTTCGCTCTTGCCGACCGAGCCGACGACTTCTCGCTTGCCGTCCTCGCCGAAGACGACCTTTTCGCCACGCTGGGCCATGACGCCGCGCGTCTTGCGTTCTTCGTAGAGGATGCCCGTGTAGGTCTTGCCGGCCTCGAAGTCGGCTTGATAACCGCCGACCACCCAATCGCCGAAATCCTTGCTGCGGTATTGAATGCCGCTGTTGCCGGCGACGATGCGGTAGGAGAGCCGCAACTCGAAATCGGCGACGTTGCCGCCTTTGTAGATGATGAAGGTGTTGCCCTTGGTTGGGTTGTCGGGAGTGGTTTGGCCGGTGATCGCGCCGTCTTTGACGGACCAGAATTTCGGATTGCCGTCCCAGCCTTCGAGCGAGCGGCCGTCGAAGATGGGCTTGAAGCCTTCTTCGTCGGCTTTTGCGTCGGCTGGAGCGTTATCGGCGGCGTTATTCGTGGTGGCGCTGGTCAATGCTTCCCGGGCGGCACGCCACTCGGCAAACATTTTTTCAATGCGGGTCTTGTCGAAGTTGTCGGGCACTTTTTCGTCGTGATTGGCGAGCAGATCGTCGGGCGTAAGCGACTTCGACGATACGCCGCTCTCGGGGACTTCCATCTTCGCGCACCAGACGACGGCGTTGAGCACGAGCTTGCGGAAGTCGTCGTGGCCCCAATTCCAATGGACGTGGCCGCCGGTGATGCCGAATCCGCGACCGCCGTCGGGCCGTTCGGCCGTCCAGGCGACGTGTTCGGACTTGCCGAGGCGGGCGCGGACGGTCGGGTTGCCGCTGTGCGGGCCGTCGCCGCGCTGGCGGGTCGAGTCGGGCGGAACGGCGGTGAGGATCGGCGTGACGCCTTTCATGTCGCCGCGGAACCGCATGTGGTAGTACCACTCGTCGTTGATCGCAAAGGGACGCACGCCGCGGGCGACGGGATGGTTGGGCAATTCCTTGAAGGCCGCGGTCCAGTGCGGATTGACCGACCAGTGCGCTTCGAAGTAACCGCCGATCCAGTCGACGAAGAAATCGCCGGCGTCGCCCTTGGGGACTTCGACGGCGTAGTGGATGCAAACGATGCCCGTCCCTTTTTTGGCGATGTCGGCCATGCGCTCGAGCTTCTTCATGACCATGTGGCCGCCGCCGCCGTCGCCGTACATGACGATGCAATCGGCGTCGTCGAGCGCGGCGTCGTCCTTGGGCCAACCGCCGGTGAAGACGACGGCCTTCGCGCCGGGGACGTTTTCGTTGACGGCCTTGGCGAGCAACATGCAGCCGGCCTGATGGTCGTGGGCGCCGAAGCCGTGGCTCTGCCGGCCGGCGATGAAGACGATTTTCTTCGTCGCGACATCGGCAATTTTGGCGGCGTCCTCGGCTAGCGCGTCTCTCGGCGCGAGGACCATGCCGGCAGCGAGTGAGCATAGGGCCACCCAACAGAGCCAGCAAAGAGCCCGCCGCTTCGGCAATGATCCAAAGGTCGATCGCGTCATGATGAAAACTCCGGTCGAGAGAACGTGGTCCGTGAAATGCCCATCGAACGATTCGCCTATGATACACAGGCGAACGTCACGTTGGAAATCAGGAGCTTCGACTTGCTGTCGTAGCGGGAAATGCACGCCGAAAGCACCTATTCAACACCTGTCACTCCTGCCAGCCGTGGGCGTCGCGGACGGCGAGCATGGCGGCGAGGATGTCGTTCCAGGTTTGCGGCTCGTGCATGATCGCGTTGGGGAACATGCAGCCGTCCCAGCAGACGTGTTGGTACTTTTTCAGCACGTTGCCGTAGGAATCTCGCATCCAATAGCCGGCGCGCTTGGTGATGTCGAGCTTGCCGCCGGGGTCTTTGGGGAGGCAGTGGCGGCCGGTCTTGTCGTGCGTGCCGGAGCCGTGGACCGTGGCGTCGTTTTGGGCGATGTGGAAGTCGATCGTCCAGGGACGCAATGCGTCGGTCAGTTGACGATAGGCCGCGTCGAACTTGGCTTCGTCCTTCCAATCGAAGTTCTGCGGTAGGATCGCGTCTTCGGGTGCGTTGTAGCCCATCAGGTAGAGCAGCGTGTGGGCCATGTCGGCCTGAAAGCCGAGCGTGCCGGGGCGGTCGACCTGTTCGAGAAGCTGGACCATGCGCCGCCAGCTATGCATGCCGCCCCAGCAGATTTCGCCCTCGGCGGCGAGGCGTTCGCCGTGCTGCTCGGCGATCGTGCAGGCCTGGCGAAACGTCTCGGCGATGCAGCGCTGACTGCCTTCGGGGTCTTTGATCCAATCGGCCGGCCCGCTGGCGGAATCGATTCGCACGACGCCGTAGGGGCGGGCACCGATGTCGCGGAGCCGCTTCGCGATGCGGCAGCCCTTGCGGACTTGATCCAAAAACGCCTTGCGGCCTGGTCCTTCGTCCATCGCCGATCCACCACCGGTGGGCGGCCACACCGGAGCGACGACGGACCCGATCACGAGGCCGCGCGATTTCACTCGGTCGGCGAGCTTCTTCAGGTCGTCGTCGGAGATGTCGATGTCGACGTGCGGGGCGAAGAGAAACAGGTCGACGCCGTCGAACTTCACGCCGTCGACTTCCGCCGCCGCGGTGAGATCGAGCATCGTGTCGAGTTCGATGAATGGCTCGGCGTCTTCCGAGCCTTTGCCGACGACGCCGGGCCAGGCGGCGTTGTGGAGTTTGGGGAAGTTGTTTTCGTGCTTAGCCATGTCGCGCCACCGCAAGAGTTAGAGTCTGTTCCACAATCGGTGGCACGGTCGGGAGACCGGCCACAACAACGTGCCGCGTCGCGCCACTTGAGGAGCTAACGTACGGAAGTTTCGTGAATCATAAGACCTCAATCCGCAATCCTCAATCCTCACGCCTCAATCCTTACGCCTCGTTCACGCCCGCCACAGGCAGCCGCCCCAGGAATATCCGACGCCGAAGCCGACGAGCATCGACTGCATCGCCGGCCGCAGCTTGCCTTCGCGCCGCAGGTGGTCGATGAGAATTGGAATCGTCGACGAGACGGTGTTGCCGATGTATTCCATGCACTCGGGCAGGCGCTCGATGGAGAACGACATCCGCTCGCGGAGGTTTTGGAGCATTTTGTGCGTGGCCTGATGAAACAGAAACAGATCGACGTCCGCCTCCTTCGCCTCGCCTTTGGACAGGACGGCGTCGACGAGCTGCGGAATCGCGTCGATGGTGAACTCCATCAGTGCCGGGCCGTCCATATAGAGCGCGCTGGGCCAGCGTTTGCGTTTGCGAGGCTGAATCGTTCGATCTCCGGACCGTGCTCCGCCGCTGTTGACGATGAGCGTATCGGCCCCGCGGCCGTCGGTGCCGAAGACGAA
>JAJDEG010000132.1 GCA_029259895.1 Planctomycetota bacterium
CTTAACCGCCGCGCGTTGTGCCGACCGCACTCCGGCTTGCGTGCCCGACTCCGTCACGTGGACGTCCGGCAGCACGGCAACGACCTGTTCGGCAATCTCGCCGATGCGATCGTCCGTCGTACACCGGCAGCTAATCGCCAAGATCGCGTTGATGCGGCCTTGCTTGCCCAACACGTCTTGCGCGTCTGCAAGATTGAGCGCCACCATTAAGTCGTCGTGCGAATCCCGCTTGTCGAGCACCTTGGCGACGCGAAAGCTATTTCCCAACAACTCGATGGTATCGTCGGCCTTTCGCCCGCGGCCCGCCTCATGCCCCAAAATCACTGTGCCCGGCGCGATCTCCAAGACGATCGGCTTCTTTTCCTTTTCGTGCGGTTGATTGGCTTCGTCCGCAAAGCCGATCAACATTCGCTTGCGGTTGTCGAGCGTGATCGGATGGATCAGTGTGCCGGCGAGGTGAGCAAGCTTCGTAACGCTCTCCGACGTGGCCAGCCGCTCAACGTACTCCTCCGGCATGTCGACGGCCGCGTAATCGGAAAGAAGGCTCGTCACGTCGGTATCGCGATGAACGATCCGCACGTTGAAACTCAGCCGCAACATGATCTTTCGCGTCTCGTCGTCGACCCTGGCAAGCTCTGCCTTAGTGGCCGTCTCGTGCGATGCAATCTCGTCGCGAGTCTGCCGTGCATAGCTAGCCAACAGTGTCGGCCCGGCGACGAACAACCCCGCCGCGACCACGATCGCCAACAGCGTCAGCAGCGAACCGCCGAGCCGATAACGCATTTCCAATAGCAGAAGTTTTAGCGGCATTGCGCATCCAATGAAGCAAAAGGAACTGCAGCGGCCGGCACGGCAGCGGCCAGCACGGCGCACTGTAAGCGGCCAGACCGTGCGGAGATCGCCCACCGCTCTAAGATAGACCACGCCGCCGCGCAAGATCAACCGGCGGACGGCAACGGGCCGTTTCTTCCGCCGCTAACCGACGACCTTCGTAAACCGTTCTTCCGGCAGCACGATGGAAGTAATGCGCAGGCCGAATTTGTCGCCGACCTTGACCGCCTCGCCCTTGGCAACCCGCTGATGACCCACCATCAGGTCGAGCATTTCGTCGCACGACTTGTTGAACTGAATGATCTGGCCGGGACCGAGCCCGATGATGTCGTCGGCACGCTGTCGTTTGCGGGCCAAAGTGACGCGGACGGATAGGTCGATTCGCAGCAAACTGCGGGCGTAGCTGGGCAGCGCTCGAAACGAATCGTCGCCGTCGAAGAACGGTACGTACGAGATTTCTTCTTCAGCGGGTTCGTCGGCGGCGCTGGCCGCGGCCGGTTCCTCGCCCGCATCGCTTTCCTGGGCCGCCGCCACGTCGAATAGATCGACCGTCTTTCCGATCGGCCACGCCATGTAGAGCGCGCCCTTGCGATCGCCGATCGAAATCTCAACCGGCACGTACGACATCGGCCACGTCGCCGCGCCTCGAACGAGCGACTCGCTGACGTTCGCCACGCGCCCGGCCTTCGAGTCGTCCGGCATCAACGCTTCGGGAAGCAACAACATCCCGAATTCTTGGGCGAGCGTCATCAACCGGCTCTCGCCCGTCGCGTCCGGATTCTTGTACCACTCCGGAAGGAGCCCCGAGCCTTCGCAAAGCAAGGCGATCGCCGACTCGCCCTCGACGATCATCGCGATCAACAGACCCGGACCATTCCAGTCCGCCGGTATCGCATCCTGCTCGTACGTCGCCGCTTCGCCGACCTCGACGGTCGCCTTTGCATCCAGAATGCGCGAAAGCGCCTCGGCGATTTCACCCGCGTTCTCGCGGCAAGCCGCCAGCACATCGGCCGCAATATCGGGAGTAAGTTTGGACATACTTAACTGACGTTACGAAGAAACCGGAACGGACGAGTCGTTCTGAATGCCACGCGATCCAGGGCGAACGCAAAGGGCCGCTTCCGGATATAGCCCCACGCGCTGCACGGCCGTGGCCGCGCACCAAGAACGCTGATCGTCAGATCGGCCGACCGCCTGGCAAACTTGAGCAAGTCTTCCGGCTGGGCAAAAAATATCGGCCCTCGACTCCAATCCAAAGCCCTCACGCCCCAGATCAAACCAACCAGACGCCGGCACCGCTAGCACGCCGCTCCGTGGTTAAACCAACCGACGCCAATTCCACCGACCGCAAACCACCGCGCACGCCACGCTACTCGATCTCCAGCACGTATTTCCCAAACTGCGGCGAAGATTCCATCAGTTCGATCGCTCGCTGGCCCTGGCTCAGACCAAACGTCGCGTCGATGACCGGCGCGATCGCGTGTTGCGCGACAAATGCCAGCATCGCCACAAAGTCCTGTGGCGAACCCATGGTCGAACCCTGCAATCGCAATTGTTTCCAGAACACTTTGAAGAGATCGAGCTTGTCCGGCGGTCCCGCCGTCGCCCCGTAGTTGACGATTCGACCGCCCGCCGCGGCAAGGTTCACCAGCGACGCATACCCCGCGCCCCCCGCGCTATCGATGATCGTACTCGGTGCGCCGGCCGACTTCGCACACGCCTTCGCCCAACCCTCGTCGCGATAGTCGAAGCCGCCTTTCGCGCCCAAACCGACCGCCCGATCGATCTTCTCGCTCGACGATGAAGTGACCCACACATTCGCCCCGGCGGCCACGGCAAACTGCAGGGCCATCGTCGCCACGCCGCCGCCGATACCCGTAATCAAAACGGTTTCGCCGCGTCGCACTTCGCCCTGCGAAAACAGCGAGCGGAAGGCCGTCACTCCGGCCAACGGCAATGCCGCCGCCTCGCGCCAGTCGAGATGCGCCGGCTTATCGTGAACTTGCGTCGCGGGCACGGCAACCTCGGCTGCGAACGTACCGTCGCGCGGCTGACCGAGGATCGTGAACTGACTCGACTGCGCCGCCTGATCGTCGCCCCAGTCGAGTCCCGGATTGATGAGCACCTCGCGGCCCAACCAAGACGAGTCCACGCCCGAGCCAAGCTGCGAAACGACACCCGCGCCATCCGAACCCAGCACCACGGGCGGTTCAATCCCCGGATACATGCCCTGCGTGATCCAATAATCGCGCCGATTCAACGCCGCCGCCTTGAGCCGCACCACCAACTCACCGGCCGCGGCCACTAGGCCAGCACGTTCTTCCAACACCAGCGGCGTCTTGATCTGCTCGAGCGTGAGTGCTTTCATCGTTTCCGCCACTCCGAGTTCAAGAACGAGAACCGCCGCAAGCATTCTAGAGGCAAGAATTGCCGTTTCGACGGAAGGTCTTCGCAAAGTCATCAACGGCCAGCGGCGCTTCCGGCAAATAGATCGCCACAGACGTTCGCGACCGACAAGGAATTCTCGCTCAAGAGATATACTAGGCTCGCCGCGTTCCGCGCCAGATCACCGTCTAAAGACGCGAAACTCCTCGAACCGCACCCAATGCTCTTTCTCGCCCGGAGCACCGGCGGCCGTTAGGCCGAATCCGCGTTCGCGCTTCTCCTTGCGGATCGCGCTGTGAAAGAAGTTCAGATATTTGCCATCGGCGTTCGGGCCGACTTGGAAATGGGCGTATCCGCGATCGACGACGATTCGCAGCGGTCCGGCCTCCTTCGTCGCGGCCGTATACTTGACTTCGTATTTCCCAGGATCGCCCTCTTCGCCGGGCTTCCCTTTGAATTCGTAATTGCCCGGCGCGAGAACCAGCTTGTCGTCGACGATTTGCTTCTTGGCGGCGAACTCGCGGCCGGTTTCGTCGAGCAAATAGACGCCGGCGAACTCGCCGTTTTCGGTGAAGTCGTCGACCGGCGTCACTTTCACCGAAACGATCACCGTGTCCGTCGATGCGAACGGCAGCGTCACTTTGAGCATCGGCGTGTCGCGCGTCAGTTTGCCCGGCTGCACGCGCATCTCCAGGCAGCCATCGACCACGCGGTAATCGGACTTTTTCAGTCCAACGGGCTGCCACTTCGCGGCCAGGCCGTGCTTGAAATCGTCTTCAAACAGCACATCTTCGCCACGACCGATCGGTGCGACGAGCAAGAGGACGACCAAACCTAGAATTCCTGCTTGCATGCGCATTCGTATTTCCTTCGTCCGCTTGCGACCGTTCGGCAACGTGACAACCGGCGGCGAACGTCAATGGTAACGTCGCCGCGAACGTCGCCCACGCTCGCTCGCGATTCTACTATCGTCGCCGGTCCGAAGTCAAACACGCCAGCGACCGTCGACGTTACCGTCGACATCACCGTCGACATCACCGTCGCGGTGAGAAGATCGCAATGAGAAGTTTGCGTTGAGAATACGAGCGCCGTCGTCGCGACATCCGCGACTACGTAGAACGTCGCAATGTTGGCGACTACGTAGCTTGCATGGCACTGGCCGTTGCCGCCTCGCGTCCATCGGACGTTGCCGTGCGCGGGCTAGTCGCGATCGCCTCGGCATCGTCTTTGAAGCCCTGGGTGATCTCGACGATGTTGCCGTCCGGATCGGTGATCCACGCCGTACGCCAGCCGGGGATGAAGTTTTCAAAATCGAACGGGCCAAGCGACAGCTTTGCTTCACCCCCCATCTCGGCAAGCTTGGCGTCGACGTCGTTGACGGCAAACGCGATGTGACGCACGCCGGGCCAAGTCGGACCGTCCTTTACCGGCGCGGCGAAGGGCGAAATCGCGTCGGCCTGAAACAGTTCCAAGTACACCTCGCCCGATTTGAGGAATACGATCTGCTTTCCCTCGCCCAAGTCGACGACCCGAGCGCGGGAGAATCCAAAGTGCCGCGCATAAAACGCTTCGGTCGTGGCGATGTCGTGGCAGTTGAGGGCGACGTGGGCGAAGGTGGTCATGTGTTGGATCGGGGGTCACGGGGAAGTGGATAGTAGGCCGTGCGTAGTGGACAGGCGCTAGCAGGCGGTGGCGGTTTCGTTGATGTTGGGTCGCTCGGCTCGCCACGTGCGCGGCATGTTGGAAGCGTGTTGCTCGGTCGCGGAACTGCCGGGCGGCGTCGCCTTGATTAGGTCGGCCGCCTTCTCGCCGATCATGATGATGGCGGCATTCGGATTCGCGCTGACGATGGTCGGCATGATCGAGGCGTCGGCTACACGGAGGCCGCGGACCCCGTGGACGCGAAGCTGCGGATCGACGACCGCCATGCGATCGCGGCCCATCTTGCACGTGCCGACGGGATGCCAGATCGTCGAGGCGTGCGTCCGCACGTATTGCCGCAGCTCGGCCTCGCTGGTGCCGGGGCCGGGGAGCGCTTCGCCGTCGTACAAGTCGGCGAACGCTTTGGTCCGCACCATCGTGCGCGTAAGTTCGATCGCCTTGAGCTGCACCTGAAGGTCGGCCTCGCACTGCAAGTAGTTCTCTTGAATCACCGGCGCGGCGAGCGGATCGTTGCCGCCGATGGCCACATACCCGATGCTCTGCGGCCGCACCAGTATCGTGATGAACGTGAAGCTGGGCCCGATTTTCGGACAGTCCGGCGGCACGAGCGCCGGGATCGTGGCGTTGAAGTTGATCTGCAAGTCGGGCGCGGCCGCGCCGAGTCCGCCGCGCGTTCTCGTGAGCAATCCGCCTTCGGCCAACAACTTGGGAACCGGCTGCTCGCGCTTGCATTTGAAGATCGACGGCATCAGCAGATGGTCTTGTAAGTTCTGGCCGACGCCGGGCAAGTCGATCGCAACCTCCACGCCCTTGGATCGCAATTCCTCGGCGGGCCCGATGCCGGAGTTCATGAGGATCTTCGGCGAATCGAACGCGCCGGCCGAGAGGATGACTTCGGCGGAGCAGCGAGCTTCGTTTTTCTTGCCGTTTTGAATGTATTCGACGCCGACGACGCGGTCGTTGTCGAGCAGGATTCGGGTGACTTGCGCGCCCGTGGCGATGGTGAGGTTCTCGCGGCCGAGGATCGGATTGAGGTACGCCACGGCCGTGCTGGCCCGCTGTCCGTCGCGGGTGATGTTGAACTGATAGAAGCCGGTCGACTCGTCGGCGGCGTCGATGTTGAAGTCCCAATCGGGTCCGCCGCGGAAGCCCAGTTCCTGACCGGCGGCGACGAACGCCTGGGCGGCCGGCGACGGCGTGGTGTACGACGTGTAACTGCGAACGCTTACGGGGCCGCCTGCACCGCGGAACTGCGACGCGCCGCTCTCGTTGTCCTCGGACTTCTTGAAATAGGGCAGTACGTCGTCGTAGCTCCAGCCTTCGTTGCCGAGGTAATTCCAGTGATCGAAATCGAGCCGATGGCCGCGGATGAAGATCATCGCGTTCGTGGCGCTCGTGCCGCCGAGTGTCTTGCCGCGGTTGAGCATGATCCGACGCCCGGCCAAGCCCGGCTCGACGTTCGACTCGTACGCCCAATCGACGGGCGACCGCATCAGCTTGACGAAACCGGTCGGATCGTGAATGTCCGCGCTCGTGTCCGGGCCGCCGGCCTCGAGCAGCAGAACCGAGACGTCGGGGTCTTCGGTCAGGCGATTGGCCACGACGCATCCAGCCGAGCCGGCGCCGATCACGATGTAGTCGAAGGTATTGGGCATGGGTCGGGTGTCAGGCGTCGGAGTTGGAAAGCGAATCTGGTGGGCCTCACTTCGTTCGACCCACCCTACAGATTTACTATGCCTTGAGCGGCTGCGGCGCCGGCGTGGTGGCCGGTTGCGCCTCGCGGTGATACTGATACGGCAGCAGCCGTCGATGATTGACGATCTTCTCCTCGACCTCGCCGAACAGCAGAAACCGCGAATAGAACTCGGGCAGTGCGGGGCTACCGTATTCCAGCATCGGATACGGATACGCGCCCACGCCGGGCATGATCGAGCTGACGGCCGGTTGGCTGGCGATGGTCAATTCGCGCATGTCTTCGGCCGACAGCTCGAAGTCGACGCAGCCGAGGTCTTCCTTGGCCTGTTCGACTGTGCGGGCCGAGAAGACCGGGATCGTCACCACCGGTTGCTGCATCAACCAGCGGAGGGAAATCTGCGCCGTTGGGCGTCCGATGCGATCGGCGACGCGGTTCACCTTTTCCATGATGCCGAGGTTGCGTTCGGTCATGGCATGCCAGTAGTGCCGCTTGGCCGGGTCGATCTCGTCGACGAGCCGCTGCGGAATGGTGTTGTCTAATCCGCCGCGGTTGTACTTGCCGGTCGCCATGCCGCCACCGAGCGCCGACCAGGCAACGAGCGCGATGTCCATCTCATGAGCCATCGGCAGAAATTCCGGCTCGCACGACCGCTCGGTGATGCTGTATTCGAGTTGCGTGGCGACGAACGGCGACCAGCCGTGGAAATCGGCCAGCGTGTTGGCCTTTGCCATCCACCAGGCGGGAAAATTCGACGCGCCGACGTAATGCACCTTGCCTTGACGAACGAGATCGTCGAGCGCCCGCAGGATTTCGTCGATCGGCGTCGTGTAGTCGTAGATGTGAATCCACAGCAGGTCGATGTAGTCGGTGTTAAGCCGCTTGAGGCTTCCTTCGACGGAGCGGATCAGGTTCTTGCGATGGTTGCCGCAGCCGTTCGGGTCGCGGCCGTCAGAAAAACCATCGAATAGCGAATACTTGGTGGCCAACACGTGGCGATCGCGGTCGCTCTGGATGAACGTGCCGAGGAATTCCTCGGACTGGCTTTCCTGATAACGATTGGACGTGTCGAAGAAATTGCCGCCGGCTTCGACAAAGGCATCGAAGATGCGGCCCGATTCTTGCTTGTCCGATCCGATCGAGCCCCAGTTCGTGCCGAACGTGGCGCAGCCGAGACAGAGTTCCGACACGCGCAGGCCGCTACGGCCGAGCAATTTGTATTTCATGGCACCCGTCGATTGGTTTGGAATGGTGAGGTTGGTTCCTTAACCACAGAGGACACGGAGGACACAGAGAAAGAAATGAAGGATGAAGAATGCAAAAAAAGAAGCGTAGGCCCAGCGGCGCGTCTAAGTCGCCGCACTACATGTGTCATTCTTCATTCTGCATTTCGAATGTCCTCCGTGTCCTCCGTGCCCTCTGTGGTTAAGTACGTGAATCGAATTCGCTAAGCGACTGATCCGTCCGGATACTGCGTCATGCCGGCAAAGTGAATCGCGATCTTGCCGTCGCGGAGTACCCAACTGTCGGCGAACCGCATGTTGGCGTCGCCGTCGGCGGTCTGCATTGTGATCGCTTCGACGACCATCAGCGTTTCGGGCGTTTGCGTTTCGGCCCAGAAGGCGATCTTCGATTCCAATCCTTGGATGCCGAGGATGCCCTGGAAATGTTCGCGAAGCTGATCGCGGCCGCGGAAGTAGCGGGGCTTCTTCTCGAAGCTGCTAATCAGCACGGCGTCGTCGGTGTATTGATCGAGGATCGCCTCGATGTCCTTGGCGAGAATCAGCCGGATGTGCTCTTCGTAGAGCCGGCCGAGCTTGGTGTCCGGCACGTTGCTCGTAGCGTTGGCGGTCGCGGTCGTCATTTCGAGAATCTCCAATTGAGCGTGAAGTGACAGCAATGTCAGTCGTTGGCAATGTTGAGTTCGTTATTTTTCAACGCAGAGACGCAAAGATGTCGCAGAGAACGCCGAGAGGAAATGCCTAAAGGGGCGATGCTCATCCAATTACCTGCATTCTCTCTGCGTCCTTTGCGATATCTCTGCGTCTCTGCGTTAAGAACGCAACCGACTCATTCTTCGTTGGACTAAAGCTTGGCCGAGTCGGCGTCGTACTTCAGTTCGTCGACGATGTACGTCGCGATGATTGGCTTGCCGGCGATTGGCGAGCGGCGGACCTTCCACGTCTGATACGCGTCGAGCTTGATCCGCTGGCTCTTGGCGGCCGGCGGATTCCAGACGCTGGCTTCCCAGTGGACGACGACCTTCACGTCCGCTCCGGCGTCTGTCGGCGTGACGTCGACGGTCTTGAGCGTGTGGACTTCGTCGAAGAAAATGCGAATCACGCGCTCGTACCAGCCTTCAAATTCAGCTTCGCCGCGGAGCGTGGCTTCCGGAAACTTCATCTCCGCTTCTTCGTCGATAAGCGATAGAAGCTCAACCAGCGGCGCGTGGACGTCAAGCTTCTGGTACCAATCGGCGGCGAGCTGCTGGACTTCGGCCGTCAATAGCGGCGCGGCTTGCGTGGCTAACGTGGGCATGATTCGCGTCTCCTAATGTGGGTACGTGGTCACAGCAAAGATAGAACGCGAAAACGTCGCGACTCTGCCTGCGTACCACTTTCTGCGTGGGCGAATGCGGATTGAACCACGGAGGCACGGAGACGCGGAGGAAAGGCAGATACCAGGAATTCTCGATGACGACCGCAATTGCTGCTTGCGACGCAAGTGGTCATTTTTCGATTCACCATTTGCATTTCCTCCGCGATCTCCGTGCCTCCGTGGTTATTTCCCGGCCCATTTGTCCGCACATTCGGAACCACACGAATGACGCCGGCCCGCGAACCGCCGGGAGTGCGCGAAATCGAACGTAGCGGCCGGCGGTTGCTCGCGAATCGGAAGCTACGTTTGCTCGGCAGGCGTGGCGTGCTTACGGCTCGCTACGCCGCCGCCCGCCTTCAACTCCTACCTGCGTATCCTTCCTGCGATTTCATTCGCCGCCGATCGCGCGATCGGCTCAAACTCACCGTCTAGCTGGAGAAACGTCGTGAAGAATATTCTGTTCCTCGTTTCCGAATGGGGTTTCTGGGGCGAAGAGTTGATCGGCCCGCTCGATGCGTGCGATCAGGCCGGCTACAAGGTCGAGTTCCTCACGCCGACCGGACAGAAGCCGACCGCGCTCTCCGTGAGCATGGACCCGAAGTACGTCGACCCGCCTTTGGGTCGCGGCGTGACGTCCGCCGAGATGGCCGAAAAGGTCCGCACTTTCACGCAGAGTGGCCGCACCGATTCGCCCAAGAGCCTCAAGCAGTGGTTCCCGCAGCGGGCGTATCCCAGCTCGCCGACGTACCTTCGCGACATGGAGGCCTATCACAAGAAGGTCGATACGATTACGGCCAACGAGCTGACCAAGTACGACGCGCTGGTCATCGTCGGCGGTAGCGGCGCGCTGGTCGACCTGGCGAACAACAGCCGCGTCCACGATCTGGTGCTCGGCTTCGCCAAACTAAACAAACCGATCGCCGCCGAGTGTTACGGCGTTAGTTGCCTGGCGTTCGCTCGTGATATTCGCGAGAAGCGGAGCCTGATCGCCGGTCGCCGGGTCACTGGCCATCCGATCGACTACGACTATCTCGACGGCACCGGCTTCGAAGGCCCGCACTCTACGGACGGAACGAACAAGGGCTTTGGCGACGGCTACGTCAACTTCGGCACGCCGTTTTATCCGCTGGAGTTCATCCTCCGCGACGCCGTCGGCCCGGAAGGCCAGTTCATCGGCAACGTCGGCCACGAAACGTCGGTGATTGTCGACTACCCGTTCATCACCAGCCGCTCGACGGCCTCGTCGCGCGAATGCGGCAACGTGCTGGTCGACGTGCTCGAAAAGGGCGTCACGCGCTACGGCTGGTAGTCGGCCCGCGATGGTGAGTTGGTTACTTAGCCACAGAGTTCACAGAGGCGGAGCACAGAGGTTCACGGAGTGGTGATAAGGGATGAATGATTAACGAAGAGCGATGAACGTGGTGCGACTAAACGGCTTGGGCCTCGTTCGTCGTTCATCGTCGTCGATTCACAATCTATCCCTTGCCTTTCCTCGGTGTTCCTCTGTGCTGACCTCCGTGCCCTCTGTGGTTAGCGAACGACGCTTTGTTGCCCATAGACCGTTCCGCCAGAAAGAACCGCGATGACTTCGACTGCCCTGGACGCCACGATCGACGCGCCGGCCGAATTGTGTTCGACGATACCGCTTTCCGAGGCGCGTTCGCGAAGCAAGACGGGCCGTTATGCGGTTCTTGAACAGCTTCGCGCCGACGGCATGCGGTACATGTTCGGCAACCCCGGCACGGTGGAGCAAGGCTTCCTCGACGCGCTGTGGGAATACCCCGACCTGCGCTACATCCTCACGCTGCAAGAAACCGTGGCGGTGATGATCGCCGACGGCTACGCCCGCGCGACGCAGAAGCCGACGGTCGTGCAGATCCACAGTTCGCCCGGCTTGGGCAACGCCATCGGTGCGTTGTATCAAGCCTATCGCGGCCACGCTCCGCTGGTCGTGCTTGGCGGCGATGCCGGCGTCAAGTATCAGGCGATGGACGCACAAATGGCCGCCGACCTCGTTTCGATGGCCAAGCCGGTCACCAAGTGGGCGACGATGGTCACCGACCCCGCGTCGACGCTCCGCGTGTTGCGGCGGGCGATCAAGATCGCCGCCACGCCGCCGATGGGTCCGGTCTACGTCTGCCTGCCGCAGGATGTGCTCGATGAGTTCGCGGCCGAGCCGATTCGCCCGACGTCGATTCCCTCTACACGTGTCGCTCCGGACGAAGCACTCTTGAAACAAGCCGCCACGATGCTCGCCGCGGCCGTCAAGCCGATGATCTTCGTCGGCGATGGCGTGGCCTATTCGCAGGCCCATGGGGAACTGGCCGCCGTGGCCGAACAACTCGGCGCGGAAGTGTGGAGTGTCGACGCGGGCGAGTTGAACATGAGCTTCGATCACCCGCTGTATCAAGGCTCGACGGGCCACATGTTCGCCGAGGCCAGCCGCCCGATCACGCATCGCGGCGACGTGAACCTGATCGTCGGCACGTACATGCTGCCCGAGGTGTTCCCGTCGCTCGACGATATCTTCGCGCCCGGTTCGAAGTCGATCCATATCGACTTGAACGCCTACGAGATCGCCAAGAACCATCCGGTCGACTTGGGCTTGGTGAGCGACCCGAAGACGACGCTTGCCCGCTTGACCGAAATCCTGAAGTCCGCGCTCACGCCGGCACAGCAGCAATCCGCGCAGGCTCGCACCGCCACATTGGCCGAGGCCAAACACCGCACGCGCGAAGTCGAGTTCGCCGCGGACCAGAAGAATCGCGACGCCACGCCGCTGCATTTTTCGCGGTTTATGGAAGTGTTGTCGCAAAAGCTTCCGGCTGACGCGGTGATCTTCGACGAAGCCCTGACCAACTCGCCGGCGCTCACGCGGTACTGTCCGCCGAAGACGCCGGGGCATTTCTTTCAGACCCGCGGCGGCTCGCTCGGCGTCGGCATTCCCGGCGCGATCGGCGCGAAGCTGGCGATGCCGGAGAAGACCGTGTTCGGCTTTACCGGCGATGGCGGCGCGATGTACACGATTCAAGCGCTGTGGTCCGCCGCTCGACACAACGTGGCCGCCAAGTTCGTCGTCTGCAACAACCGATCGTACCGGCTGCTGCAACTGAACATCGCGGCCTACTGGCACGAGCAAGGCATCGCCGCGCACGACTTCCCGCTCAGCTTCGATCTGTCGAAACCCGAGATCAACTTCGCCGAGATGGCTCGCTCGATGGGCGTGGCGGCCGTGCGCGTGGCGACGCAACAGGACATCGAACCGGCCATCGAGCAAGCGCTCGCCCACGACGGACCGTTCCTGCTCGACGTGTTGCTCGAAGGCAACGTCCACCCGGAGATGATCGGCGTCCGCTGCGGCCAATAGCCGAGCGAATCCAAAGTAGGGTGGGTCGAACGAAGTGAGGCCCACCAAGAACCGCGAGAAGAACTAACGGACGCCAAGCAAGTAACCAGCACAACCCGGTGGGCCACACATTCCTTCGCCCCACCCTACAAACTGAATACAAACTGCCCCACAGCCAATTCATCGCCCACGACTCACCATGCACGAGGATGAACTCATGCGACTTTCCGGCAAGAAAATCGGCGTTCTCATCGAAGGCGATTTCTTCGAGAACGAAATCTTCTACTACGAACTCCGCTTCGCCGAAGAAGGAGCCGACGTCCATTTCTTGAGCCGCCTGTGGGGCAACGACTCGATCACCTTCCAAGGCCACGAGTTTCGCGCCCCGTTCAACTGCCACGAGTCGTTCGAGAATGTCAGCGATGCCGAACTGGCCACGTTCGACGCCATCATCGTTCCCTCGGGCATGGTATCGGACCGGCTACGATACACCGAAGACCTCGCCAAGCTGCCGCCGGCCACCGAATTCCTCAAACGAGCGTTCGCCAACAACAACATCCTCAAAGGCATCATCTGCCACGGCCTGTGGCTCGTCGCGCCGGCCACGCAGCTCGTCCGTGGCCGCCGGCTCGTTTGCCACAACAACCTGCACGGCGACGCCATCGCCTACGGCGCGACGTTCGTCGATCAAGACGTGGTCGTCGACGATGACCTCGTCACCGCCCGCACGGGCAAGCACTGCCATCTGTTCGCCAAGCAAATCATCGAGATGCTCGCCAACGAAACCCTGGCGACGTCGCACCTTCCTGAACTGGTCGCGTAATAGGCTTGAGGCTTGAGACCTGAGGCTTGAGGAAGAGGCTTCAG
>JAJDEG010000133.1 GCA_029259895.1 Planctomycetota bacterium
GAGCAGCCCAACGCCGTATTGGTTTGGATCGGATTCGGTGTTGAGCCACTTTCCGTCGAACACGACCTCGGCTTTGACGCCGTCGGCGATGGGGCTTGCTGGTTGGCCGATTCGCAGCGAGCCGCCCTCGAAGACGATCAACGTGCCGACGTTTAATCTCGTGTCGACCTTGATGCTGAATCGCAACTCGGCGCCGGGATTGATGCCGATCGCCTGGATCGACGCCGTACTCGTCGTCGCGTATTCGACCACCGTTCCCGCGCCGATTTGAACGACGTCGCCATTGCCCGGCACGCGGTTGGCCGACCAAATGCCAGGGTCCGACCAGTTGCCGCTGGCCACGGTCGTATTCGTTGGGCTGAGAACGAAATTCGGAATTGTGTCGTGCTGAATGCGGATGGAGGACGCAGTCGGATCGCTGGCCTGGATTGGCCCATGCGCAGATTCCGTGGCTGGCGCAGTACCCTGGGCGACGATGCCGGCGGCCGCGCCGATCATTGCTGTCGGCTGTCGCGGCACGGCGAGGGCGGTCAGTGATGGAGGCAATATCGGCCCGATCGACTTTGCCACCGTCCACGATGTCCAGGCGAGTTCGGCCGTTGCCGCAAGCATCGCGCGTTGTTCGAGTTGTTCGAATCGCGGTTGCCAAGTCCGTCTCGCGCTCGACGGACGGCAACCTCCGTGCTGTCTCATATTCACGAAGTTCCTCATTCAATGTTCCGCGGCGGTGCGGTGATCTGGCGATCATTGCCCGTGCAGCCGCTACTGAAAACCGACGACGACAGCACCGGTGGCGCGTGCCACGGCGACACCGAATCGCCACGTCCCGGCAGTAATTGGGTTCGTCGACGGCGTAGTTCGGGCAAACTTTAACGGCATTGGTGCCGTGAGTCAACGAAAATCGCATAGACTAGCGATTTATCCCTTGACAGTGCGACGCTCTGGCGGGGGACGGCATTTTCCGCGAGATCGTACGCCGCCGATGCCGACACGGTGACGGGAGAGCGTTGGCGTGGGAGCGTTGGCTTAGGCCCGGTCGGTGGCGAAGGGGAGCACGTCGTTGATGTTTCGGCTGCCGGTGGCGGCCATGATGAGGCGGTCGAAGCCGAGGGCGACGCCGGTGCAGTCTGGCAGGCCGGATCGCATCGCCGCGAGCAGTCGTTGGGCCGGGGGAAGGGTTGGTTTGCCGTCGGTGTGGCGTTGGTCGTTGGCCACGCCCATGCGGCGCTGTAGCTCGTCGGCGTCGGTTAGTTCGTGATAGCCGTTAGCGAGTTCGAGGCCGTCTACGTACAGTTCGAAGCGCTCGGCGACGCGTTGGGCCTGGTCGGGCGGTCGACCTTGGGTCGTTATCGCGAAGGCGGCCTGACTGGCCGGGTAGTGATAGAGGATCGTGGGTTGCTGCTTGCCGAGCTGCGGTTCGACCAGCTCGGCCAGCAGGACGTTGAGGAGTTCGTCGCGGTGATGGGCGCGGATGTCTGCGGAGAGCGCTAGTCCGCGTGCCGCGGCGAGTGCGGCCAGTGCGCTCGTGTCGGCTGTAAAGGGATCGACGCCGGCGTGCTGGCGGAATGCGTCGCCGTAGGAGATGCGTTCGGCCGGGCCGCGCGTTAGCAATGCTTCGCAGAGGTCGGACAGTAGCGTCATGCCGTCGATCATCGTGTCGCCGCGGCGATACCACTCGACGATGGTGAACTCGGGGTTGTGCCGTTGTCCCCGTTCGCCGCCGCGGAACGAGCGGGTGACCTGGTAGATCGCCTGGGCACCGGCGGCCAGCAGACGCTTCATGTGCGCTTCGGGCGAGGTTTGCAGAAACATGCGTCGGCCGGCGGCCGGTTCTTGCGAGTCGTCGAACAGGACCGCGGAGAGCGGGTCGAGATGCCGCTCGACGAGAACTTCGCTGGAGAGGAGCGGCGTTTCGACCTCGATGAAGCTGCGCTGGTCGAAGAACTTGCGGAGATCGCGTAGGAGTTTCGCACGCCGCAGAAGCGTTTCCCAGGTTGCCGTTGGTTGCCAGTCGGACATTGTTTCGCGGTGTTGCGCTGGTTCTTTAACCACGGAGGACACGGAGAGGGGAAATTCGTGAATTCGAAGTGCAGATCGACTTACGAGAATACGAGTGTGAGTCGGCGGCCGCTTTATACAGCAATTGCATTCTTCGTTCTGCCTTTTGTATTTCCTCTGTGCCCTCCGTGTCCTCCGTGGTAAAGAATCCTGCTTGTTACCTAGCGACGAACGGGTTACCGCGGCGACCTTCGAACGCGGTCGGTTAGTTTTTTGACGACGGCCGCGAACTCTTTGCGGCGGGCCGTTAGTTCGGCGACTTTTTTTTCGGCGGTCGAGCGGACGTAGTCGAGGACGATGGATTCGGCGTCGACGAATTCGGCCGCGATGTCGGCGACTTCGGCGGCGATGTCGATGGGGATGTTCGTCACGCCGTTGGCGTCGCCGTGTAGCAGGTCGCCTTCGCTGACCACGAGACCGCCGACGCGAACGGGTAGGCCGACGTGGAGGATGTGGCAGTAGGCGTGCGAGCAGATCGTGCCGCCGGTGAAGACCGGATAGTCGAGGGCTTGGACTTGGAGCAGGTCGCGGCCGGCACCGCTGGTGATGAGGCCGGACGAGCCGAAGGCCTTGTAGACGGAACACATCACCTCGCCGAACGTGGCCGATACGGATGGATCGTCGAGGTCTTGAAACACGACGACGGCCGGGCCGGGGAGGGCGGCGAAACGCTCGGCTTGCGATTCCATCGAGCCGTAAGCGTCTCCGCCGGTGGGCGGGGCGTCGCTGCGGAAGGATGCGGTGGCGGCGAACCCGACCATCGGCGGCAACTGCCCAAAGGCCGCGCGGATTCGCCCATCCATGTAACCGGCGTTGCGGGGGCGGACGTCGAACAGCTCGATGGCGTTGCAGATCGTGGGGGTGTCGAAGTTGGCGAGCTTGGCGAGCGTTTGGGGGTTCATGGCGGTGGAATGTCGGTGGGGAGTTGCGGCGATTGGCGTTGCCAAACCGGAGAGTAACCGCAAAGGCGCAAAGGCGCGGAGAAAATCATAGAGCGCCCAAAATGGGCGATTCTTTGCGTCTTTGCGGCTTAGCGGTTAACTTCCGTGCGGCGGGTAGGTTGCAATTTATCAGAGCCGGTTCGCGGCGTAGAGGTATGCGGCGTAGGGGCATGATGTCGCGTCGAATCGGGCCGTGGCGGCCTTGCGGCGGCTGGCGACGAGTATGGCGTACAATTTTTGGGCGGTATTGGCCGAATGTGGCTGGGAACTTTTGGCATTTGGCCGTCGTCTACCATGTTGTGGGTTGGCGGAAACCGGCGTCGAGTTGAACTCGACTGCGGTTCGCCGGCGGCCGTAAACTGTAACGCTGCAATGCGTTAGCTGCTTGCCTGGCCGGCGCTGACCGAGCGATTCGTGGCTCCGCCCACGTCGGCTCCATTTCGCGGAACACTTCACGGAACACTCACGCATCGAACTTGGCCGATGGCGCGTCGCCATTTGGATCGTCGCGCGGATCGGCCACATCAACTTTGCTGGATCGAATCTCATGACTCGCAAACAAGTTACGGGCGCGTCGCGCCAGGTTTTCGTATTGTCCGTCTTCCTGGCCATCGCGGCGGTGTCCGTCGTGATCTCGGAGGAAGCGTCGCCGGTCGATCAGCGGACGACGGCCAAGGCGGCGTTCGACAAGGGCAATTTCAAGGATGCCTACGATATCTATCGGAAGCTGGCCCTCGATCCGGCCGACGACGAGAAGTTAGTGGGATCGGATTTGACGCAGGCGCTGCAGTGTCTGAATCAGCTTGGTCGGCAGAAGGAGATCGACGAGCTGCGCGAGGGCGTGATTGCCGCGCATGGGAAGAACTGGCGATTGCTTAGGACGGCGGCGCAGACGTTGTTCCAACAGCCGCAGTTCGGCTACATCATTGCCGGCAAGTTCGAGCGGGGGCATCATCGCGGCGGCGGACAGATCGTGAACTCGACCGAGCGGGATCGCGCCCGGGCGATGCAGCTTATGCAACAGGGGATGATGGCGGCGCGGGCCGATGACGACAAGCAGGCGGCTTCGCAGTATCTGTTCGATTTCGCCGGCATGCTGGTCAACAACCGCGGGCACTACGACGCCTGGCGGTTGCAGGTGTTGACCGATCTGTCGACGCTGCCGGACTACGACGAAGGCTATCGCTACACCCGCTATGGGCAAGCGTATCCCGGAGCGCCGGTCGACGAAGAGGGGAAGCCGGTCTATCACCAGACGCCGAAGAGTTGGGAAGCGGCCGCGACGGACGGCGAGCGATGGCGATGGCTGCTCGAACAGGCCGCCGAGATCGCGCCGAATCGACGCACGGAGATTCGCAAGCACTTTGCCGATTTTCTATTCGGCCAGTTCGGCGTGCAGACGATGGGCTACTACGGGCGGATCTTTGGCCGCGTGGCGGATGGCGACGATGCGGAAGGTGACGACGAAGACAAGGACGAGAGCGGCACGTATGCGCTGCATACGTTGGGCGAGGGCGAGACGATCGCCAAGCTGGCCAACGGCATCAAGCGGTTCAAGCTGCCGGACGAATTCAACTTCGTAAAGATCTATCGCGAAGTGGCGGATGCGGGCAAGGACACACACTGCGAAGGAAGCTTGACGCAGCTTGGCCAGATTTTCGAGAACCGGCGACAGTATCCGAAGGCGGCCGAGCTTTGGCGGCGGGCGATCGAGGAGTACGGCAAGGGAGATCACGAGTGGCGGCAAAAGCGGCTCGATCAGATCGTGGGGAACTGGGGCCGCTTCGAGCCGGGCGAGCCGACCGTGGCGGGCAAGGGGACTACGTTCGACTATCGTTTTCGCAATGGCAAGCAGGTGAGCTTCGAGGCCCACGAGGTGTTGGTCGACAAGCTGCTCGACGACGTGAAGGCGTACATCAAGACGCGGCCGGAGCGGCTGGAATGGGAACAGCTCAACATTCAGAACATCGGCCATCGGCTGGTGCAGAAGGACGAGAAGAAATACATCGGCGAGAAGGTGGCCGAGTGGAAGCTGGACCTCGAACCGCGCGAGAATCATTACGACAAGCGGTTGACGGTGACTACGCCGCTGCAAAAGCCGGGGGCGTATCTGGTTCGCGCGAAGATGGCCGACGGCAGGACGGCAGACGGTGGCGACGCGAAGGGGAACACAAACTTCATCGTGCTGTGGATCGCGGATACGGCGATCGTGAAGAAGCCGATCCAAGGCCAGACGATGTACTACGTGGCCGACTCGGCGAGCGGAACGCCGATCGCTAAGGCGAACGTCGAGTTTTTCGGCTATCGGCAGCGGTACGTGCAAAACACGAAGCGTTACGAAATCGACGTCAAGAACTTCGCGGAGTTCAGCAGCGGCGAAGGTCAGGTGCGGCTGGATGGGAATCGGTTGCCGCAGAATCATCAGTGGTTGATTATCGCCAGGACGGATGCGGGGCGGTTTTCGTATCTCGGGTTCGGCAATGTGTGGTACGCGAGTTATCAGGACGGGGCGTACAACGAGAAGAAGATTTTCGGCATCAGCGATCGGCCCGTCTATCGGCCGGCTCAGCCAGTGAAGTTCAATTTTTGGGCGGGGCGGGCGCGATACGATGCGCCGGAGGACAAGTCGGAATTCGCCGGACTCACGGCGACCGTGAAAATCAACAATCCCAAGGGCGAGAAAGTTCTAGAGAAGAAGTACACGCTCGACGAATACGCGGGATTGCACGACGAGTGGATGCTGCCGGTCGACGCGACGCTGGGGCAGTATTACGCCCAGATCATCGTGCATCGCGGCGGGGACAACGACTTTGGCGGCAATCTTTCGTTCCGCGTAGAGGAATACAAGAAGCCGGAGTTCGAGGTGATCGTCGATGCGCCGAAGGAGCCGGTCAAACTGGGCGAGAAGGTGACGGCGAAGATTACGGCCAAGTATTACTTCGGGTCGCCGGTGACCGAGGCGAAGGTGAAGTACAAGGTGCTGCGGACGAGCCACAGCGCGGAGTGGTTTCCTTCGGCGCGGTGGGATTGGTTCTACGGCCCGGGATATTGGTGGTGGTCGTACGATTACGCCTGGTATCCGGGTTGGTCGAAGTGGGGCTGCATGCGGCCGTATCCGTGGTGGCACGGCGGGCGATGGGAACAGCCGGAAGTGATCGCCGAGCGGGAAGCGGAGATCGGCAAGGACGGGACGTTGGAGTTCGAGATCGACACCGCGCCGGCCAAGGCCGTGCACGGCGATCAGGATCACAAATATTCGATCACGGCGGAAGTCGTCGATCAGTCGCGGCGAACGATCGTCGGCTCCGGCGAGATTCTCGTGGCGCGGCGACCGTTCAAGGTGTTCGCGTGGATCGATCGCGGCTACGTGAAGACGGGCGATACGATCGAAGCGAGCTTCAACGCGCAGACGCTCGACGCTCAGCCGGTGAAGGGCGACGGTACGCTGCGGCTGCTGAAGATTTCGTACGCCGGCGACGATCCCAAGCCGGTCGAAACGGAAGTTGGTAAGTGGGAATTGAACACCGGCGACGACGGCCGGGCGAGCCAGAAGCTGACGATGCAGGAGCCGGGACAATATCGGCTGTCTTACGAAGTCGTCGACAGTAAGGGCAACCGCATCGAAGGTGGATACGTGTTCACCGTGATCGGGCAGGGCTTCGACGGCGGCGACTTGCGGTTCAACGATTTGGAACTGATCCCGGACAAGCGGGAGTATCAACCGGGCGACGTGGTGAAGCTGCAAATCAACACGAACCGCGCGGGCGGGACGGTGCTGTTGTTCATGCGGCCGATCAATGGCGTTTGCCCGCCGCCGAAGCTGATTAAGATGGCCGGCAAGAGCCACATTGAGGAAATCGAAATCGCCAAGGGGGACATGCCAAACTTCTTCCTCGAGGCGGTGACGGTGGCGGGCGGTCGCGTGTTCAGCGAGGCGAAGGAGATCGTCGTGCCGCCGGAGAAGCGGATTGCCAACATCGAGATCAAGCCGTCGGCCGAGGAGTATAAGCCGGGCGAGAAAGCGAAGTTCGTCGTCAAGTTGACCGACCTGGACGGGCGGCCGTTTATCGGCTCGACGGTGATATCGATGTACGACAAGGCGGTCGAGTACATTTCCGGCGGGACGAACGTGCCGGGCATTAAGGAGTTTTTCTGGGCGTGGCGGCGGCACTATCACAGTTACGTCGAGCACAACCTGACGCGATACATCCATACGATCGTGCCGCCCGGCGAGGCGGGCATGGGCGATCTGGGGGTGTTCGGGGCGTCGGTGGCGGATGAACTGGCCGACGACTCGGGGGTGGATCAGGACGGGGCGAAACGGCGAACCGCTACTTTTAGCGCGCGTGGTCTGGGTGCCGGCGGTGGCAGGCCTGGCGAGCCGATGGCGGAAGCGGCTGCGGCCGAAAGTCCGTCGGTTAGCTTGGCGAAGGATGACGCGCAGGGCAACTTATACCGGGGTCAGGATAGGAAATCGGGCGGCGAAGCAGGGCCGAACCTGACGACGCCGGCGGTGCGGACGAATTTCGCCGATACGGCCTATTGGGCGGCGGCGGTGGTGACCAACAGCGACGGCGTGGCGGAGTTTTCGCTCGACATGCCGGAGAATCTCACGACGTGGAAGTGCAAGGTGTGGTCGATTGGCCACGGCGCGCGCGTGGGCGAGGCGTCGACGGAGGTCATCACGCGGAAGAACGTCATCGTCCGACTGCAAGCGCCGCGGTTCTTCGTGCAGAAGGACGAGGTCGTGCTGTCGGCCAACGTGCATAACTATTTGAAGACGGACAAGGACATTAAGGTCGTGCTCAAGCTCGACGGCGACGTGCTCGCGCCGCTGGACGAGCTGACGCGCTTGGTGAGCATCAAGGCCGGCGGCGAGCGGCGCGTCGATTGGCGCGTGCGGGCGATCCGCGAAGGCGAAGCGACGATCCAGATGCAGGCGCTCACCGACGAGGAGTCGGACGCCACGCAGATGACGTTCCCGGTTTACGTTCACGGCATCGCCAAAACCGAGTCGTACTCGGGGGCGATCCGCGCGGACGAAGCGGCGGGCAGCTTTATCGTCCGCGTGCCTGAGGAGCGGCGGCCGGAGCAGTCGCGGCTGGAAGTGCGTTATTCGCCGACGCTGGCCGGGGCGATGGTCGATGCGCTGCCGTATCTGGCGGAATATCCGTATGGGTGCACGGAGCAGACGCTCAATCGCTTTTTGCCCACAGTGATTACGCAGAAGATATTGCTCGACATGAAGCTCGACCTGAAGGCGATTCAGGAGAAGCGGACCAATCTCAACGCGCAGGAAATCGGCGACGACGTCGAGCGGGCGAAGGGTTGGAAGCGGTTCGACCGCAACCCGGTGTTCGACATCGACGAAGTGAAGAAGATGGTCAAGGATGGCGTCGATCGACTGACCGAGATGCAGCTAACCGTCGGCGGCTGGGGCTGGTTCAGTGGGTACTACGAACGGAGCACGCCGCATACGACGGCGGTGGTCGTGCATGGCCTGCAAGTGGCCAAGGCCAGTGACGTGGCGCTCGTGCCAGGGATGTTGGAGCGGGGCGTGAAGTGGCTGGAGAACTATCAGAGCGCACAGGTGCAGAAGATCAAGAACGCGCCGAGCAAGACGCAACCTTGGAAGGATCGGGCCGACGAAATCGACGCGTTCGTGTTCATGGTGCTGACGGACGCGGGCGTGAAGAATGCCGACATGCTGGGCTTTTTGGACCGCGACCGCGTGAAGCTGGCCGTGTATGCCAAGGCGTTGTTCGGGCTGGCGTGCCATACGCTTGGCGAGAAGGACAAGCTGGCCGTGGTGATGGAGAACATCAGCCAGTACGTCGTTCACGACGACGAGAATCAGACGGCGTATCTCAAGTTGCCGGCCGACAATTACTGGTGGTACTGGTACGGCAGCGAGAACGAGGCGATGGCGTATTACCTGAAGCTGCTCGCCAAGACTGACGCGAAGAGCAAGACGGCTTCTGGGCTGGTCAAGTACCTGCTCAACAATCGCAAGCACTCGACGTATTGGAACTCGACGCGCGATACGTCGCTGTGTATCGAGGCGATGGCCGATTATCTGAAGGCCAGCGGGGAGAGCCGGCCCGACATGACGGTCGAGGTGTGGGTCGACGGTAAGAAAGCCAAGGACGTGCGGATCACGGCGGAGAATCTGTTCACGTTCGACAACAAGCTCGTGCTGACGGGCACGGACGTGCGGTCGGGCAGTTACAAGATCGAGCTAAAGAAGAAGGGGAGCGGGCCGCTGTATTACAACGGCTATCTGACGAACTTCACGCTAGAAGACCCGATTACGAAGGCGGGTCTGGAAATCAAGGTCGAACGCCGGTACTACAAGTTGGTCCGCGTGGAGAAGAGCATCAAGGCGGCCGGCTCGCGTGGTCAGGCGGTCGACCAGAAGGTCGAGAAGTACGAACGCGTGCCGCTGGAGAATTTGGCGACCGTGAAGAGCGGCGACTTGCTGGAGATCGAATTGGAGATCGAGAGCAAGAACGATTACGAGTACATCTTGTTCGAGGACATGAAGGCGGCCGGCTGCGAGCCGTACGACGTGCGGAGCGGCTATGGCGGCAAGGGCTTGCCGGCGTATATCGAGCTGCGGGACAATCGCGTGGCGCTGTTCCTGGGCAAGCTCGCTCGGGGGAAGCATAGTATCGCTTACAAGATGCGGGCGGAGATTCCGGGAACGTTTAGTGCGTTGCCGACGCGGGCTTCGGCGATGTACGCGCCGGAGTTGAAGGCGAATTCGGATGAGATTAAGCTGAGGATTGAGGATTGACGCGGCGAGCGCGTGAATTGTCAACCGGCGTTGCCTGGAGTCCTGCTATGTCCGAAGAGAAAACGATCGGTCGATACGTCGTTTCCGATCCGCAAATCTGCCACGGAAAGCCAACGTTTCGCGGCACGCGGATTCTCGTAGCCGACGTTTTGGAGCAAGTGGCGACGGGCATGGCTTGGGAGGCCATCGTCGATGAGTGGGATGGGCGCATCTCGGTTGCGGCAATAGGCGAAGCCGTGCGTTTGGCGCGGGAAGCGTTCTTGGCGCCGTCGGACGTGGTTTCTGCGTAGTCGGGTTGGCGATGATCCTTCTCGACGAGAACATCGTTGCGAATCAACTTCGATTGCTTCGCTCGTGGCGAATACGCGCGGTGAGCGTCCAAGAGGCGTTTGGCCGCAGCGGGCTGAGCGACTCGGCTCTGCTTGCCGTGATGCGGCGCGCGGGATACGCTACGTTTTTCAGCCGGGACCGCGACTTCTTCGAGCCGCGCTTGCGCGACCCAAGATTGTGCGTCGTTTGGCTCAATGTTGAGCAGGGCGAGTCGGCGACCTTCGTCCGGCGTGCCCTCCGTCACCGAGCTTTGCGCACGAAGCGTTCGCGAATGGGTTGCGTCGTGCGTGTGGCGCACGTTGGGCTGTTCGTGTGGAAACCGAAGGCCAACGAGCCAGAAGCGATTGCCTGGACTTGATTTCACTTGAGGATGTTCCGAATGATATCGAAAACCTTTGGTGTTCGTTGCGTTTCGCTGCTCGTTTGCATCGTTGCCTTGAGCGGCTGCAGCGAGAATAAGTTCGGGAGGGAAGTCGAAACGGAGGAGATCGCCGTGACGCTGGCGCGGCAGGTTCGGACCGGTGAGTACGATTTAATTACGACCGAGGAGCTTAAGAAGCTCATCGACGACAAGGCGGAATTCTTGCTCGTCGACACGATGCCAGCCGACGATTACGCCAAAGAGCACATTGCCGGCGCGGTGAACTTCGGCCTGCCCAAGGAGGACATGGACGAATGGGACGTGTCGAAGACAGACGACAAGACCGAGGAAGACTTCGCTAAAGCGCTCGGCGACGACAAGGAAAGGCTAATCGTCATCTATTGCGGGTTCACCGCTTGCGGCCGCAGCCATAACGGGGCGATGTGGGCCAAGAAGCTTGGCTACACGAACGTCAAGCGTCATCCGGGTGGCATCTACGCTTGGAAAGGGGCCGGGCACGCTGTGGAGGCGTCGAAGAAGTAGCGCCTCGGCTTGCCCCCAAACTTCCCCGCCGCCGCAACTTTCGACAATGCGTTCCGATTCCGCCGTTGCCAGCGGCCGACGTGCTGCGCGGTGCGGGCAGCGCGTCGCCCATCGGCCTTGCCGTCGGAGAGCCAAATCGGTAGTTATTCCGCGTTCACGTCTCCGGTCCGGCCGTTCATAGCCGCGTCGCCGCGGTTCGTTTCGCGCGGCGTCAACGTTTCCGCGGCCGATCGTACTTTGCGATTTCCAGCGGCTGCTATGCGCCTTGCGCTTCGCTACGTATCGCCGACCGCGCTGACTGTCGCATTATGCTGCGCGGTGGGCTCGGCGATCGGATGCACTTCCGTGATGACCGCGCCGAAGAACCCGGTCTCTCGTTTCGTGCCATCGAATGAGCGGGTTTGGTCGCCGGATCAGGCGGTGTTGCCGACGGCGACGATCGGGCGAGACGGCGTGCTGGTGCGGAACGTGCGAAACTGTCGTTATCTTTCCGCGGACGAATACGTTGTCGATTATTACGACCGCGTCGTGCATTTGGACGACCTGGTGTCGGTCGATTATGTGATGGTGCCGTTTCAGGCGATGTCTGGACTGGCGCACACGATGGTCAGCTTTGGCATGCGCGACGGCGATCGGTTGGCCGTGTCGGTAGAGATTCGTAAGGAGCGCGGTGAGAGTTACAGCGTTGTGAAGGGCATGCTCAACGAGTTCGAGATCATGTACGTGGTGGCCGACGAGCGGGACGTGATCGACTTGCGAGCGCGGCAACGCGGCGACGACGTTTACGTCTATCCACTGCGGGCCACGCCGGAGCAGACGCGGGCGTTGTTCGTCGACATGATGGGGCGGGCGAATCAGCTTGCCGAACGGCCCGAGTTCTACCACACGGTGACGAACAACTGCACGACGACGATCGTCCAGCACTTCAACCGGTTGTCGAAGCGTCCGCTGTCGTTGGCCGACCCGCGAATCTTCATGCCGGGTTATTCGGACGAGCTCGTTTACGAGCTGGGGCTGATCGACACGAACGACTCCTTCGCCGAGACGAAGCGGCGGGCGAACGTCAGCGCGCTGGCGCGGCAGCACCGCGACGCCCCGAATTTTTCGCAAGCGATTCGGGCCGGCTGGGCAGCAACGCGGCGGTGAGCGATGCGATTGTTAGCAACGCGGCGGTGAGCGGCCGGATGGCTTGCGGGTTACTCCGCCACGAACTGAATGCAGACCGGCGACGGGCACTCGACCGGTTCGCCGACTGGCTTTAGCCGGCCGTTGTCGCCGTTGATGCTGAAGACGGCGATCGTGTCGCTGGATTGGTTCTCCGCAAGCAACCACTTGCCGGTCGGGTCGATGGCGAAGTTTCTTGGCGTCTTGCCGCGCGCGGATTGGTTTTCGACGTAGGTGAGCGTGCCTGCGTCGGCGTCGATCTTGTAGACGACGATGGTGTCGTGGCCGCGATTCGAGCCGTAGAGGAACTTGCCGGACGGATGGACGTGGACGTCGGCCGTGCTCCAACCGCCTTGGTGTTTTTCGTCGGGGCGGAGGGTCGATAGGGTCTGCAATGCGGAGAGCGAGCCTTTATCCGCGTCGTAAGCGAGGGCAGTCATCGTGCAGTTGAGTTCGTTGATGGCATAGGCAAACTTTCCGCCTGGATGAAACGCGAAATGCCGCGGGCCGGAGCCGGGCTCGATCTTGGTATGCGGCGGATCGTTCGCGACCAGCGTGCCGTGGGCGGCGTCGAAGCGATAGACGAGCAATTGGTCGAGGCCGAGGTCGGCGGCGACGGCGAAACGATTGGCGGCGTCGAGGTTGATCGAATGGGCGTGCGGCTCCTTTTGACGGGCCTGGTTCACGCTCGAACCGGCGTGTTGGATGTGGGCGGTCATGTCGCCGAGCTTGCCGTCGTCGCCGATGGCGATGGCCGCGACGCTGCCGCCGCCATAGTTGGCGACGAGGACGCTGTTGCCGGATTTGTCGACGGTCAGGTGGCACGGACCGGCGCTGCCACTGGGGGCGTCGTTGAGCTTGGTGAGCTTACCGGTCGCACGGTCGATGGACAGTGCCGCCACGCCGCCGGTCCGCTTGCCGGCGAAGTCGCTGATTTCGCTGACGGCGTAGACATTCTTGCCGTTAGGATGCACGGCGAGGTACGACGGGCTTTTCATTTCGGCGGCGAGACCCAGCGAAGTGAGCTTGCCGCTGGCTGGGTCGAAACGGAATGCGTAGATGCCTTGGCTCTCGCCGCCGGTGTACGTGCCGACGTACATGAGGTAGGACGACGGGGCGGCGTTGGCGGATGCGTTGAATTGGACGAGTGGAGACGCGGCCAGCGCGAGGGCGAGGAGGAGTTTGGTTTTCATGGGGATGCTTTTCTTTGAGGGGAGAGGAAGATTTGCGTACTGTGTCTTGCGGGTCACGTCGCGGCAAATTAATGCCGTATCTCGACGTCCTTGAAATGCACTTCGACGTCTTGGCCGCCGTGGATTTGTAGGGCGAGGTGACCTTTCGTGCGGCCTGGGTCGTTCTTCAGTCCGGCGGTTTTCGTGCCGTTGATGGCGACCGTTACGTCGCGGCCTTTGGCGGTGACGGTCATTTCGTTCCACTCGCCGGGTTTGAAGTATGTCTTGACGAACTTCGCGTCCGGCTGGACGACCCAGGCGCGGCCGAACGTTTCGTAGAGTCCGCCGACGTCGTTCATCGGATCGATCTCGGCTTGAAAGCCTTTGATGCCGACGTCGCCTTCGACCTTTTCCGTGCGGAAGTAGAGGCCGCTGTTGCCGCGGACGGACTTGAACTTGAGGCGGATCGTGAAGTCGCCGACTTCGTCGGTGAGGAACAAGTGGCCGTGCTGCGGTTCGGTGGCGGCGTTCTTGCCGGTGAGCACGCCGCCCTCGACGGTCCACTTGCCGCCGCCTTCGGATTTCCAGCCGGAGAGG
Organism: Planctomycetota bacterium; assembly: GCA_029259895.1. Taxonomy (GTDB): domain Bacteria; phylum Planctomycetota; class Planctomycetia; order Pirellulales; family PLA5; genus PLA5. The sequence goes on from JAJDEG010000133.1 coordinate 13,963, forward strand.
TCACGTCCGTTGAAGAGCGGCTTGAAGTCGTCCTCGGCCGCGGCGGTGCTCAAGATTGCCAGACTCAGCGTAGAAAGACAAACGACGGACGTGCAAACATGTCGTAGCGCACTGCAAAGCATGACCTTACTCCATCGACGATCGTGGCGTTGGGAAGATGAGGCAAGTATCGTTTTAGCCTTCGCTACGCCGCGAGGCAAACAAAACGGCCCGTGGAGACGTTTCAAGCGTCTTCACGGGCCGCGCGAATTGTTTTCTCAAGCGTCGAACCAGAGGCGTTCGAGCGACGGCGAATGGGGAATCTACTCGTCGCCAGCGTCGTCGGCTGCGTCGTCGGCTGCGACCTCGACGGGCAGTTTGCCCTGGAGGATCAACTCGCCGAACGTCGGTCCTTCGCCGTCCTTCATGGCCTCGACTTTGGTGAGGGCGTCCTGGATCTTGTCCAAGTCCTTCTTGTCTTTCTTGCCGATGAACTTGTGGAGCGCTTCGCCGTAGGCATTACGGTTCTTCTTGCTGGCCTTGCCTTCGGCGTCTTTCTTGGGATCGTGACAGACGTTGCACTTGGCGACCTTGACGGCCGCGGCGATCGCTTTTTGGGCGTCCGTGCTTTCGTCGGCGACGTACTTCTTATCGAATCCTTTTTTGAACTCCGGAAACGCGCTGGCCGTGTTCGAGCGGATCGAGCCGAGCACGCCCAGGGCCAACACACAACAGCACAACGTCAGACAAACCTTCTTCATGCGTAGATTCTCCCAGTCACGGTTAGCGTGTCGCAAAGGACACAGGATGTCGGCCCACTCCCGACTTACGAATCGGGGCATTTTCAGGGTCGTAGGCGGGATCAGTTCGCCGCAACGGACGCAATGCGAACCAGCGAGGAGCAGGCGGTAGGTAGGCAGTTAACCCTTTCAGTAAAGCTACGATGAAAGGAGTTGTCAAGTTCGACGGAAATCCCTCGCGAGTGCTGTTTGGTCGAGACTTGCGCGGATTCGCACGGAAAATGGCGTGCGGGTTAGGGGGCTAGGGATGTGAGCCGGACGCGACCGAGCGCGGTTCGAGACTATGCGAAATACCAACAGAGTGCGAGGGTTAGAGCGACGAGAATCGCCGCTAACACGCGGTCGCTCTTGCGGCGGTCGGCGGCGTCGGCCGGATCGCGACGGTATCTTGCCCAGAGATATTGCTCGCGGTCGGGGGATCGTTCGGCCTGGGTCCGGAAACTGACGACGGCCAGGACGGCGTAGCAGATTGCGGTGACGATGGCAACGCGATGGAACATCTGAATGCCGCCGTCAAACACTTCTGGCCAACCGAGATCGACGCCCAACGATGCCAGCGGACCGACGACAATACACGCCACCGCGCCGGTCGGCGTGACGAAGCGGTGGAAGATGCCGGCCATAAACGCGACGAGCACGCCCGGCACGAGGTACGACTCGTAGTCCACCATCGTGAGGAATACACCGCTGCGCGTTTCGCCGAATTGCAGCGAGACGGCGATGGCCAGCGCCACGACGGTCGCCATCACACCGCGGCCTACCCAGATCAATCGCTTTTCGGAGGCGTGCGGATTGATGTATTGGCGATAGATATCGAACGTGAAGAGTGTGGCCGTGGAGTTCATCATGGAGTCGATGGTCGAGAGGATTGCGCCGACCAGTGCGGCCATGACCAATCCCAAAACGCCGTAGCCCGGCGCGATCAATTCTCGCGTCAAACCGGCGAACGCTGCATCGGCCTCATTGACCGGGTCTAGGTTGAGGATGTATCCGGCCGCGATGCCGGGCACGACGCAGATAAAGGGAATGAGCAACTTGAAGAATCCGGCCGAGATGATGCCGACTCGGGCGTCCCAGCCGCTCTTGGCTCCTAGTGCGCGCTGGACGATATATTGGTTGGTGGCCCAATAGTTGAAGTGCAACACCATTAAACCGGTGAGTACGCCCGTCCACGGCAGTTGTTCGTGGTCGGCGGGCAAGAAGAGATGGAACTTACTCGGATTCTTGTCCATCAGATTGGTTAGCCCGCCAACATTCTCGTGGTTAATGGCCAGCACGGCGATGACCGCAGCACCGCCGAACAAGAGAATGCTTTGTAGCACATCGGTGTAGATGACGGCTTTGAGTCCGCCGAAAACGGTGTAAGTGGCGGCGAATAGGGCGAGGCCCCAGACGGCGGCCTCGAAGCTGATTTCGTACTGTGTATTTGCCGTCAGCGCATTGATGGTGATCGCGCCGAGAATGAGCGCACCGCACATCTGAATCGTGACGAAGCCCATATTCGTCAGGGCGTAGAGCAGCCGACTGCGATCGTCGTAGCGGCGACCGAGATACTCGGAGAGCGTATACAAGCCCATCCGTCGGTATAACGGCAAGAACAAGAAACAGAGGACCATCAGGCCGATGATCGCGCCGTATTCAAAATTTGACTGTGCGAATCCTATCGCAAGGCCTGCGCCCATCATGCCGATCAGATGGTGCGAACTGACGTTGCTTCCCAGAATCGATCCGGCCACGGCCCACCAGGCGACGCTGCGTCCGGCCAGAAAGAAATCGCCGGCACCCTCCTCACGTCGCCCCATGTACAGGCCAAACCCGGCGATGCCGAGCATCGTGATGACCAGCACAGCCACGTCGAGGTTTTCGAGCGCGAGGTTCGCCGCCGCCAGGGTTGGGCAATGCGTCATCATCGGGACGATTCCTTTCGAGATAGAGGACGGATGCAGCCACGGGCTAGCGGGAGGCTTGGGCTTAGTCGATGCGTTTACTGGCCGACGCACGGCAGCAGATCACGTTGCCCGCGGCGGGCTGAGCTGATGGTGCCGGGGGGTGGTCACGGTCGACTCACTGGACCAGAATATCGCCCATTACTGCACTCTTCGCAACGCACGACCAAGGTCGCCATCATGTCGCATCGATTCGTCATGCTCGCGGTAGCCGTCTGTTCGCTCGCCGCCGTTGGTACAACGTCTCTGGCCGCCGACGATCCGTTTAAGCCCATCGAGGACCAGAAGGGCCTGCCGCGCGTGCTGATTATTGGCGACTCGATCAGCATCGGTTACACCTTGCCCGTGCGCAAGGCACTCGACGGCAAGGCGAACGTCCATCGTATCGCGGCGAACTCCGGCACGACGGCGAATACGCTCAAAAACCTCGACAAGTGGCTCGGCGATGGACGCTGGGACGCGATCCACGTGAACGTGGGTTTGCACGATCTCAAATACGTTGACGGCAAGCGGCAAGTTGCACCGGAGGATTACGAAAAGAATCTTCGCGCTATTGTGGCGCGGCTCAAGATGACGGGCGCGAAGATCGTCTGGGCGGCGACGACGCCCGTGCCCGAAGGCGCGAACGCCCGGCATCCGGGCGACGAGGTCGAGTACAACGCCATCGCGGCAAAGGTGATGAAACAAGAGGATATCGCCGTCAATGATCTATACGCCTTGGCCAAGAAACATCAGGCCAGTTGGCAGCGAAAGGCCGACGTTCACTTCAATCGCGAAGGTTCGCAGGGTCTGGGGAAGCGCGTTGCCGAAGGGATATTGAAGGTGCTCTGAAGCACGTTGGCAGTGCTATCGAGCGAACTATTGTCGATGATGACTGACCCGAAGAGCGACGTTCGTCGAGCGGCCTACGACGCTCGAAATGCTCTGGCCGATAAGGAAAGCTCGAGCGATTTGGCGATCGCCCGGTTGCTGGAACTGCCCGAGTATCGGCGAGCGGAAACCGCGATGTGGTATATCGATTGCCGTTCCGAACTGCGGACGCGGCAAGCCGTGCCGGCCGCGCTGGCCGGTGGCAAGCGGATCGTCATTCCGTATTGCACCGTCGACGAGCGCGGCGTAAACGTGCTGGGGCTTTGGCGCTTGGAGCGTTTGGACGAACTGGTCGTGGGAAAGTGGAGGATTCTCGAACCGCCGCGGCAGCGGTGGGACGAGCCGGGCAAGACGGTCGCGCCGGGCGAACTCGATGTCGTCGTGACGCCGGGCGTTGCGTTCGGCCGCGACGGTCGCCGGCTCGGCAACGGGCAGGGATATTTCGACCGGTTGTTGACCAGCGTTCGCGCCGATTGCCCGCTGGTCGGCGTATGTTTCGAGTGTCAGCTTTTCGACGATCTCGCAGTCGAGCCGCACGACGTGTTCCTGAACAAGGTCGTGACGGAGCGGGCGGTCTACGAGGGACGCAGAAACGGCTAGGTGGTGCTCGCGTCTGGAGCCGTCGGCCCATCAATCGAGACCGCCGCGGACGAGATCAATTTCCAAATCGCCGCTCTTGGCGAATAGACGGTATTGTAGCTGACCACGATCATCGATCGCTTGAACCAACCGGTTGGCGGCGTCGACCCACGCCAATTCGCCTTTGATTCGCTTTAGCTCGTCGTCGAGTTTCTTGTATTCGCGCTGGGCAGAAACCAGCCGCGACTGAAGCGTGCGGACCGAAACGGTCGGGTTGATGCCGGCCTTGGTTTCGCCGATACGGCGGTCGAGGAAGACAGTGGCGTCGTGGGCGTTCTTCCAATCGCGCTCGACGCTCGCCAGCTTCTGCTCGCGCGGCAAACGATACAGTTCCAACGACCTGGCAGTTAGATCGTCGACGATTTTGCCGCGAACGATCCGCGATGCGAATTGAATGGTAACGTCGCCAGCGTCACCGCGTCGCGCGTCGATCCACAATTGGGGCTGTTCGCCGTCGACGAACTTGTCGAACAAGATCGTGACTCGCTCCGGCCCGTCGGCCGCGTCGGACGTACTGGCCACGTCGTTGGCGGGCGGCTTCGGCCGGGCCGGACGCAGCCGCTTGGTATCGCTCGTCGGCGACGCGGCGGCGGCACCAACGGCAATGGTCCGAATGTCGTTTTCGTAATAGGCGTTCACCGGCATGTCGCGCACGCCGAGCACTTCCAAGTGCAGCGAATCCGCACGCGGCGGGTGTGCGATCGTGGCGGCGACGTCGTTCGAGCGGTCCGATAGGTCGAGCGTGTGAATCCGCTGCGCGACGGCATCGCGGAGCGCCATCACCTGGTGATGCGTCCCCAAAGAAAATCGCATTGCCGCGTTGCGTAGTTGCTCAGACGCCGGAATGTCCTTCGCTTCTGCGCGCCAGCGAAACATGAGCGACGACTGCACGCACCAAACGTCGGCCACGACGGCGTCAACGGCCGGCGCGGCGTCGTTTTGCGTGGAATCGTCTTCCGCCGTATCGTTATTCTCCGCGGCACCATCGCTTGCCGAAAACGCAACGTTCGCGGGGCCGGCAAATCGAATTGTCCACGCGTTCTTCTGGCCATCGCGTTCGAGTCGAAACGTCTGCCCATCGCCGATCGCGGCCAACTCGGTGAGAAGTTGCACGTCGTCGAAACGCATTTGCTCCGCCTCGTGCAAATAGGATATCGTCGTGTCGCCTATGTCGGTCACGGGCGGCAAGGCTACCGCCGGTTTGAGATCGCGCAGTAGAGCGATGTCGCGTTCGATCGTTCGCTCCGGCGGCGGAGTTGGCCTCGGCCGTACGCTCGGCGGTGGGTCGTTATTGTCCGTCGGGGCAAACGATTCTGGCGACGGCGATACCGGATCGTCCGGCAACGTGGGCGGTTCGTCGGTTTCGGGATCGACGAGCGGCGCGGGCGCGGGGGCCGGCGGAGCTTGCGACGTTGCCGGTGAAGACGCCGGTGACGAAGTTCGTGGCGAGTCCTTGCGCGTTGCTGGCTCCGACGTGGCCGTCGAGTCGCGCATTGCGTAGATGCCGAACAGATCGATCGACGGCACCGACGCGGCGACGACGACGCCGACCCCGGCCACCGCTACGGCGGCCACCACCGCCATCTTGATCAATTGGGCGAGCGACGGACCGTCGTCCTCGCGCCGGTCGAGCTTGGGCCGCAAGATGGGTGCGCCGGGCCGTTGGTTCGTGTCCATGTAAGGGACGCCTCTTCGTTTGGTAATGCCCCGCCCTACTTACGACACCCCTACGCAGTCCTAGGCACAAAAATATCTAGCCGAGAGGGGCAGCGTCGATTATCCTACGCCTGGAAAAATTCCGCAACGTGAATTGGGAGTTAGTTGCCTGAGTTGCCAGGTTAGTTCGTCGACCTAGTCGACTTACTTGTGACTTGGAACGACGACACGATCACCGCCGGGAAACTCTACGTTGCCGCCGCACGGAAATGTCGAGACGCGACGACAGGTTACAAGTCCCCACAATCGGCAGCGCTTGTCTCGGCAATCGCCATCGCCTTCCGAGATCTAGAGGTATCTAACCCCGATCGAACCCGGCGGATTCGCGCGATTTCAATCCAGATAGAGAAACTCGCTGCCGTTCATCAGCACCAAGCAAAAATCGACGAAAGCCGCACTTTCTTGGCGCGAAAAAGTGGCGGGCAGCGGCACCGGGGTCGCAAGTGGACCGTGGGCGTCGTTTTTGCCGAGCGTACTTGCCTGAATCGAAACGAATTCGACGCCCGACGCGATTTCGTCTGACGTCGGCGAGCGGGACAAGGTCAGCTCAAAAGCGAACGATATAGCTTTCGTCAAGTTTCCCTTTGACGATTGCGCGACGCTGGCAAATTCGTCGTCGGACAAAACGCGGCCAGCCATCCGCCGCGCCACGTCGAGCGCAAACTTCGAGTTGAACAGCTCCAATGCCTGTGGGGCGGTCGTCGAGCGATTGCGGACCGGGCAACTCGCGTTGGCGTCGGGTCGATCGAAAACTTCGAACAGCGGATCGCGCAGATTTCGCCGCGCGAACAAATAGATACTGCGGCGATAGTGGTTTTCTTCGTCGCGATCGACTTTCCATTGATTTGCCAGCAGCGACCGCGTCACTTCGTCGGGCAACGGCTGCATGATGCCCTGGCCGCCGCGGCGAGTGCTCAACACACCGGCCACCGACAGCATCGCATCGCGAAGCGACTCGCCATCGAGCCGGCGGCGCGGGTATTTCCACCACAGGCGATTCGCCGCGTCGGCCTCCGTGGCCTTCGTCCATGCTTCGCTTGCCGACGTGCGCTCGGCAACGGTCCAGCCGGGTGTGGAGAGTCGGCTCGCTTGGCGATAGGTCGCGCTCGTAACGAGCAGCCGTCGCAGCGACTTCAGGCTGCCGCCGCGTTGCGGAAGTTCCACGGCCAGCAAATCGAGCAATTCTAGATGCTCCGGTTCGTCGCCCATAATGCCGAAGTCGCTCGGCGTTTGCGACAGGCCGACGCCGAAATGCTGCTGCCAAAGGCGATTGGCGATCACCCGCCACGTGAGCGGATGGTCGGGCCGTGCGAGCCAATCGGCGAACGCGACGCGCGGATTCTTCTCCGTCTTCGCGCCCGGCGTCGGTAGCGACGTCTGCCAGAGGTCGGCAATCCGCGGCACGGCCGGCGGCGCGATCGCCCCGCGGCGGCGGAAATCGCCGCGCACCGCCACGTGCGTCGTCATCGGCTTGTCGAGCACGCGCATCATGTCGTTCGGCTTGTTCTTCTCGAACTTGACGGCCGACTCGAAGCACGCCCGCAGGCGGTAGAAATCGCGTTGACTAATTGGATCGTATTTGTGGTCGTGGCACTGGGCACAACCGACCTGCAACGCGAGGAATACGCTGCCGACCGTCGACGCCACGTCGTTGAGCACGTTGTGCCGGCGTTCCTGTTGTGAATTGATGTCGGGCATGTCGGGCCCGGCGACGCAGAAGCCCGTCGCGATCGCGGCTCGTTCGTCGTCGCTCTCCATCTCGTCGCCCGCCAGTTGCAGCGCGACGAACCGGTCGTACGGCATATCGGCGCCCAACGCGTCGATCACCCAATCGCGATATCGCCAGGCGTTCTTGCGGACCAGATCGTGCTCGAAGCCGTCGGTCTCCGCGAACCGAGCCAGATCGAGCCAATACTGCGCCATCCTTTCGCCGTGAGCAGGCGAGGCCAGCAGCCGGTCGACCAACCGCTCGTAAGCGTCCGGCGCTTCATCGGCCAAAAACGCGGCCACTTCGCTGGGCGACGGCGGCAAGCCGGTCACATCGAACGACAGCCGGCGAACGAGCGTTACGCGATCGGCCTGCGGCGTGGGCCGAAGCTCCCTCTCCTCCAACTTTGCCAACACAAACCGGTCGACGCCATTGCGGCACCACGCGCCATCCGCAACGTCGGCCAACACGGGCCTGCTTAGCTGTCTAAACGCCCAATGCTCGCGGTCGTCGTCGCCGATGGGCGTTTCCGCGGCCCCTTCGTGAACGTGCTCAATCGCCGGCTCGGCGTCGAGAACCGGTTCGACCGCAACCGTCGGCTCGGCGGGCGTTTCGTCCTCGGCGCGAAGCGCAATCGAGGAAAGACCGCACGAAAAAGCAATCAGAGCAACGCACGACAAACCGCCGAGGCGCAGAGACGCGGAGAGAAGAGCAGATTGCACGCACGCACTCGCAACGCTCAGCGTCTCTGCGCCTCGGCGGTCCAAAAGCGCTCGGTTGGGTGCAGGCACCCGCGCCGAACGATCGTTCTGTAAAGTGTTTCGCAGTTTACTCATCGCCCATTGCTCCGCACTCATCCCTCATCGCTGCTCACTATCCCCTTGCCCACTGCCCACTTCCTCACGGTCCCTCGACCGTCACCGCCATCACCACCGGCGCGGTCTCATCATTGCCCTTGACGAACTCCACCTGGGCGATTGTCTCGTCCCGCTTCGGCGAGATCGTCACGTGTCGAATTTGCTGTCCGCGCAGCCGAAACGCCCGCTTCGAGTCGCTGACGTCGGTCGATCCTGAGAAATCGGCAAAGTGCTTGCCGTTGACCAGCGGATGATCTTCCGTCTGCCCGTCGGCGTAATGCAGCCGCACGATCATCGACACGCTCTCGCGGCGGTCGTAGGGATAGCCCCAGCCCGACACGCCGGAGAGCAAATGAATCGCCTTCGCCTTCGCATTGCAGGGGGCGACGACGCTCTTGGGATATTTCTGCGTCACGGCGTGCCGCGGGCCGTACAGCACGATCGCGTTGGGCACGCGGTCGCCCAACGGATCGATGATCTGAAACGGCACGCCGTTGGCGACCTGCTGGCCCCACGACGGGAATATCAGCTTCTCGTAGTCCAGCCGATCGCCCTGAAACATGCCGCCCCGCGTGCTGACCACATTCGCCGCCTTCCCGAGCGGCAGCGCGAAGAACTTGCCCTTGGCGGATAGAAACTCCAGCAGATCGCGAACGCCCGCGTCGCCGAGCTTTTCGAAACCTTCCGGCATCAGCGACATGGTCGACGCCTTCATGGTGTCGATATCCTCGCGCAACACGACGTGCCGCTTGGCCTCGGAGTCGACGAGCTCAACCGCCGTCCGCGTTTCGCCGGCCAGCAGCCCGCTGAGCACTTCGCCGTCGAGCGTCACCAACTGATGCTGGCGGAAGTTTCCTTCTACGTTGCGATTCGGATCGAGGATGTGGATGATCGATTCGCTTTTGGGATGCGCCGCCATGCCGGAGAGGTCCGGGCCAATCGTCGCCCCTTCGCCGCCGTGGCGATGGCACTTTGCACAGTTGTCGACGAACAGCTTCTTGCCAGCCGCCGCGTCGCCTCTCTGCGTGAGCGCGTCGGCAAACTTGTCGATCACCTTCTGCCGGTCGGGATTGGGCAACCCGCCCCCCGCGGCCAGCATCTTCGCGGCCCGCGCGGCCAGTTCCTTGTCCGGATGAGCGGCCAACTGCTGTCGCTGATCGAGGGCCAAATCTTCCAGCGCTAGTTTCTTGGCCTCGACCGCGTCGAGCAGCGCGACGGACCACGCCTTTCGCCGCAACAGCACAGCCAGCGCCGCGCGCCGAGCGGTAGGTGTGAACTCGCCGATCCGTTCGACGATGGCCGAACCGATCTTGTCGGACTTACCATCGGCCAACGCATCGAGCAACCCGCCAGCCAACTCCGGCGAAGTCCGCGGCGTAATGGCGGCCAACACGGCATCCACCGCCGCAGCATCGCCCGCCGCAACCAACTGTCGAGCCGATTGCAGCCGCACGTCGTCGGCGATTTCTTCGTCGCCGACTTGCTTGGCCAGCGTTTCGGTGAGTTTCTTCGTCAATTCCGCAAAACGTTCCGCCGCGCCCCAGCGGTTGGCGAGGGCGACAAGTTCGAGTTGCGAGGCCGGAGAAACTTTCGCCAACACGGTCGTCAGCGAATCGGCCAATGGCGGCGTGATCTCGACTTTCTTATCGCTCGGCCAGCCCTTGGAGAAACCGGCAATTGTCGCCTCCGCCATCGCAGGTGAAGCGGCATGTAGCGACGCAAAGATCGTCTTGAGCGAGTCGACATCACCCCCGCGGGCCTCATGTTCCGCAACCGTGCCAATAATCTTCGCGAACTGTTCGGCCAGCGATTTGTCGGGCTTGGTCAACGTCGCGGAGACGAGAAACTGTGGCGCGCTCCTGGCAGCCGCAGCGGTCGCTGCATCGACCATCCACCGGTCACTAATCATGCCCTCTTTCACGAATAAACCCAACACCGCAAACGCCGCCTGCTGATCGCCCGGCATTTCGGCCAGCGCGACCAACGCATCCAAACGCACGCGGGCATTTTCACTCGACAGCGTCTTAGCATCGTCGAGTAACTTGAGTCCGTCGGCCGTTCTCGGCAACGCGGCGATCGCCGCGCGGCAACTCGACTCTTCGTCGCTGCTAAGAGCGCGGAGAAACGCCTCGCGTTGATCCGCATCGTTCAAATCGACCAATCCCAATCCTGCAAGTAACCGGAACCCCCCGCCGCGCTTACTGAGAACGTGAAACTTCGGCACCATCTTGGTGACCAACTGACGAACGAGCGGTTCATCCTTACCCTGATCCACAACGACGCGCTGTGCTTGCAATTCGCCATCCAAAGCGCGACGAAGTGTGGTGACGATGTCTTCTTCGTCGTCGCTGGCTGCAATACTCTTGCCTCCATTCCCGTACACCACCCGATACACCCGCCCGTGCGTCTTGTCCCGTAGCGTCGTCTCGTACGCGGCTCCCTTGCCCGTCCGAAAGCCCTTCGGCGTCGGGTTGTGTTGGATGATGTAGTTGTACCAATCGATGAACCACAGCGCGCCGTCCGGACCAACCTGCGCCGCGACCGGCGACGTCCACGGATCGGTGCTGGCGAAGAAGTTGTAGCCATCGCGGGCGACGAACCCACTTCCCTGCGGGACGAGCCAGTTGAGGTGGATCAGGTGGCCCGTCGGTTCGCAGACAAACGCGGCGCGGTTCCAGTATTCTTCCGGAAACTGCCGGGCCGTGTAGAGTTCGTGGCCCGAGGCGGCCGTGAACTTGCCGTGCCAGTCCATCTGCCGCACGTCTCGGCTGATCGGATGAAAGTTGGCATGATCGGCAATCCCCGCCGAGCCGACGCCGTGCCAGCCGCGGACGTTCTCGTACAACCGATTCGGCAGCGCAACATGCACGCTGTGCTGATTGTTGGCCGTCGACGCGAACACGTCGCCGTTCTCGCTAAAGCCCAGGCCCCACGTGTTGTTGCTCGTCGGCGTGATGACCTCGAACGCCGAACCGTCCGGCTTGAAGCGGAACACGCACTGCCCGAACCGCTGCGAAAGCACCTTGCCGTCGGTGCCCTGCCGCGCCTGCCCGCCGCTGTAGCCGCAGACGCCCCAGATCCAGTTGTCGAATCCATAGTGCAGGTTCGACGCCACGGCGTGTGTATCGCCGCGACCGAAACCGCCGATCACCACGTCGCGGCGGTCGCAAACGCCGTCGCCGTCGGTGTCGCGCAGATGCATGATGTACGGAGCAAGCACGACCAGCGCGCCGTCTTTGTACGGCAGCAAACTGGTGGGAATGTTCAGCTTGTCGGCGAACACGGTGAACTTGTCGGCCACACCATCGCCGTCGGTGTCTTCGCAGACCTTGATCCGGTCGTTCCCGTCGGCCCGCGGATCGCCGAGCAGCCGGTTGGGATAGTCGACGCTTTCGATGATCCACAGCCGGCCGCGATGGTCGAAGTTCATCGCGATCGGCTTGACGATGTCCGGCTCCGCGGCGAATAGCTCGACGCGAAAGCCTTCCGGCACGTGCATGTGCTTCATCGACATCGCCGGATCGAGCGGCTTGGGCATCTTCATCACGCGGTCGGCCTCGGTCCCCCACCGCTCGCCCGACACGTAATTCGGCAGCCCTTCGCCGGCGTCTTGATACTCCGTCGGCGGCAGATCGTCGTTCAATTCGCCGCACGCCCAGCGAATGCCCGAATCGAGCAACTGGTGAAAACCCGGATCGCGCCACGTGCGGTCGTCGTGCCCGCTGGCCGTGTAATACACGCGGCCCTTGCCCTGCTCGCGAACCCACGTCCACGGTTCGTAGCCTCCGTCGTCCCGCGCACGAGCCATCAGCACGCGGATGTCGCCGCCAAGCTCATTGTGCATGTACGTCTCGTCGAACGACTCGAAGCTCTTCACGCCCCGCATGGCCGGATGCTGCGCGTCGATGATCCGCGCCCGGAACACGCCGGTCTCGTGCTTCCAGAATCGCCCGCCGACGAGTTCGGTGTACTTGCTGCTGTTGCGAAACGTGTGCGTCGCGCAGTGAACGGGAATCACGCCCTTGCCGCTTTCGAGATATTCAACGAGCGCCGCTTCGTTCGCCGCCGGCAAATCGCCGCTGTCGCGATAGATCAACACGCCGTCGTACTTGGCGAGATTCTCCTTGGTCAGTTGGGCCACGTCGTCGGTGTACGTGACGTCGATGCCGCGCCGCTGGAGCACCGGCGTGATCGACGCGGCGCGCTTGGCTGGTTCGTGGTGGCCGTTGTCGCCGAGAAACAGAATCGTCAGCCGCTTTGCTTCGGCCTTTGTTTCGGCCGGTGCATCTTCCGCGGCCCACAAGGCAGGCAGGTGAATAATCAACACAGCGGCAATCGCCCAAGCGGCGCGATGGATATAAAAGTGCATCGTTTCCTCGTCGTAACGAATTCATTGGACGGCACGAAATCTTTGCGCCGTCGACATAATTCCAATCCCTGATTGTAGCGTGGGCGTTGAGGTCGCGAAAACGCTCGAAACGATCCAAGGCCGGAATAAGTCTCAATCGCCCCGCGGTTTTGCACGGCGCGATTCGGCCGAAGTAGCGCCGCTCGCCTCATCGCAAAGCTGCATCACATATTCGTCAAATCGTCGCCGCCGCCCGGCCCAATCAGCCGGTCGAGCGCCGCCGATAACGTCGCGGCATGATCGAGCGATTCGGCGTAAATTCGGCAAATCCGATGGCTGATCGGCAACTGCCGGTACAACAGGTCCGTCGACAGCGGCCGCCCTTGCTTTGAGGTCGGATCGTACAAGAAGTTCAAGCCAGCCGCCGGCCCGCGCGTGTCGGGACGATGCACGTGCCGCGCAATGTCGATCCGCAGCGGCGTTGATTCGATCGCCGCCGGAAGCTGTTTTCGCAACGCTTGCTCGACGAAATCCGCATCGCTGAACACGCTCGCCCGCTCGCCCTCGCCGGCGGCGAATACGAGATGCCGCTGGCACGCCATCTTCCAGCGGACTTCGCGTCGCAGAAACCGTTGCCATGCCTCGCCAACGGCCCGCTTGCCTTCTTCGGCCGATGCGTGCCAGGCGGCAACGTCGATCAGCATCGACCAGTCCGTAAATCGCTGATAGGCGTTGAGGTGTTCCAGCGGATTGCCCGGAAACAGGAACTGCTTGCTCGCGCGAAACAAGTCCTTGAGCGAAAGATCGATCGCCCGCACCGTGCGATGGAAGTAGACGGACCGAAACAATTCCGCCCGCACGCCGACGAAGCGGATCAGGGCGTCGACGGCCCGCTGGTGGATCGTGAGTCCTTGCTCGGTGAAGAAGCTGTAATTGAGCAAGCGATCGAGATCGAACGCCCGGCTGCTATAGCCCGACATGTACGCGTCGCGGAGCACGAAGTCCATGTTGTCGATGGTGTAGATGCCGCTGAACAGGCTTTGCAGCAAACGCAACCACCGCGGCGGTTCGATCGTTTCGCCGCCACTGGCGTTCTCGCCGGCCGCGTCGGTCGCCGCCTTCGGCCGCGTGATGAGAAACGCGATCTGCTCCGGGTCGAGCGTCTCGTGCGGTTCCAGCCGGCCGTTGGGATTGCGCCGTATGCCGCGGATCAACTCGGCGAGCGGTCCGCGAATGATCGCGCTGCCGAGCGTTTCGTGCGTCAGACCGTAATCGGCCAAATACTGATCGTCGAAGAAGTGGCCGAATGGCCCGTGGCCGACGTCGTGCAACAAGCCCGCCAGCCGCACGAGCGACTCTACGTATCCGCGGCTCGGCACATCGGGACAGACCTCGCGCAAACTGTCGTACAGTGCCGCCACCGCGCGACTGCCCAAGTGCATGACGCCCAGCACATGCTGAAACCGGGTGTGCTCCGCCGATGGAAAGACCCACCAGGCGGTCTGCAACTGGTGGATCTGCCGCAACCGTTGCAGCCACGGGTGGTCGACGAGCGTCCGCTCGGCGACCTCGCCGGGATCGAGCAAACGGTCGGCCGTAAACGGGATGTATCCGTGTACGGGGTCGTGACTGAGGCTTTCGCGTTGCAGATCGCGCATCGTGGCTATTACGTGTTGGAATTGCGTGTTAGAGATTTCGCCGAGCACCGTGCCCGAGGTGGCCGGCGATCCAGCATTCCCGTGCCAGAGCATTGTAGAGTTCGCGCCACCGGATGAAACGCCGCAAAAGGGCGAGACGCCGCCGAATTCTCCGCCCCTTGACCCATGCGTAACGTCCCTTATAGTAAGGCATTACGTCACGAAACGTCGAATCGCCCTCCCGTCGTAGCTTGGCGCGCCCGAATGCCCCGCCGCGCTGGGCGATCCTTTCTCACTCGTCTCGACCGATCTTTCGCCAGCGCAAAGCTGCTTTGCCATGCCGCCGGTCGTCATCGACATCCGCAACGTCGACGATTCGCGCGACGTCGTGCATCGAGCCGTGCAGGCGCTCGCGGAAGGAAAAATCGTCGCTTTCCCGACCGAGACCGTTTACGGTGTGGCGGCCTCGGCCCTCGACGCCAGCGCCGTCGAGCGGTTGGCGGCCATCAAGGGGCGGGCGGCTGGCCACCCATTTGCGCTGGCCGTGAAGAGCCTCAACGACGCGCGCGACTATGCTCCGGCCATGTCTCCTTTAGCCGAGCGAATCGCACGTCGATGTTGGCCCGGTCCGCTCACGCTGGTCGAGACCTGCGACCATCCGCTGAGTTTGGCGGCGCAACTTCCCGCTAGTGTTCGCGCGGCCGTAATTCCGACGGGCACGATTGGCTTTCGCGTACCGGCCCACGCATTCATTTTGGACGTGCTGCGCATGCTTGCCGGACCCTTGGCGCTGACTAGCGCCAACCGACACGGCGAGCCCGACGCCGTCACGGCGGAACAGGTCGTGGCGTCGCTGGGCGACGACGTTCAAATGGTTTTCGACGACGGGGCATGTCGCTACGGCCAGTCTTCTTCCGTCGTCCGCGTCGAAGGGAAACAGTTCAAGATGCTCCGCGAAGGGGTGATTTCCGAAAAGAACCTGCGTCGTCTGGCCAGCTTGCTCGTGTTGGTCGTGTGTACGGGCAACACGTGCCGCAGCCCGATGGCCGAAGCGATCTTTCGCCATCGCATCGCTCAAAAAGTTGGGTGCCGCGACGAGGAACTGGAGGAGCACGGCGTGGTCGTCATGTCGGCCGGGATCTCGGCGATGCTGGGATCGCAAGCGGCACCGGAAGCCATCGAAGTCGTCGCCCGACGCGGACTTGACCTTTCGCGTCACGAAAGCCAGCCGCTGACCGCCCAGTTGGCTCGCCAGGCCGACGCGATTTTTGCCATGACGCGCTCGCATTTGACGGCGATCGCGTCGCAGTGGCCCGATGCGGCCACGCGGGCGAAGTTGCTATCGCCGGACGAATTCGACATTGCCGATCCGATCGGGGCGTCAGCGGAAGTTTACCAGCGATGCGCCGAACAAATTGACGCCGCCATTGCCGTTCGCTTAGAAGATCTTGGGTTGTAGGAAACTCGGCGAATTCGTCGTAGAATGAGATAGTGAAAGCCCCGCCCGCGGAACTATCCGCCGAGCGAGCGCGACCGGGAGAATCGACGACCATGAAAATCTCGATCGGCAGCGACCACCGCGGATTTACCGTTAAGGGCAAGGTCGTCGACTTGCTCAAGCGGCTCGGCCACGATGTGGACGATGTCGGCACACACGGTGCCGAGGCGGTCGATTACCCCGACGTCGCCAAAGACGTCGCGCGCAAAGTGAGCAAGCATGAAGTGGACCGCGGCATCTTGATTTGCGGCAGCGGCATCGGCATGGCGATCGCCGCCAACAAGATTCCGGGCGTACGCGCCGCCCCCTGCCACGACGACCTGACCGCCGAAATGAGCCGGCGGCACAACGACCTGAACGTGCTGTGCCTTTCGGCCGACATGCTGGGCGAAAAGCTTATCGACCGCATGGTCGAGATCTGGCTGTCGACGGAGTTTGAGGCCGGCCGCCACGCCCGTCGCGTGCAGAAGATCGACGACATCGAAGCCGAAGCGTTGCGGGCCAACTGCTAGCGCAATGGTTGGCCGTACAAGCGACACACCTCGGCACCCGCTAACTCGACGAGGCGATGCAGCACCGTACTGCGGCTAGCTTTCGGCGCTGTTTTTTTCCGCTTCCGCGGCGGCTTCGGCGTCGATCTCGCGCAGCCGACTCTGGACGCTAATCAGCTCGTTCTCGATGCGGCGGATATCCCGGCGAATTTGATCCGGATGCCGCTGTGTGAGCATCGCCGTCGCCGTCCCGCCCATGCCGCTGGCCACGATTTGCTGTCGTTTGTGTGCCGATTCCAATTCGACGTGCAAAATCTTCTGACGCGCCAGCAGCGTACCCGGCGCGGGCGATTTCGGATCGCCCTGCTTGGCGACGAGAATCGCCCGTTCCTGTGTCAAACTTCGCGAAAGACCTTCCATTATCCCGTTCGTCTCCGTCAAGCATTCCTACGGCCGAAATCGATCTCGTCGCCCGCCGTGAGATCGCGACCGCTGGGTAAACGAACCCCTAGCCGCGGCGAACCAAATCTGGCTTCCGTACGGTCGAGAGGCCACTCGACGCCCAGAGACCACCCACGAACGACTTTCCAGCACCTGTTTTACCACGAGGCGGGTCGTTTTTCCATGAACCCCCCCTAATTTCCTCGTGGTGCTTTGGTAGTGGCGTGCGTATCCGCGACCGCCGAACGTTAGCGGCCCGTTAAGAAACGAAAATAAGTGGCTGCATAGCGAAACATGTGGCCCGCCGGCGAGGTTAAATCGCCTGAATATCCCGTTCTGGCGAGTGCGAGGGGGATATGCGCAATTTTTGCGGCCGCCTCGCCGGGGACATTTCCCGATTCCGTCACTAGAATAGAGGCTTCCGATTAGGTCGGTTCTTCCGTGCATTCGCGGCGACGCAGCAACGACGGCGCACATTCGACTCCCCCCACCTTGAGAGACTCCGCCATGGCGGCATTGAATTCGGGCCGATTGTCCTTCCGCAACCTCGCCGGCGCGACCTTTGGCAAGCAGCGAAAACGGGACCGTAAACGCGTCGCGTCGCCACGACTGCGGCTCGAATCGCTCGAACCTCGGCTCGTGCTCACCGACGTCTCCGGCGCGATTGCGGCCGACACCGTTTGGACTCGTGCCAACTCGCCTTACGACGTCGTCGGCGACGTCACCGTCCAGGCCGCCGCCACGCTGAAGATCGAGCCGGGCGTGGTGATGAACTTTACCGCTGGGACGGGCATTACGGTCGCCGGCCGCCTTGTCGCCGAAGGAACCGCCTTCGACCGCATCACCTTCCAACGTGCCGCCGGTGCGGGCAGCGATTGGGACGGTCTCTCCTTCGCCAACACGCTCACCGATAGCCGCATCACCTTCGCCGACTTCGTCGAGGGCGACGGCCAAGGCGAATCGATCCACGTCGTCCATTCGCGGCTGTACCTGGACAACCTCACCTGGACCGGCACCGGTGGCACGATCCTCGAACTCGAACATCCGTCGCTGATCGTGCGCAATTCGATGTTTCCCACGTCCGGCGGCGGCGAAGTCATCCACGGCGAATACATCGAAGGCGACGAGTATCTGATCATCGAAGGCAACACGTTCGCCAATAGCAACAACGGCGGCGACGTGATCGATATTCTCGGCGCGGATCGCCCCGGGCCGGTGATGCAGATTCTCAACAACGTGTTTCTCGGCGGCGGCGACGACGGACTCGATATGGACGGCACCGACGCCCACATCGAGGGCAACCTGTTCATGAACTTCCGTTTGAACACCTCGCGGGCCACCACCTCCAACGCCATCGCCACTGGCTTGCCACAGTCGGGCGAAAGCAACCGCACGCAGGTCACCATTGTCCGCAATATCTTCGTCGACAACGATCATCACATTCTGCTCAAGGAAGACGCCTTCGCCACCATCGAGAACAACGTCTTCATCGACGCCACGATGGCGGCCATTCAGTTCAACGAAACTGGCGGTACAGCGGTCGGCGGACCGGCCGTCGGCGCGTATCTCGACGGCAATATCTTCTCGGGCAACGCCGATCTGTTCAAAAACCTGACGAAGACCGCCACGTTCGAGTCGCAACTGACGGTCAACCGCTCGCTGCTGCCCAACAGCTTGCAAACCTACAGCGACAGTTCGACGGCGCTCGCCCACAGCTTCGGCGTGGGGAACATCGACGCGAACCCGATGTTCGTCGACGCGGCGGGCAACAATTTCCGCCTCCTCGGCGGTTCGCCGGCCATCGGCACCGGACCGAACGGCATTGACATGGGTGCCTACGTCAACGCCGGTCCGACCATCGGTGGCGTGCCGGCGGGGCCGTCGACCAGCAACGATCAGACGTTCACCGTCGCCGGGCCGGGCATCACCCACTATCGCTATCGCGTCGACGGCGGACCGTACACCGCGACGACGCCGGTAAGTACGCCGATTATTCTGTCGGACCTCGCCAACGGCGACCACACGATTGACGTACTCGGCATGAACGATGCCGGCGAATGGTTTGCGGGCCAGACGCCCGCGTTCGGCGAGCGGCACGCCGAGGTGATCGCCCCGTCGCGCACGCGCACCGGCGAAGCCCTGCCGATGATCGTCCGCGTCCGCGACGCGCTGGGCAACATCAACACGCAACTCACCACGCCCGCCAGCTTCGCGAACGCCACCGACTTGGCCGCGACCACGTTCGGCGTCAAGAAAGGCGTCGGCTCGCTCGCGCCGGTCGTCACTGCCACGGCCGACTTCGGCCTTGCCTTCGGCGGGTCGCTCGCCGCCGGTTCGACCGGCAAGTCGATCGATGTGCTCGACGGAGCGTACCCCGTCGAAACGCACAGCGGTACGCTCTCCGGCAACACCGTCTGGGACAACACAACCGAACATCGCGTTACGGGCAACCTCACCATTCCCGCCGGCAGCACGCTGACGATCCAGCCCGGCACGCGCGTCATGCTCGGTAGCGAAGTGAACATCCTGGTCGACGGTGCGATCGCCAGCAATGGCACGGCCGCCGATCCCGTGATGTTCAACGCCATCGATCCGGCCAATGACTGGGGCGGCATCGAGATCAACGGTGCATCCGCCACCGGCGACTTCGCTTACACGTTCTTCACTCACGGCGGCGACGATCCCACCCGCGGCTTCGCGCATTCCGATAGCCAGCCGCTGCTCAAGGCCAACAGCGGCACAATCGATTGTTCAAACTGCTTTATCATCAACAATCCCGGCAAGGGCCTCGGCTCGACGAGCAACGCCCGCATCAACTTCGACTGGAGCGTCATCTCGCATAGCGACACCGGCGGTCAGGTGAACAACACGGTGCTCAAGATCACCAACAGTTGGATCAAAGACCTGCCGGACGACGCGCCTGGATTCGTCAACGACGACAACGACGGCCAATATTTCCTCGGCTTCCACAACTCGGGCGAGCCGTCGCTGGTCCAGAACAGCTTCATCCTCGACACGAAGGACGACTGCCTCGACCACAACGGCGCGCGGCTTAACATCATTTCGTCGTGGCTCGAAGGCTGTACGCACGAAGGTCTGGCTTCGAGCGCGAGCAATTGGGCGAACGTCGTCGACACCGTCGTGACCGGCACCAACCAAGGCTACGAAGCCGGTTACGGTGGCCCTCAGCTATCCATCACCAATAGCGTGGCCGTCCGCGTCGATCACGTGATCGAAAACGACCCGTCGTCCGACGCCGCCGTCAACGCCGGCATCCGCTATGGCGACGGCTACAACGGCAGCAACGGTGCCTACACCGGCCAAATTACGGCCATCAACAACGTCGTCCACGACAATCAAGACAACGTCCGCAACTACAACGGCCCGCCTCCGCGACCCGTGCTACCGGCCAGCGTGATCGACATCACCTATTCGATGACGAACGACGCCGACTACGACGCCGCTACCGGCAACCTCACCGGCATCCCCGTGTTCGGTCCGTTCATGCACCTGCTCCGCGGCTCGGCGGGCCTGAACGCCGGCAGCGACGGAGAAACGGTCGGCCGCTTGTTCCCGGCAGTATCCGCCACGTTTACCATCGACAGCCCCGACGCGTTGCTGCGGATCGACGAAGTGCAAGCAATCAACAACGGCGGCGTCGATTCCGATCTCATCGAACTGGTCAATGCGGGCGGGGCAATGTCGGTCGATCTGTCCGGTATGACGATCACCAACGATCCGTCGCAGCCCGACCTGTACACTTTCGGCGCCGGCACGATTCTCGGCCCCGGCGAGCGGCTCACCCTGTTCGCCGACCTGGCGCTCGGTTCGCCCGCGGAAATTCACCTCGGCTTCACGCTCGATGAAACCGGCGATGAGGTATTCCTGTACGACTCGGCGGCAAACGGCGGCGCGCTTGTCGATTCGGTCACCTTCGGACGACAACTCGACGGCACGTCGATCGCCCGCGTCGGCGGCGCGTTTCGTTTGGCCCAACCGACGATCGGCTCTGCCAACGTCGCGCTGTCTACGGCTCAGCCCAATGCAGTGAAGCTCAACGAATGGCTGGCCAGTCCTGGCGGCGCGTTCGCCGACGACTTCATCGAACTCTACAATCCCAGCACGCTGCCAGTCGACATCGGCGGTTTGCATCTGACGAACGACCCCGTCGGACAGCCGGGCTTGTTCACGATTCGTCCGCTGTCGTTCGTCGCCGGAGCGGGCTTTGCGGTATTCGTGGCAGACAACGACACGGCGGCCGGTTCCGACCACGTCAACTTTGAACTGGATGCAGCAGGCGGCTCGATCGCGCTGACCGGCGTCACCTCGACGACAACAATCGATGCGATCACTTACGGCCCGCAAGCCGCCGGCATCTCCGAAGGCCGCACACCCGACGGCGGCTCGATCGTCGGCCCCATCGACCCGCCCACACCCGGCGCAATCAATCCCGACCCGACGCTGCCAGACGTGTTCCCGCTCATCACGCTCACCGACACGTGGAGCTATGACCAGTCGGGCGCGAATCTAGGCACCGCTTGGCGAGCCACCTCGTTCGATGACTCCGCCTGGCCGCAAGGCCCGTCCGTACTCGGCGTGGAAGCCAATCCGCTGCCGACGCCGGCCGTGCTCAACACGATGCTGAACCTCAATCTCGACGGCGTCGCGCCCAACACGACGACGTTCTACTTCCGCACGCACTTCAACTTCGCCGGCGACACCAGCGACGTGCTGCTGCGGTTAGGCGGCCTCGTCGACGACGGCGCGGTGTTTTACCTAAACGGCGTCGAGCTGTATCGCTACAACATGTCGCCCACCGGCACGATCAATTTCGACACCTTCGCCACCACGGGCACCGAGGCAAACGCGTACATTCCCGTCGTCACATTCCCCGCGACGGGACTTCTCGTGGGCGACAACGTGCTGGCGGTCGAGGTCCATCAGGACGACGCCAACAGCAGTGACATTGTGCTCGGCGTGATCTTCGACGCGGTGGAAATCCTCGACTTCACGCCGCCTACCGCGCCGACCAATCTCACCGGCGTCGCCGCCAGCAGCAACCGCGTCAACCTGACGTGGAACGCCGCCACCGACGCGGAAACGGGCGTCGCCGAATATCGCATCTATCGCAACGACGCGCCCGTCGGCACGTCGACAACCACCACGTTCAGCGATACGACGGTCGTCGTCGGGCAGACGTATCTATACGAAGTCTCGGCGGTCAATCTGGCCGACCTCGAAGGCGCTCGCAGCACATCGGCCAGCGTCACGGTAACGAACGTCGTCACCGCCATGTATCAGGACGGCGTGTTCCCAACGCCGGCGTACACCGGCACGCAGGATGCTTGGCTCCGCGGTAGCCAGCCGAACACGAACACGGGTGGCGACGACCGCATGGATTCCGACGGCGACTCCGGCGGCAGCGACGAGTGGTCGGTTCTTCGCTGGACCCTCAGCGACATTCCCGCCGACGCGGTCGTCGAAAGCGCGACGATCGCCATCGACGTGAACGACTCGAGCGTCTCGACCTACGACCTCTACGCGGTGCTCAGGGACTGGGTCGAATCCGAAGTCACCTTCACCGACTACCGCGCCGGCCAGCCGTGGCAATCGCCCGGCGCGGACGGCCCGACCGACCGCGGCGGCAGCGTCGTCGGCGTGCTCGACAGCGGCAACTCGACGGGCATCAAGACGATCGCGCTCAACGCCGCCGGCATCCTGCTGGTGCAATCCTGGATCGACAACCCGGTTAGCAACAACGGCGTCATCATCGCCAACCCGACGGCGACCGATGGCCTCGAAATGCGGACCAGCGAATACGCCACGCTCGCCAGCCGCCCGAAGCTGACGATTCGCTATTCGACCGGCGACTCGATCGCGCCAACCGTCACCGCGTCGAGCGTCGATCTCGCCGTCGCGCCCCAGCGATTGCAATTCGCATTCAGCGAGGAAGTGCTCGTCGACGCGAGCAACTTGACGCTTACGAACAACACGACGAGCGAGACGGTGCCTACGGGCAGCATCTCGATGTCTTACAACACATCGACCAATACGGCGACGTTTACGTTCCCTGGTTTCGCCGGCGGCGTGCTTCCCAGCGGCGACTATGCGGCTTCGCTTTCGACGGTCGGCGTAACCGATCTCGCCGGCAACCCGCTGAGCAGCAACGGCAACGAAACCCTCGCGTTTAGCTGGCTTCGCGGGGACATTGACGAAAGCGGCACGATCGACGCGGCGGACATTGATGGCCTGTACGCGGCCTTCAGCCCGTCGAACGGCAACCCGCGATTCGATCTCAACGGCAACGGCTCCGTCAATCAACTCGACGTCGACGTGCTGGTGACGACGATCCTCGGCACGCAATACGGCGACGCCAATCTCGACGGCATCGTAGACCGCGCCGACGTCGCCGCATTGGCCGGCAATTTCGGCGGCCCCGGCGGTTGGGCGGCCGGCAATTTCGACGGCAGTGCGTCGGGCGTCGCTCTGGCCGATCTTGCGACGGTGCAGCGGAATCTGGGCTTCGGCACGGGCGGTTCGCCGGCCGCACCGGCAGCGATTGTGGCGACGTCGACCCAACGGCCCATTGCGTCGGCAGGGCGCATCAGGCGCGAACTACGAGCCGTCGTTCGAGGGCGGCTTGCGTCGACGGCGGTTGACGCGGTTATCGACAACGCTTCGGCGTCCGCCAGCTCGTCGCTCACGGCGCTACGTGCACGCCGTGCGGCACGCCCGGTGGTCGCGATCGACGACCTGTTTACTCGCTAGTTGCACGTTGTACGGCCGCACGCACGTGTTCCTCGCCGACTGGCGAAATCACGCCGACTTCGCAGATAATGCCGCGGATGAGCCGCGCGGGGGTTACGTCGAAGGCTGGATTGTAGACCGCGATGCCTTGTGGCGCGATCGCAATTCCGCCGGGTTTTGCGATTTCATCCGCGGCGCGTTGTTCGATTGGAATCGCCGCGCCATCGGCGAGCGACAGGTCGAACGTACTCGTCGGCGCGGCGACGTAGAACGGAATGTCGTGGGCGGCGGCGGACAGCGCGACGCCATACGTGCCGATCTTGTTCGCCGCGTCGCCGTTGGCCGCAATGCGGTCGGCCCCGACGACGACGGCTTGCACGTTGCCGAGCGACATGACGTGCGCGGCCATCGAGTCGGTAATCAGCGTCGCCGGGATGTTGCGCTGCATCAGCTCCCAGGCGGTGAGCCGAGCGCCTTGCCACAACGGTCGCGTTTCGTCGACCCACACGTGCAGCCGCTTGCCTTGCTCCACGGCGGCAAAGATTACCGACAACGCCGTGCCGTCGCCGCCAGTCGCCAATGCGCCGGCGGTGCAATGCGTTAAGACGTTGTCGCCGTCGCGAAGTAGTTCCGCACCGTGCCGCCCGATTTCGCGGCACGTGCGCCGGTCGTCGTCGTGAATGGCTCGCGCTTCCGCCAAT
>JAJDEG010000134.1 GCA_029259895.1 Planctomycetota bacterium
TGAAAACATGCTCAAGGAGACGATCTTCGCCGCCACGGTCGAGATTCGCCGCCGCTTAGGCGCGGACGACTGGTGCGTCAGCGTGTTCAAGGATAACGCCGGCATCGTTCGCTTCGACGAGCAGCACAACATCGCCTTCAAGGTCGAAACGCACAATCATCCCTCGGCCATCGAGCCCTACGGCGGCGCGAACACCGGCGTCGGCGGCGTCATCCGCGACACCCTCGGCACGGGCCTCGGCGCGAAGCCAATCTGCAACACCGACGTCTTCTGCTTCGCCCCGCCCGACACGCCGGCCGATGCGATTCCGCCCGGCACTCTCCATCCCCGCCGCGTGATGAAGGGCGTCGTCGCCGGAGTTCGCGACTACGGCAACCGCATGGGCATTCCCACCGTCAACGGCGCGATCTACTTCGACCCACGCTACGTCGGCAATCCGCTCGTCTACTGCGGCAACGTCGGCCTGATTCCGCACGACAAGTCCTTCAAAAAAACGATCCCCGGAGATCTGATCGTCGCGCTGGGCGGACGCACCGGCCGCGACGGCATTCACGGCGCGACGTTTAGCTCCGCCGAACTGACCAGCGAAAGCGAAACCGTCTCCGGCGGTGCCGTGCAGATCGGCAACGCGATCGAGGAAAAGATGGTGCTCGACGTGCTGCTCGCCGCCCGCGATCGCGAGTTGTTCACCGCAGTCACCGATTGTGGTGCCGGCGGATTCTCCAGCGCCGTCGGCGAGATGGGCGCGGAGATTGGGGCGGAAGTCTGGCTCGACCGCATCCCGCTCAAATACGACGGCCTCTCCTACACCGAGATGTGGATTTCCGAAGCCCAGGAGCGCATGGTCCTCTCCGTAAGCGACGACAAGTGGCCGCAGCTCGAAGCGCTATGCAAAAGCGAAGGCGTCGAAGCCACCATCCTCGGCCGTTTCGCGCCGACGGGCCGACTCGTGCTCAAGTACGGCGAGCATCAAGTCGCCGATCTGTCGATGGAGTTTCTGCACGACGGCCGGCCGCCAACGGTTCGCGACGCCGTCTACACGCCGCCGCCGATCGTGCCGCTTCATGTCGCGCCGCGGGCCAACTACACCGACGCGCTCGTCAAGATTCTCGGCTCGCTCAACGTCGCCAGCAAAGAATGGGTGATTCGCCAGTACGATCACGAAGTGCTCGGCGGCAGCGTCATCAAGCCGCTCGTCGGCGTCGTCAACGACGGCCCCAGCGACGCCGCCGTGCTGCGGCCGGTCCTATCGTCGCGTCGCGGCGTGGTCGTCTCCTGTGGCATGAATCCGCGGTACGGCGAGTTCGACACGTATCACATGGCGGCCAGCGCCATCGACGAAGCCATCCGCAATTGCGTGGCCGTCGGAGCCGATCCAAGCCGCATCGCCATCCTCGACAACTTCTGCTGGGGCGACTGCGACCGACCGGAAACGCTCGGCTCGCTCGTCCGCGCGGCGATCGCCTGCCAAGACATGGCCCTCGCCTTCGGCACGCCCTTCATCAGCGGCAAGGACAGCCTCAACAACGAATTCAGCTACGTCGACCACCGCGGCGCGAAGCAAACGATCGCCATCCCCCCGTCGCTGCTCATCAGCGCCATGGGCCAGGTCGACGACGTCGCCCGCTGCGTAACGATGGATCTCAAACGCCCCGGCAGCGTGCTCTATCAAATCGGCGAAACCCGCGACGAACTCGGCGGTTCGCACTTTGCATGCGTCGAAGGACTCAGCGGCGGGCAAGTCCCCACGGTCGACGCCGACAAAGCCCGCGCCACATTCGCCGCGCTGCATCAAGCGATCAACGCCGGCCTCGTGCTCGCCTGCCACGATCTAAGCGAAGGCGGCCTCGCCGCGGCCATCGCCGAAATGGCATTCGCCGGCGGGATCGGCGCAAAAATCCATCTCGACCAAGTCCCCCGCAAGCCAAGTATCGACGCGGCCGCATTATTGTTCAGCGAATCCAACAGCCGCTTCGTCGTCGAAGTAACGAATGATAACACCACGAAATTCGAGGCCGCACTAGCCGGCATTCCGCTGTACCGCATCGGCGAAACAACGAGCGATCAAAAACTAACCATCGCCACATCCGACAAAAACGTAATCGAATCGGACCTAACACAACTAAAAGAAGCCTGGCAGTCACCACTGCGCTGGTAAGCAAACAAGTCAGTCGCAAAGCCCCTGCTCCCTGCCCCAGCCCCCAATCCCCAGCCCCCGTTCATGCCGCCCAGCGTTCTCATCCTCCGTGCCCCCGGCACCAACTGCGATCAGGAAACGGCCTACGCCTTCGAGGTCGCCGGTGCCCGCACGCAATCCGTTCACGTCAATCGGTTGCTCGAAAATCCGCGGCTGGCCGATGAGTTTCAGATTCTCTGCCTGCCGGGCGGATTCAGTTACGGCGACGACATCGCCGCCGGGCGTATCCTCGGCAATCAAATCCGCCATCACCTCGCCGACGCGATGCACGCCTTCAAGGCGGCCGGCAAGCTCATCCTCGGCATCTGCAACGGATTCCAGATCCTCCTCAAGTCCGGGCTGCTGCTCGAAGACGATCCGGCTCTCGGCCCAGCGGCGACGCTGGCGTGGAACGCTTCCGGAAAGTTCGAGGACCGCTGGGTCCGCCTCAACGCGGCATCGAGCACGTCGGTGTTCCTGAATGGAATCGAGTCGATCTATCTGCCGGTCGCCCACGCCGAAGGAAGATTCGTCGCCCGCGACGAGCAGACGCTCGCCGCGCTCGACGCCGGCGGACATCTCGCGCTGCGTTACGCTCCGCTCGGCGACGCCCCCGGCGACCGAGTGGCACTGGCTCAGCCAGTGGAAAAGCACGCGACCGCCAACGGCGAAGTCCCCTACCCAGCAAACCCCAATGGCTCTTCGCGTGACGTCGCCGGCGTGTGCGACGCGACCGGCCGCGTGTTCGGCCTCATGCCGCATCCCGAGCGGCACATCGACCGCACGCACCACCCACGCTGGACGCGCGGCGAAGGCGGCGACGTCGGCGGCGGACTGAAGCTGTTCCGCAACGCCGTCGCCTATTTTGCGGCGTAACCGCAGTGAATTCGTATCGACGCCGGTCCGTGCCTCGATCGAACCGGTCACAGAGACCTTGATCGAAGGCCCGGACCCCGCGGCGCGGCGTTCGGGTTATGACACTCCATCGCTCGCCAATCGCCGGCAGCGTTCGCTTGTTGCGGCGTCGCACCAGATTACAATAAAAGGTTTCGCGGCACGTCCCCCGCTCCGCCCCCTCTGCTGGGCCAACCGCCATGGGCTGCTTCGCGCCGGCAAACGCCAACGACCGAGACCCTTCATGGAAAAGCAACCCATCGTGGCCGTCGGCATCGACTTGGGTACGACGTACTCCGCGATCGCACGAATCGATCAGACCGGCCGGCCCGTCACGCTCCCCAACGGCGAGGGCGACCTGCTCACCCCCAGCGTCGTGCTGTTCGAGGGAACCAACGTCGTCGTCGGCAAAGAGGCCGTCAAAGCCCTCGTAACCGAGGCAGAGGACGTGGCGCTCTGCCCCAAACGCGATTTGGGAAATCGGGCGTACCACAAATCGCTGCATGGGCGGCAATATCCACCCGAAGCGATCGAGGCCTGGATTCTCAAGAAGCTCAAGGACGACGCCGTGCGGCAAATCGGCGACTTCCAGCAAGTCGTCATCACCGTGCCGGCCTACTTCGACGAAGTCCGCCGCAAGGCCACGCAGGACGCTGGGTACATGGCCGGTCTCGAAGTGATGGACATCATCAACGAGCCAACCGCGGCGGCCGTGGCCTTCGGTTTTCGCGAGGGCTTTCTCAATACCGAAGGGATCGCGACGGCGCCAAAAAACATCTTGGTCTACGATCTCGGCGGCGGCACGTTCGACGTCACCGTGATGGAGATTCGCGGCAACCAATTCACCGCGCTGGCGACCGACGGCGACGTGCAACTCGGCGGGCAGGATTGGGATCAACGACTGATGGACCTCGTCGCCGAGGAATTCATCCGCCAGCATCGGCTCGACCCTCGCGAAGACCCCAACGTCGTCGGCCGCCTGTGGCGGGAGTGCGAAGACGTCAAACGCACTCTGTCGGCACGCGGCAAGGCGTCGATCGCTTGCGACTTCCGCGGACAAGCCGTGCGCGTCGAAATCACGCGGCAGAAATTCGAGGAAATCACCCGCGATCTCGTCGACCGGACGCTGTTCACGACCCGGCAAACGCTGCAAGCCGCCGGCCTGGCGTGGACGAACATCGACCGCGTATTGCTCGTCGGCGGTTCGTCGCGAATGCCGATGATTCGCGAGATGATCGCAAAGCTCTCCGGCAAGGAACCGGATACGTCGGTTTCGGCCGACGAAGCGGTAGCACACGGCGCGGCGCTGCGGGCCGCGCTGATCCTCGCCCGCAGCAACGGCGAGCCGCCCCGATTTCACATTCGTAACGTCAATTCGCACAGCTTGGGCCTCGTGGCAACCGATCCCAAAACGAAGCGAAAGCGCACCGCGGTGCTCGTGCCCCGCAACACCCCGCTCCCCGTCACGGCCAAGCGGACGTTCAAAACCGAGAAGGCCGATCAGCGTTCGATTCTGGTGCAAATCGTCGAAGGCGAAAGTGCGTCGCCCGACGATTGTTCGCAGATCGGCCGCTGCACGGTCCGCGATCTGCCGCGAAACCTCCCGGCCCAAACGCCCATCGAGGTGCGGTTTCGTTATCTCGAAAACGGCCGGCTGACCGTCACCGTGGCGGTCGAGGGAACGGGCAAAGCGCTGCAACACGAGATCGCCCGCGAAAATAGCCTCATGCCCGAGCAATTGGATATGTGGCGGCAGTACATCAGCGGAATTGCGCCGGGCGCAGGGCCGGCCATGCGTGAGCAGTAACGGCCCTCTCGCGAATGCGGCGGCCGCGGCGATAGCCTACACAGCGGCAAAGGACGAAACTGGCAACGCAGTTAGCAGTGACGTTCGCCGCGCGGGGCCAGTACCGCGAGTTCACGCAAGAGCGATTGTCGTCAGGCACGCGCAGCAAATCACCATGCCCGTGAACCCGCCAGGGCCGAAGTATTCAAGAAAAAGGTCGCGCCAGGACATGGCACCTTCCGGCAACGATTGGCAAACGGCCGGAGTTAGGTGACTCGGCGCAATGGGTGCAGCCTTCGGGAAAAGATCAAGAGGGAAACACCCGTTATGCCAGCGAGCAGGGCTGACGACGGTTCGGGGACTTGGACGCCGCCGGGGTTAGACGTTAGTTCAGGGAATGGAATGCCGTCGCCTGGCAGCAACTTTATCTCTCGAATCGGAAGTTCCCCCGGCGGATTCGTCGTGGTTCCGTCGACGGACTCCGGCAGACCTAATCGGCCCATGAAGAGAATGCTATCCGTGCGTTGGTCGCGCAGAAAGTACAGGAAGGGATGATCGGCGTTGAACACCTCGAATTCGGCCGGCGGCGGGCACATGCACGTTGTAATGCCAACGACAATGGCCGTGGCAGCCGCCGCTTCCGTACCGGCCTCATCGACCTCAATGACAGCTTTGTGAATAGCGCGATCGACGAAAAGATCCACGTCGGCGATTCTCGTTAAGTCTGGATTTGCGAAGGTTTCGACCATGCCCAGCGCCGCAAGACTGGCGTTAAGATTGAGTTGCGATTCGATACGGAATTTTGGTAGACGAAGCGAAACGGACGTTCGCGTCATTGCGTCGAGGGAATCTTGCAGGATGTTGGCCGTGAGGTTTTCCTCGAGCGCCGCGAGGCCGTCGATTTCACTGGGTAACACGACGACCATCGACACATCACTCGCTCGATATGGGAGTTCGACCATTTGGAAACCGTCGAACGCGCCGTAACTTAGCGAGCTGCGCTGGTACATCATCGAAACGTTGTGCGATTCGTCTTCGGACGTGTGAAATTCGCCCGTGTAAGTGCTTTCCTTCTTGAACGGCGATTGCCACTTGGCTTTCATGTAGACGGCGTTCGTGAGGACGAGGCCGGTGTTCTGTTTGATGCTGCCTGCGGGAAGCAAGTCGACGATCTTATCGCGGGTTTGCTGTTGCACCCAGGCGTTGATGCGCTGGCGGCCGGACTCTGGGTCGGCGTAGAAGTCGAGCGTTTCGAGCGGGGCGCGATAGTCGGACTGCAACGTGTCGAGGAATGGCTGTTTGAACGGAAAACGGCTCGCGCCCCACAGCCGATTGGCGACGGCAAAGTCGAAGCGCTCGCCGTTGCGAGCGTTTAGATCGTCGGAGAGAGCACCCAGAGTCGAGTGGACGATCGGCTCGTCGACGGACCAATGCATGACGCGGCCGATTTCGTCGGCCGTGGTGCCGCGGGCCCCAGCGTATAACATGCCGAACGCGGACGAGATGCTGTACGGTGAGTAGACGAAGTTCGCCGTGTCGGGCGAGATATACTGGCGGTAAAGATCGAACGCGAAGGCGTTATTACCTTCGACAACGGCAGAGTGAACGCCGTCCACTCCGGCCGCGCGAGACGAGTCCACGATCGCGGTGATCGAAAGGACGAGGCCAAAGACAATCAACGGCTTTTGAACCATTTGGCGCATGGCGATCTTCCCAGTGGTGCTAGAAAAGACACGCCCATTTTGCCCAATCAATTGGCCCCTTCGGCAAACAGCATCGTAATGGTAACGAGGGAAGTCGTCAATCAAAATGAACCAGGGATAAAACCGTGTTCTCCATGAAGGCGGTGTCTGTAAGGGGGGTGGCCGATTTGGCGTATCGGTTGGCGGCCCGTTTGGTATGGTTGTGGGTTGGTGGGTCGTATTTGCTGGATCGCGTAGCCGTCCTTAATCCGTAAAACCCCCACGTTTTTCGGCCTTCGCATGGATTAGTTCCTGCGGCTGGAGGGCGAGCGACTGCCCCATTGGGGACGCGTGCGAATAATTGGGGCACGTGAGGATCGGTTGATCAAAAACCGCAGGAGAGATCGACGCCGTGGAGATACTGCTGACGAACGACGATGGGATTTATGCGCCCGGCTTGGCCGCTTTGCAGAAGGAGCTTTCGGCGCTCGGCGACGTGACGCTGGTGGCGCCGGCCGTGGAGCAGAGCGGCGTCGGGCATTCGATTACGTATCTAACGCCGCTGATCGTCAACGAGGTGTTCGACGGCGTGAAGCGGCGCGGGTATGCCGTGGAGGGAAGTCCCGCGGATTGCGTCAAGCTGGGGCTGACCGAGTATTGCCCACGCCGGCCCGACATCGTGGTCAGCGGGATCAACTACGGATTGAACGCCGGTATCAACGTGCTGTATAGCGGCACCGTGGCCGCGGCCATCGAAGGAGCGTTCTTCGGCCTCACCAGCGTGGCCGTCTCGCTGGAATTTCGCCAGCATCCGGAGTTCGACCGCGCGGCGGCGATCGCGCGGCGAGTGATCGAACGGATTCTGGCGCAGAAGGGGCCTGCCCCGCAGCTCTACAACGTCAACATCCCGACCTCGGCGCTATGGGAGAAGCCTCAGGTGAAGGTCGTGCCGATGGACGTGCGGCAATATGCCGAGCACTACGAGAAACGCACCGATCCGCGCGGACGAAGCTACTATTGGGCCGCCGGGCGGCTGCCGGAAGATCACGACGCAACCGAGACCGACCTGACCTCGCTGGCCGACGGATTCGTGACGATCACGCCGCTCGAATTCGACCTCACCAAGCGGTCGGTCGTGTCGGCGATGCAGGACTGGTCGTTCGATAATCTGGACACCGACGGGCCGGGAAAGCGCAAGCCATAGTTTGGCGGACTGCTGCCATCGGCACCGCGCCGGTTATCGAGCCGATCATCGCGTCGAGAACTTCGCCGCTGCGAGATTCTTTCGCGAAAAAAGACGTGGGCGAGTTGACTGAGCGTTCGCGCGACTAGAGACTGACGCGGTCGCCCGTTTCGCCGGTTTTCATTCGTCAACCATTCGCTTGAGATTGCCATGCCCCGTTTTCGCGTTTTGCTTACGGACTATGCCTGGCACGATCTCGATATCGAGCGGGCCGTACTCGCCGACGGCGACGCCGAGTTGGTCGTTGCCGAAGGCGGTGACGCCGAGACACTGACGAAGCTGGCCGCCGATTGCGACGCGATTATGACGAATTGGGCGAAGGTGCCCGAGGCGGTGATCGCCGCATGCGAGCGGTGTCGGATCGTGGCGCGGCTGGGCGTGGGCCTGGACAACATCGACGTGGCCTACGCAACGAGCCGAGGCATCGCCGTGACGAACTGCCCGGATTATTGTGTCGTCGAGGTGGCGGAACACGCATTGGCCCTGCTGCTGGCCCTGTCGCGGAAGGTGGCGTATTACCATCACGCGACCAAGGGCGGAACCTACGATCTAAGCGCCGGGCCGACGCTGCGGCGGATCGAAGGACAAACGCTGGGCATCGTCGGACTGGGTAACATCGGCGCGAAGCTGGCCGAAAAGGCCCGCGGGCTCGGAATGAACGTGCTGGCGACGAGCCGCTCGAAGGAGCGGAAGGCCGACGGCGTGCGATTCGTGCAGCTCGACGAACTGCTGGCCGAGAGCGACTACGTATCGCTCCACGTGCCAGCTACGGCCGAGACGCGGAATTTGATCGGCGCGGCGGAGTTGGCGCGGATGAAGCCGACGGCGTACTTAGTCAACACGGCGCGCGGCGCGGTCGTCGATCATGCCGCACTGGCCGCAGCGCTGGCGGCGGGCGAGATCGCCGGCGCGGCGCTGGACGTGCAGGAAACCGAGCCGCCGGACCTTTCCAAGCCGCCCTACAACGATCCGCGCACGATCGTCACGCCGCACGCTGCGTTCGTGTCGGTCGAATCGCTCGACGACCTCCGCCGCCGCGTGTCGCAACAAGTCATCGACCGGTTGGCGGGCCGGACGCCGGAGAACGTCGTCAATCCGGCCGTGCTCGCTTAGCGCGGCGAGTTGCACCGTCTCGCGAGGCAACGTTCTTCATCCGGTGTTTTCGAACCGACACGTTCAAACTGTCACCTACGGAATCATGGACCTACTCCTAAATCGACGCGTGATTCTGCTCGTTGGCGGCAACGGCTCGATCGGCCGCGCCGCGCAGGAAGTGCTGCGCGAAGAAGGGGCGATCGTCGTCGTTGCCGACCGTGCGGATACGAATCCCGCCACGACCGTCGACCTGACCGTCGACGTGACTGATGGCGAGAGCGTCCGCAGCGCCGTCGACGCGACGCTCGCCAAGCACGGACGCCTCGACGGACTGGTTGTGCTGTCGGCGATCTTTTCCGCCAAGCCGGCCGTCGCCATCTCGGCCGACGAATGGGACGAGGTACTCGACGTCAATCTCAAGGGGACGTTTCTGGCTTGCCGGGAAGTGTTGCCGCATATGCAGCGAGCCGGCTTCGGGCGCATCGTGCTGCTGGCGAGTCTTGCGGCGCAGATCGGCGGCGCGGTGGCCGGGGCGCACTATTCGGCGTCGAAGGGGGCGGTGCTGTCGCTGGCCAAGAGCCTGGCGCGGCAGGCGCGGCGCGGCGTTGTGCCCGGCGTTGAGCGCGGTGACGAGGCCGAGAACCCAGCGCTGGCTGCGTCGGCCGCCGAGATCGACATCACGGTCAACGCGATCAGCCCGGGGCCGGTGGAAAGCGCGATGACGGCCGGCTGGAATGACGACGAGCGGCAGCGGATGATGGCGGCGATTCCGGCGGGTCGATTCGCCCAGCCACGCGAGATCGCCGACGCGATTGCGTGGCTGCTGTCGCCGCGAACGGCCTACATCCACGGCGCGCGGATCGACGTCAACGGCGGAGCGTTGATGGACTAGCGGCTATCGACGGTTGCGCGGCACGGTCGGGAGACCGGCCACAATGGCATCGACCACAACGTCAGCGACGCCGCCGTCTCAGCGTAGACCACCTAATGTCTCAGTTGGTACATATGCCATTTGGCCACCGCAAAACCGACGCCCATGCCGACGAGCAAGCCGACGCCGTGGGCCGTGTTGGCGACCGGACCGACGAAACCGAAAAGGCACACGAAGAACCACACGATCATCAGCATCACCGTCTGGTCGTCCATGTGGTAGCGCGACAACGGATCGCGCCGCGCTCGCATCCAGACGTACCCGAATAGCCCGTAAACGACGCCCGACATCCCGCCGAACCACGGTTTGGGGACGATGGCGACGAGGTCGGGCCGCGTCGTCAAAAAGTCTTCCACATTGGGATAATAGAACTGCGCCACATTCGACGATACCGCGACGCCGGCGACCAGCAAGGCGAACTTCCACGAGCCTTCGATCGCCTCGACCACCATGCCGAGGTGATACAGCCACATCATGTTGAACAGTAGATGCATGGGATCCAGATGAAGCAGGATCGGCGTCACCAGACGCCAAACCTCGCCGTGGGCGACGGCTTCCAGCGAGGCGGGCTGTCCGACGAGCGGCGGTTCGGCGATCCAAATGCGGTCGAGAAACGCCGCTCGACGGGCGTCGTCGCCGGGTTTGATTCCGCCGAAATTCGTAATCAGCGTGACGGCGACGCTGGCCAAGATGAGCAGCATCACGACCGGCGTGCGGCCGATCGACGCCTTGCGCCAGTGTTGCCGCATGTCGACGACGTTGCGCCGCGCTTGTTGCTCGCGGGCGTCCTCCACTTTTTTGATCGAGCGGGCTAGCGGCACGGCGGCCGCGTACTTTGGATCGCCGGGGTTGGTCGCGAAGGCCGCGAGTTCGGCTTTCGCGCGTTCGATTTGCGCCTCGTCGCGGACCCACAGGCTCCAGCCGTTGCTCTCGCTGAGGACGCGCGTTGCGATGCCGATCGTCAACAGATACTCGGCCAGCCGCTGCGCGTCCGCCTGTTTCTCGATGATGCCGGCCTGTCGCATGGATACCGCTGGTCGAAGGGGCGAAAGGGAAGAGCCGTAGCCTTCAGAATCGAACGCCGTGCATCTTATCCGTTGCGTGGCGGACGGACCACGGCGACTGGGATTTCGCGTCGTTGCGCCGCGAATGAAGGGGCGAAATTGCGTCGTCGGCGCGCGCCAACCGCGACGCACCGAGAATCGACGCGCTTCGTCTTCGTCGACGACTTAGGCCAAGAGGGGCGGTGCGGCCCGCTGCGCATCAAAGGACGGCGCAAGAGAACCACCGTGCCCAACCACGGCCAAGGACTAATGCCGACCTTATCGGCCGGCGCGAAAAAGGGGCGGCGTTATCGCTTGCGATGGCGAATCTTCGCCCGCATTCGGCGCTTTTTCTGCCCCAGCTTGCGCCGACCCTTACCAGATTTCTTTACTCCCACAAACGCGACTCCAAAATTCGATTGTTTTCGCTATCATCCGAAAAACGCGATCCAGCGGCCAAGCCACCGCAGCGGCACGTTACCGTCGCGTCACATCTACCCAAAATAGCGGATCGTCGGCCGCTTCGCAACCGCGCCGATCCGAGGGGGGGATGCACCATACGGGCGTCGGCTTACACAAATCGGCCGCGCGAGGAGTCCCCCGCGCGGCCGCATGGCATGCGTTGCTCGTTCCATTCGCTGCCGCGGCGTCACTCGACCAATCGACTGATCATCACGGCGCGATGGATGTTGTTGATCTGACCCGGCTGACAGGCCACCGGAATCGTCCGATCGACGACGTAAAAAGCCCTGTGCCGCTCGACGGCTCCGGTATCCCAGCCAATCTCCGCGCCGAGTTGGAAGCCGTCTGGATGCGATTCTGACGGTGCCGTTTGCTCGGCCTCGAACCGGCCGACGGTGATCCAGATCGCGTACACATTCGACCGCGTCGTCGTCGTGGCGGCCATCCGCATCAGACTTTGGTAATAGAAGTACGGATTTCGCTTCGGATAAGGACTCGCCTCGGCACCGCCGCCCGCCGCGTCGAAAGCGAACAGCGGCGTGCTCGAACCGCGCGACTCGCGACGGAAGATCGTCACGTCGATCGGCTTGATTTCCTCGCCGGCACCTTCCGGCGGAACGAGGTCGGCCCCGCCATACGAGCGGAACGGACGCTCGAACCCGCCCGTCGTCGTGCTTCCACGGGCGCTGTTGAGGTTCGTAAAGGTCCGCTCGTATTGCGTCTGGTTGGGCTGACTCGTCAACACGGCCACCGGCGGTGCTTCGGAGACGGCGTTGAGATTCGTTCGACCCGGCTCCCGATAGCTGTTGACCCGGTTGAAGAACGGCGGTCGCATCATCTCGATTTCCGTGTAGTTCTCCGCCGTGCCAGCCACTTCCGTGCCAACCCACGGCGAGGGAACGCCGACGAACTCGAACAGCATGGCCCAGTCCTGCGGACCGAGCACGGACGTGCCGTCCTGGGTGTTGTAGAAGAAGTTGCGCAGATGCGGGAAGTGCCATCGTTCGCTGGGACGCGAATAGATATCGGCGCCGTCCGCGCCCTGCCGCACGACGTTGTATTGACGCAACAGATCGAACGACGAACCGCGCGGGACGAGCAACAGCTCCATCGGATTGGCGAATGGGCGGTTGAGGAAGGTCAACCAGGGATAAGGCGTACCGGTCTCTCCCCCTTCGCCGCCGAGCGCCTTGTTGCGACGGCCGAACGAATGCTGCATCACGCCGGCCGGCACCTGGCCGCCCTTCTTTTCTTGCATCCACAACATGCTCTTGTGGTTGAATTGCGTTTCCGCCGTGACGCCACGTTCGCGCGTAACGAATTGCAGCGTGTCGGCCTCGGCTTCGCTGTTGTAGACCGTCAAGTCGGCCCACATCGAGTCGATCGTGCGGAACGGATTTTCGCTGAGGTGGAATGGCTTCGACGGGTCGGCCAGCCGCTGGAGATTCACCTTACGGTAGCCGAGCGTCAGGCCGGGCGTCGTCAACTTGGCGGGGGACTCGTCCGAGCGAAACGAATCGAGCGGCCGATCGAACTGAGGGACGTAGCTGCCGTCCGAGCCGTCGCCGCCAGGCCCGCCACGCGTGTACGTGTGCGGCGTCATGGTGCCTGGCTCGATGATCGTGTCGGGATAACCGCTCTGTCGACCGTTGGGAGAACGGTAGTCGTTGTACGCGGCACCCGGTTCGGTTACGCTCGCCGGACGTTCGTCCTGCACCGTGTCTCCGCCGCCCGGCTGACGCTGGCCGTCGCAAACGATGGCCACCGGGGGAAGTCCGGAGAGCGGATCGTTTCCGGCGCGTTGATTGAAGACTTCGACGATGCCACCGGTCGGATCGATCGAAGGCGTCAGCTTGATCTCACGATTCTGGCCAAAGGTTTGAATGCGCCGCGAACCGATGACGGCGAATTGGCCGGGGCGAATCGGCGAGATCGGCTGCAAAGTGCGGCGGAAAAAGTCCCACTGATTACGCGTGCCGTCGCCCGGCAGCGATACGGGCTTGTCGTCGAAGTAGACGGTCCGCGTGTAGTTACCTTCGCCCCGCTCGATCGTGGAGGTCGGCAAGTCGTCGAGTTGCGTGAAATCTTCCCGATGGAACGCCATCCGCCACACCGGCTTCGCGCTCGATGCCTGACCTTGCACCAGCGGGGGCGAAAGCTGATCGAGCACGACGCCCGTGCTCAACTGCGTCGAGCGGCTGTGCTGATACAACGCTCCGGGAAACGCTTCCTTGTCCGTCCACGGGTTGTAAAGCTCGACGTAGATCCAGCCCTGCGGCTTTTTCCGCTGCACGCGCTTGCCGGCGTCTTCGTTGAACCGCGCGTCGTGACCGACGAGCGCTTCGGTAATGATCAACTCCGGTCGCTCGACGCCGAACACGGTCTGCGAGTTCCACGCCGCGTTGCCCAGCGTCGGCGCCAACCAACCATCGCTGTCGAACGGATCGATGTCGTACGTGAACCGCGTCATGATCCCATCGCGGTCGCGCATATCGCAGACGTTCACGCACCACTGGGCGACTTCCTTGCAGAACGTGCGGTGCGTGATGCCTTGCCAGTCGTACGTTTCGTCGCCGGGCGTCGCCACGGCCAGAATCAACACGAACAGGTTGCGAATGTAGACGTCGCGGATGTCGTCCTTTTCCAATTCGATCGAATCGTCGTTGAGCAACATCGAGTCGCCGAAGCCTTGCAAGGGTTCGCCCAAATCGCCCTCGCCCTTGTGCGAGAGGACCTTGCCACCTTCGTCGACGATGCCGTTGCGGTTGTCGTCCAGACCGTTGCCGAACGGACGATTCAAATTCATCCGCAACCCGGCCCGCATCTCCGCCGGCACGTAGGCCCGGAGCAACATCGATTCCTCACCGCCGCCCTTCTTGATGCGCGCGCGGAGGATGTCGACGTAGCTCCTTGCGACGCGGGCAGTATCTCCGCTGACCGCCGACTGGGCCAGCGTCAACTCGCGAATCGTTTTGCGAACCTGCACGTTCGGTCCGGGTACGTCGAAGTTGCCCGGCGAAATGCGGTAGGGATAATCCTTCAACTCTTCGGGCAGTAGATTCCACAATCGTTCCGGTAGTCCGGTCACGTCGCCGTCGTTGCGGCGGATGCACCGTTCGTACTCGGCGTAGGTAAACGGCGTATCGCGAGCGCCGGGCAACGGACCTCGGGGCGCGTTTCGCGAAAGGTCCAACTCGTAAGGCGAAACCGTGGCCCCTTCGGCACTCGTAGGCGGCGGCTTGAGCCAATTCACCTGACCCGTCTTGGGGTCGATGTCCAGCGGACGCGTGCTCCACAGGTACGGCGGCGGAGAACCGAAATCGCGGGCCATCGGATGCTTCGGTTCCCACTGCCAATTCTGCGGCAAATACTGCTGCCGCGAATCGCGAAGACGCTCTTGATCTTGCTTGGTGCCAGGCTGACCGTCGGCACCGTAACGCCCGAGTTCGTTCGGGTTCACCTTCGAGCCGGCCGACGGCTGTCCCAATATCTTGCGGAACCAGCCCGGCGTGTTGGAGAGCGGTATCGGATCGAGTTCGGCGGCGCCCGTGGCGAGACCGTATCCGCCCTTGGGGGCTTCGCCGCCTTCCTGGGCGGCATGCGCCATGTTTCCGACGGCGTTGATGTCGATGCCGCCGTCGAGCGGACGGACCTGGATCGCCACCAGATGCTTGTACGATTGGCCGTTGGCGGCCACTTGGGCGGGCCAACCTGGATCGAGCCACACGCTGTCCGGACGGCCGTCACGGTCGTTGTCGACATCCCACGGGCCTTCGACCGGATCGAAATTCGGATTCGAGCCGGAGAAGTTCGGATTGTCTTCCTTCATCGGGCGGAGCATCGTTTTCCGCGACGCGCCCGACTTGCGGATCATTGCCGGCCGGTGATACGACGGGATGACCGTTTGAGTCGCCGCGCCGGGCACGTAGGCCATGAACATGTTGTCCATGTCGGCCGCGTCGTATTCTTCATTCGCGCCGCCGAAGAGCAGCCCGTTGTCGGCTTTGTCGACCCAATCGCGAAAGCTGTTGACGCTCTTGCCGAAAACTTCGCCGAAGTTGACCGATTCGCGCACCGGGCCGCCTTCGCCCTCGGCGTCGAGACGGTGCGTCGATTTGTTGTAGCCGAAACCCAACCCGGAAAACGGTTGTCCGTTGATCCAGACCCGATCTTGCGCGCCGGGCATGACGCGGCGCGGTTCGTCGGCCACCCAAGGGCGGACGCGAATAATGGTAGGCGTGTCCAAGTTCTGCCAAATGATGTGCGTCGAAAGGCCGATGCCTTCGCCGTCGAGCAACGTAATGACCGAACCGGCCAGGTAGCCCATCTCTTCCAGCGTCGTGCGGCCGAACGGCATGTTCGTTGGCGTCGAGAGCGTGATTTCCAACATCTCGCCGTTGGCTTTTTCCTCGACGGCTTGGATCGACGTGCCGATGCCGAAGTGGCCGTACATGTCGCCGAGCATGTCGTGGAACACGAACGGCGAACGGGGATTCGTCGTTCCGACCAACGTGTAGTAGAGAGCCGTGTCGGCGATTTCCTTGGGATCGGTGCCGTAGTAACCGCCGCCCTTATTGATCGCGTACGACGACTTTTTGTGGCTGCCGGCGGAGACGACGTAGGTAATGGCGATCATCGAGAACAGCGACAGCAGGCTGATGATCAGCAGCAAAATCACACCGCGGCGATTGCCGTCGCCGCGATGGCCGCCTTGCCGACGAAGCGACCGGCGACGACGTTGTCTGCGCCACGATTGCGACTCGCGTCGTTCCTCGGGCCAGGATGACCAGGAAAACTCCTGGCGACTTCCGTTTTCCAGCGACATAACCTTCTCCTTTTCGAAGCGTGACGTTTTGCCCCGGCCCGCTTCGAACGTGGAATCTATATGCGATTTTCGCCTTCGCGATGGATCGTTTTCCGTCTCGACGTTGGACTCATTCTACCGGACCTTCCGCGCCAAAGGCAATCTTGTTCTTTTGGCGTGAATTCGTCCGATTTTTACCCCGTTGCGGCCCAGGGCATCCGTTGCCAATGCCGTTATCGTTATCGTTGCCGCGGTTACTTTCTCCCCGTCGTTGGGCTGGCGCCCGGCGACCACATGGTTTGGCCTTCGAGTTGGACCATTTTCTCGATCACGGCGACGACGCTCTCAAACACGATGGCCGTGGGCTTGCTGCCCGATTGCGAGTCCCAGTCCGGTCCCATCAGCGACACGACGCGGTCGGAGCGGTCCTCGGCCACGGAACCTTCGACCGTGCCTAGCCGATACCAGCGGAATAGCCGTTCGTTGTCGGTGAGCAGAATCCAACGCCGCGGACGCAGGAACTTCTTGGCGTCGTCGTCGGCCCCTTGCGGAATCCGCAAACGAAATTCGTTGCCGCCGAGCGTTTCCGCGTCCATCCTCAGCGCTCGCCGCGGCTGGTTCCCGGGCGTGTCGCGGAAGAACACCACGACCGACATCAGGTAAGTGTCGAGTTTGAATTCCGGTGCCAGCGTGCCGTTGGGCATGACTTGCATCGGCGAGAGCATCGCCATCCAGGAATAAATCGGCGTCGTGCGCCGCCGCGGGCCGCTTTGACCTTCGCGGAATTGCATCGGCACGCGGGTTTGCTCCTTCGGACGGTCGAACAGCAGGTTGTCCTGGCCGACGAAAACCCGTTCCGCGACGGAAGTCTTCATTGCTCCGGCCGAGTTGTCGTTCTCCGTCGCCATCGCCTCGCGAAGCGAAAGCGTCTTCACATCCGCACCGGGAATCGCCTGCCCGCCGGAAAGCGACGACAGCGGATCGATCACCAGCGTCTTGCCGCTGAACTCGGGCTTCATGACGCCGGTTTCGGCGTCGACGACGGCCTGTCCGCCGGAGAGCCAGTTTCGCGGGTTCAGATATCC
Source organism: Planctomycetota bacterium (assembly GCA_029259895.1). GTDB lineage: Bacteria > Planctomycetota > Planctomycetia > Pirellulales > PLA5 > PLA5. The sequence goes on from JAJDEG010000134.1 coordinate 17,202, forward strand.
GCGGAGCTTCATTTCGCGAAACGCCCGCAGCCCCGTTTCGGCCGAGCGATGGGCGATCTGGGCCTTGATGACTTCGCTATTGCCGACGGGAATGAGCGACGCGACGCCCAACAGCCCGATCGACAGGATGAAGATCGCGACGAGTATTTCCAGCAGACTGATGCCGCGGGCGCGTCGGCGCGAACGGGACGAGAACCCGCCAACGCCGACGCCGACACCGGCCCGGCTTACGGCACCGGTACGTTTTTCAAATCGTATCACGATCAATTACCTCCGATTCCGAGCATTTGCCTGGCTTGCTCGCGTGCGTCTTTCACCGACCCGCCCCCACCGCCTTGGTTCGTCACGATCTCCGCCGTGGTCACCAATCCCGATTGATTTCCGATCGACACCCACAGGTTCCGATTGTCTTCCAAGTTTTCGCCCGAGGCGACCTTTTCAAAGCGTCCTAGCAAGAGATGGATCGGACCGGTTGGTATTTCGCTCGACTTGTCGTTCTTGTAGAAACGATCGATGTGCCCGCTGGGCGAGAACATGATGGTGACTCGATCGCTTCCCTGCTCGTTGAACTCGACGCCCGACGCGCCGACGCCGGACTTCGTCATGTCGACGACGACGTTGCCGCTCAATTGGACTGGCATGCCGATCGCCTTGCGCGGCTTGCGCATGATCTGGAAGGGGACGTTCATCGGCTGATCGCCGGCAGGCTTGGGCAATTGGCTCTGCAAACGCGACATGGCCGCGAACTGAACCTGCGCCCCGCCGGCCGACGTGATTTCGTAGATCGGGTCCTGGAAGTTGAAACGGATGAAGTCACCGGCTTCGATCAGCGACGTATTCGCGCCGGTCAGTTGGGCGCTGCCGCCCTCGCTAATCATCGCCCGCGCGTTTTCCGAATCGCCGGCATAAATCGGCGGCGACTCGGCGAAGTAGAGCGTTCGCGAGGCGGGTGCTTGGGGGTCGCTGTTCTCCGCCCGTTCGATCATCACGCCGAACGACCGGCCGGTTTCAACGGCGCGGGCTTTGGCCTGATAGAACATCGTGGTCACGGTGCGGGCCGCTTCGCGCATACGACGCGATTCGATCGCCGGCCGGATCGCGGTGAGGATCATGCCGGCCAGCAACATCACGATCACCAGCACGACCATGATTTCAATCAACGTGAAACCACGGCGACGCGCGTTATTGTTCGTGATCCGTCCGCTGACGGATACGCTGCTTCGGTCCACCTTCATCGTCATACCTCCGAGCGGAAGCCCCTAATGCCTGCCCCCTAATCCCTGCCCACTGCTCTACAACGCCATGTGGTTGTGGATGTTGTCGTGGGAGTTGTCTTTGCCGTCCTGCGAGTATCCGTAGCCGTCTTCGTCGCGCGGCTGGCCCATCTGCATGCTGGAGAACGGCTCGTTCCTGTTTCCCGAGTCGCCGCCCTTACCGCCGTGGTAGATGTCCCATTTCTTGTCGCGTCCGGCCGAGTAGATCAGCGGAAACAGGGCGAAAGCCTTATCGTCGGTCATCAGCGGATCGAAGGGATCGTGATATTCCTTTTTGCGCGCATTGGCTCGCGCCTCGGCGGGCTGGAAATCCGACTCGAAGCCGGGCGCCCAACGCAAGAACATGATCGGATTGCCCCAGCCGTCGTGGAATTCAAACAGTCCGTCGCCGTCGATGTCGCCGATCTCGCTGTCCTTGATCGAGTCGCGAATGCTCTCTTCCTCGCCCATTCGCGTGGTGAGGATCATGTACAGGCATTCGGCACCGCCGACGTCGTTGAAGTTGGCGCTTTGCGTGGCCGGTTTTCCGTCTTTGCCGCGGGCTTCGGCGAGCCGCCGCTGGTAGGCGCGGTTGGCGGCCGGACGGACGATTCCGGTCTGGGGCTGCTCCTGGACGTCGCTCCATTTCTGCGGCAGTTCCATTCGCATCAATTCGCGGAGCGCTTGGAGCCGACGCCTTGCCGCGTCGATGGGCGACGTATTCGCCGTCGGGCCTTGGCCTTCCTGCCAGACGATCCGACGCGTTTCGTAGGTCATCCAACGGGCGAGCAGCGCTTCGTTGAGCCGCTGGACCGTGGTCCGCGTCTTGCGCTCGAGCGCGTTGTTCCGCGCGCCGGCAAGGGCGAACAGCATCATGCCGGCCAGCAGTGCAATGATCGTGACGACGATCAGCAACTCGACCAACGTAAAGCCCGAGTCGCGACGCTTTTGGCGGCGCAAGAGCCCTCTTGCCGCCCAGCGCGGCGGGATCGGCATAGCCACGTTCATGGTCGATGCTCCTCTTCGATAACGGCGTTGCCCCTCGTTTTCCGCCGCCGAAAACGGCGCGAACCTAAGTAGCATGGGCTGTGCCCAATGCGGTCGCGCTTCGTTCCGGCGGGCATAGCCCACCCCACATCAGTTACTCGCGGATATCTCCGATCTTCATCGTCGAGAAGGCGACGATATTGTCTTCGTCGGCCTTCGAGATGTACTCCGCACCGCCGGCGGCCGCCGCGCTGTCGAGCATGAGCGTGCCGCCGGTGCCGAGCAGCTTGTCGAGGCCGGCGGAAATGATTTGGCACGTTTCGGGGGCGGCGTATTCGCGATTGTTGCCGCCACCTCCGCCGCCTTGCTTGCTCTGCGACTGACCGCGGTCGTACGGTTTGAACGTGGCTTCGCGAAAGCGGTACGTGGCGTCGGCATACGTTTCGTAATAAAAGTACAAGTAGGGTGGATCGACGTCCGGTTCGTAGTCCGGCGCGTAGAACTTGCCGTTGCGGACCCGCCCGGCTGGGAATTCAAAAAACTTGAAGAAGTCTTCGCTTTGCGTGTTACTGCCGCCGAGGCCGCCGGATTCTTTCTTGAATGGCCGCTTCGGATCGGTGCTGACTTCGCTAAGCCAGTAGACAATCGCCCGGGCAGGGCCGGATTCGGTGTTCATCACGTCGCCTTCGGGCATTTCGCCAGCACGTGCCCTCGGAAACGCCTTCTGCACGAACCGCTGCATCTTCTGGTTGCCGCCGTTGCCGTCCGGGGGCAGCACCGTGAACTTCTCCCTGAACGACTCGAACGCGCCGTACACCTTGCTGACTTCTTGGTAGATGGCGGCTTCCTTGGCCCGGCGCAGGGCGGCGAACACGGCCATCGTGATCAACGACGCAAGGATGCCGATGATGACGATCACCACCAGTAGCTCGACCAGCGTAAAACCGCCGCGGCGGCTCGTACAGCGCGTCATTCCGATTGTACTCATTCCATTCCGCACCATCTTGCACCAATCCTTTCTCGCTACGCCGCCGGTTGGCGACGTGCTCCGTAATATGCCCCGTTTCACCCCTTAAACCCTACCCGCGGCCATTCGGCCCAGGCATTCGTTACCCACTATTTGTTTTCGACTAGCCACTACTCGACAGTTTCTGAATCAAGCCGACGAGCGGCATGAACAACGCGATGACGATAAAGCCGACGGCGCCACCGAGCAGGATAATGAGCAACGGCTCCATCAGCTTGGTCAAACTTTCGGTGAGCACCTTGACTTCTTCGTCAAAGTTGTCGGCCACTTTGTAGAGCATCGTATCGAGCTCGCCGGTTTCCTCGCCGACGTCGACCATGTTCACGACCAGGTCGTCGATCACCCGTTTGTTGGCCCGCATCAAGTACAGGACGACGCCGACGACGGGAATGAAGATGAAGAAGAACAGCGCCGCGAACGGCGAGAACTGCGTCTTCGAGTTCTGCTTCATCGGTTTGGCGATCGGTTCGCCCTCGCGAATCGCCTCGCTGACTTTCTGGTAGATATTCTCGAATACGGCGTTGCCGGTCGTCTCGCGGGTGATGTTGAGTGCTTCGAGAATCGGCACGCCGGACGACACCAACGTGCCGAGCGTTCGCGTGCTGCGGGCCAGCGCGTTCTTTTCGACCAACTGTCCGAAAATCGGCACCTTGAGCATGAACAAGTCCCAGCCCAATCTGCCGGCCGGGAATTTGCGCATCAGTTTTATGAACAGCCACAGTGAGATGGGCACCAGCGGGATCAAATACCAGTAAGTCACCACGCCCTCGGAAAAGTCCATGAGCATCTGCGTGACGGCCGGCATCTCGGCGTCGAACTCGGCGAAGATCTCTTGGAACTTCGGCACGATGAAAATCATGATGAACGTCAGGATCGCCGCGGCGAACAAGACGACGAACACCGGATAGAGCAGCGCGCCCTTGACCTGCCTCGCCAGAGCCAGCGACCGCTCTTGGAACTCGGCCAAGCGGCGCAAGATGACTTCCAACGCACCGCCGGCCTCGCCGGCTTTGATCATATTCACGTAGAGCCGGTCGAACACCTTGGGCGATTTGTTCATCGCCTCGGAGAGCGTGGAACCGCCTTCGATCTCGTCACAGGTGTCGATCAGCGCGTTCTTCATGCGGCCCGGCTTGCACTGGCCCTCGAGAATCTTGAGGCTTCGCAAGATCGGCAGGCCGGCATCTTGGAGAATTGAAAGCTGCCGCGTGAAGGCTGTGAGCACCTTTTGCGGAACGCCGCCGATGACGAAGGTCTTGCCCTTCTTATTGCCGGCGGCTCCGGCTGCCTTCTTGGCCTTGCCTTTCTTGACGCCGATCTTGGTGACGTAATACCCCATCTGCTTGATGGTGGCGGTCGCCTCGGCTTCGGTGGGCGCTTCGATGACGTCCTTGATCTCCTGCCCCGCGGCGTCCATCGCTTCGAATTGAAAGGTCGGCATGGCGATCCCCTTACCTCGACTCGGATTTGCCCCGTGTCGCTCTGTTCTCGTTCGACTTCGTTATCGCGATTGGTATCGTGGACGGGTCAGCGCTGAATTCGGACATCCGGCACCCGCGATGGAGAGACGGGAGCGAGTCATTTCCAGCGTCATATCTCTAGTCCCTACCACCTTTTCACTTTACACGCTTGCCGACTCCTTTGCGACCACCCCCCAGGGTAGCTACGCTTCGAGAATCGTCTCGCGAATCACTTCGTCCATCGACGTCACGCCTTCAAACATGGCCTTGATTCCGGCATCGCGGAGCGAGACCATGCCGTAGCCCTTGGCAACGTCGCGCAGTTCGTCGCGCGAGGCGTTTCGCATGATCATGTCGCGGATGTCGTCGGTCACGATCATTAACTCGAATAGTCCGAACCGCCCCTTGTAGCCGGTATTGTTGCACTTGTCGCAGCCGGTGCCGCGAAAGACGCTCTTGCCTTCGACGTCCTTTTCGTTCACGCCGAGATCGAACAATTGCTCGCTGGTCGGTTTGGTCTCTTCCTTGCAATTCTTGCAAATCCTGCGGACGAGCCGTTGGGCGAGAATCGCTTCGACCGTGGCCGTAATCAAGAACGGCGGCACGCCCATATCGCGCAATCGCGTTACCGTGCTGGGCGCGTCGTTGGTGTGCAGCGTGCTAAACACCAAGTGGCCGGTGAGCGACGCTTGCACGGCAATCTCGGCCGTTTCGGTGTCGCGAATCTCGCCGACGAGGATGCGGTCCGGATCTTGTCGCAAGATCGCCCGCAGGCAAGAGGCGAACGTCACGCCGATCCCGGCGTCGATCGGGCATTGGACGATGCCGTCGATGTCGTATTCCACCGGGTCTTCGGTGGTGATCAGCTTGTCTTCGATCGTGTTGAGAGCGGACAGCGCGGAATAGAGCGTCGTCGTCTTGCCGGAACCGGTCGGACCGGTGACGAGGATGATGCCGTTGGGCTTATCGATGACGCTGCGGAACATTTTCAGCGTGGGGGCGTCCATGCCGACCGAATCGAGGCTGAGCGCCGTGACCGATCGGTCAAGTACTCGCAGCACGCAGCTTTCGCCGAACATGGTGGGGAGCACGCTGACGCGCAAGTCGACGGGATGGCCGCCGACGTTGAGCTCGATGCGGCCGTCTTGCGGCATGCGGCGTTCGGCAATGTCGAGGTTCGCCATGACCTTGATGCGCGTGGTGATGGCGAACGAGAGGTGCTTGGGCGGCGGCACGATTTCGTACAACACGCCGTCGGCCTTGATGCGAATGCGGAACTCGTCCTCGAACGGCTCGAAGTGAATGTCGCTGGCGTGGTCCTTGATCGCCAGCAGCAGCACCATGTTGAGCAGCTTGCGAACCGGCGCGCTGTCCGCCAATGCTTCGACGCTGGTCAAGTCGGTCGCGCCGCCGGCCTCGGCGACGGCCTTCTTGAGGTCGGCGTCGGATTCCATCTCGCGGACGATCTTTTCGACGCTGTCGGCTTCGTCGTTGTAGTACTTCTCGATGGCGGCAAGCACGTCGCGTTCGCTGGCCACGACGCCGCGGATGTTGTAGCCCAGCAGCGTGCGCAGTTCGTCGCGAACGGCCAGGTTCTGCGGGTCGGCCATCGCGATGGTGAGCGTCTCATCGTCGAACTTCAACGGCACGATGCGATACATCTGGGCCATCTGCGGCGTGATCGTGTCGAGCACTTTTTGCGGCAACTGCACGCCTTGCAGACCGATGGTCGGCATGTTCATTTGCACGCCGAGCGCCTCGACCAGTTGCTCCTCGGTGAGCAAGTTCATGTCGAGGGCGATCTTGCCCATCAGCTCGTCTTTACGGTTGCGCTTTTGCTCTTCGAGCACGGCCTTGGCCTGCTCGGGCTTGAGCGCTTTCAGCTCGACCAACACCTGTGCCAAACGTTTCATTGCCATGTTGCTAACCGCCGGTTATCGCGCTATTCACAATGCTCAGTCGTCAGTTTCCGATCGAATTCGACTTCTCAATTCCCGATGCCTGAAGTTCTGCGGTTCCATCGGCGAAAGGATTCGCCTCCTACAGTCTCGTTTCGCACCACTTCCTCTCGTATCGCCTCCGAAAGGTCGTTAAGCATCGGGTAACGGTCGTTCAACCTCATGCTCTGCCTGAAACTTGATACTTGAAGTTTCTCCACTATCCTTCTTTTCCCGCCTCGGACGGTTTGTCGAATACGCCTCGCTTGGCGTTCGCCATGCGTCGCGCCATGTCGTCCGGCAAGTTTGCCTTGGCGAGCGCGTCTTCGGCCGTGACTTGTTCGGTGTGCCACAGGTTGAAGAGTGAATCGTCGAGTAGAACCATGCCCTTCTTGGCGCCGGTTTGGATTTGCGAGTTGATGCGAAACGTCTTAGCTTCGCGAATCAGGTTTTGCGTAGCCGAGTCGCAGACGAGCATTTCAAACGCCGCCACGCGGCCGCCGCCGATCTTGGGCAACAACGCCTGCGACAGGATGCCGACGATCGCGGTCGACAACTGGGCGCGGATTTGCTCCTGCTGCTGCGTCGGGAAGACGTCGATGATGCGGTTGACCGTTCCCTGGGCGCCGGTGGTGTGGAGCGTGCCGAACACGAGGTGGCCGGTTTCGGCGGCAGAGATGGCCGCTTCGATCGTTGCCAGGTCGCGCATTTCGCCGACGAGGATGACGTCCGGGTCTTGCCGCAGCGCGCGGCGTAGGGCCTCGGCAAAGCTCGGCACGTCGACGCCGACCTCGCGTTGGTTGACCGTCGACTTCTTGTGCGGGTGGTAATATTCGATCGGGTCTTCGACGGTGATGATGTGGTGGTCTTGGGTCTCGTTGATGAAGTTGATCATCGAGGCCAGCGTGGTCGTCTTACCGCAACCGGTCGGACCGGTGACGAGGAACAGACCGCGGGGCCGCATGACGAGCTGCCTGCAAACCGGCGGCAGCTTGAGATCCTCCATCGTGAGGAGCTTGTTCGGGATCTGCCGCAGCACCATCCCGACGTGCCCCTTCTGCTTGAAGATGGAGACGCGGAAGCGGCACATATCGGCAAATGCAAAGCCGAAGTCGGCACCGCCGTGTTCTTGCAGTTCTTGCTGCGCCCGCTCGGGGCTGATGCTCTTCATGAGGGCCATGGTGTCGTCGGGCTCGAGCACCTTGGTGTCGAGCTTACGCATCCGGCCGCTTAAGCGCAAGACGGGGGGCTGACCGACGGTGAGATGCAAATCGCTAGCGTTTTGCTTCACTACCGCGTTCAGCAATTTCTCGATAAGTATCTGTTCCATACCGAAACGATGTGAAAATTGCCCAGGCCGAAGCCCGCTTGATTATTATTCGCCATCGGCCGATGGGAAACCAAGTCCAAAACCGGCGCGAAATGGCGAAATGCCGTTATTGTTCCAAAATCTGCGGCCGCAGCCGCGAGTCCCAAGTCTCAGATGTCAGTCTCCGATGTCTTAGTCCTGTTCCGTCTTCTTCGCGACGCGATACACCTCTTCGATCGTCGTGATTCCCTTGCAGACCTTGCGCATGGCATCCATGTAAAGCGTGTCCATGCCCTGGGCGATGGCCGCTTGGCGGAGGATCTGCGTGGCTTTGTTCTCGAATACTAGTTCGCGCATCTTCGAGGTGATGAGCATGAGTTCGTACACGCCGAGCCGGCCGCGATAACCGCTTTGCTGGCAATTGCTGCATCCCTTGCCCTTCATGAACGTGGCTTGGGCAGCCATCTCGGGCGAGATGCCCGCTTCTTCGAGCACCTCCTCGCCGTAATGATGGGGCTGTTTGCATTTGGCGCAGACGACGCGGACGAGCCGCTGGGCCATGACCGCGATAACGCTGCTGGCGACGAGGTAGCTGGGGACGCCCATGTCGACCATTCGCGTGATGGCGCCGGGAGCGTCGTTGGTGTGCAGCGTGCTAAACACCAAGTGGCCGGTGAGCGAGGCCTGAATGCCCATCTGTGCCGTTTCGGCGTCGCGCATTTCGCCGACGAGGATCACGTTCGGTGCTTGCCGCAACATGGCGCGAATGATGCGGGCGAAGTCGAGGCCGATGTCGTGGCGGACTTCGACCTGATTGATGCCGGGGAGGTAATACTCGACCGGGTCTTCGGCCGTGATGATTTTCCGATCGGGCTTGTTCAGCTCATTTAGCGACGCATAGAGCGACGTCGTTTTGCCGGACCCGGTCGGCCCGGTGACGAGGATGATGCCGTTGGGACGTCGAATGAGGTTGCGGAATTCGCGATAACACTCTTCGGAGAGGCCCAACTGGCGGACGCCGATCTTAATGTTGTCCTTGTCGAGGATTCGCATGACGCACGACTGACCGTGGTTCGTCGGCAACATGCTGACGCGGAGGTCGAGCTCTTTCTTGCCGACGTCGACCTTGATGCGGCCGTCCTGCGGTCGGCGTCGCTCGGCGATGTCCATGCGCGCGAGAATCTTGATGCGCGAGAGCAGCGCACCCAGGATTCGCTTGGGCGGGCTGTCGCGTTCGACGAGCCGGCCGTCGATACGGTAGCGAATTCGAACGCGATCCTCGAACGGCTCGACGTGAATATCCGACGCGCGAAGCTGAACGGCTTCGCCGATCATCAGGTTGACGAACTTGATGATCGGCCCGCTGCTGGCGTCGACGTCGTCGGCATCCTTGAGATCCGTGTCGTCGGCGTCCGTAAAGTCGATCGCCGTGTCGGTGAACTCTTGCAGCATCGAGTCGGCGTCGTCGTCTCCGCCGCCGCCGTAGGCCTTGTTGATCGCTTCGAGAATGTGCTCCTTGGGCGCCAGAGCGAGCTCGATCTTGCGGTTGAGAATGAACCGCAACTTGTCGATCATGTCGAGATCGTAGGGATTGCTGCACACCACGCGGAGCGAGCCGTCCTCGGCGTCCAGCGGCAAGATCACGTTCTCGCGGGCGACCGATTCCGGCACCAGCTCGATGACGGCGGCGGGGACGCGCGTCTGTTCGAGGTCGACGTAACGCAGGCCCATTCCCTTGGCCATTGCCTTGGAGATGTCGGCGCTCGTGGCATATTCGAGCTTGACCAGCGTCTCGCCGACGTTTTGGCCGGTTCGCTTGGCCAACTTCTCGGCTTCGAGAAGCTGTTCCGGACTAATCGTCCGCTGCTTGAGCAATATCTTGGTGAAGTCCGCCATCCGAATCCGCCACGCTGATAGTTCGCCGTCGCGCCACAGAGGCGCAGTGCATCGCCCGCGAAGCGAGCGCGCTAATTCCCCAACTCATTTTCGTGCTACAGACGCACGCGGCGCAGTGCCGCGGCCGTCGGTCGCAGATTAACTAGTCACCCTACGGAACGCAACCGCCCGGCTTTAGCAGCCGGCCGTTTTTGCCTCTCGATATCGTGCCCGATGTGTACGTTTCTCTGTTCCCGCGTTCCACGTTGCCACGTTTGCCATCCGGTCCATTGGACGGCGCGTCGGCGTTGCTCGCCAGAGGAGGGATCGCCAGGGGATCCGAGCATTTCGGCATGTCCGGGCGAACTCACCTCGCAACGAATCGGCCGATATGAAGCGGCTATTGCGAACCGGCCGTTTTGGATCGGCCTTTTCGCATCGGGCGTTGAGATGCATTCGACAGGAATCTGCCGGTGGGAAGTGCGGTGTTCCTACTTGAATTTCAGCCTAACGACCGGCGATTGCCAAGTCAACTCACCGGTTGGGGGAAGCTGGCCAAACGCCTATTGTTACGCCGTAACGGGCGGACGCCGCAATGCCCTCTCAAGCTGGGTCGACGACTACCGCGACGCCGTCTATCGCGACGCCGCCTTGCCGCCCGGCCCATCCCGCCACGTCGTCGCCTCGATCCGCCGTAGTTCGCCGTCGATGTCCGCTCCCTCGTAAAACCACACAGCCCCGCGGACGCGGACCGTCTCGCCCGCCGCGCAGTCCGGCAGCTTCGGGTCGCTATGCAGGCAAGGGCACGGCGGGTTCGCCCACGGCCGGTGGCACGGCTCCCACGCCGTGATGATCCACCGCCCTCCGTCTTCCGAATGGCAGGCAACGTAGGGCTTGCGGATCAGTTTGTTGGCGTTCGTCTGCCCATTGAAACCGGGCATGCCCTTAAGCATGATGCAATTCTGCACGCGCATGTCGGTCAGTTTTTCGTCGGTGCCGTTGCGGAGCCAAAGCTCCATGAGCACGACGTCGCGCCGCGGGACGACCTTAGTCCCGAAGGCGATGGCGTTGGGCAGCGTCCGCTCGAAGTCGAGCGATCCGTCGTCGCGACGCTGCCATTCGACCGGTTTGAGCTTTTCGCGGCGGCCGTCCCAGATCGTCGGAACGTGGGTGTGGGCCAGGTACGTCAGGCCAAGGTTCGAGAAAATCGCCTCGGGCACGTCGACGACCGCGTAGCTGGCGGCGTCGGCTGTCTCGTTTGCCCAGGGCGTGAACACGCTGACCTTCGTATCGCGCTGCGGCTCGATCGCCCCATCGAGAAAACCGATGCGTGGATGCCGGCCGCCTGGATAGGGCAGGACCAATAGCGGATCTTCCGCGGCGCGACGGGGCCGCTTTTCGGGCGTAATCTGGAAGCGCTCCAATGCGGCCGCGATTTTCTCGTCGTCGACGCCCGTCGCCGCGCGGATTTCGGAGGGCGAGAATCCGTGATACCAGACCATGTTTTCGAGCCAGAACTGCAGTTCGCTATCGTCGGAGGGTCGGCGAGAGTTAACGTGTTGCTCCGGCTGGGACTTGATCGCACGGTACTCGGCGAGCGCCCGTTCGTACTCCGCCATCGCCGCGGCGGGAAGAACCTCTCGGCCGCGGGCGATCTCATCGCGCATCCGCCCGACGAGATACTCGACTTCCTCACGCCGCGGTCGCAGTGGCTTGCCCTCCGCCTTCACGTGCCACGGTGCGGTATGGGCGAAACGGACCCGGCCACCCGGTGCGTCCTCGAAGCACCGCACGGCCAACCAGCCGCTCTCCTCGCAGGCGATCTCGGCGTCGAACGTCGATTCGTAGGCACCGCGCTCAGTCCGTTTGTTCTGCGGAAAAAACGTCTTCACGCTTTCGCCGCTGCGGATGATTTCAATCGTCGAGAGCGGATGGGCGCTTTCGACGCGGCCGCTCACGCGCAGCTTGCCGCCGGATTCGCCAAGCTGAAACGTCGCGCCGGGCTGCTTGCCGTCGACTTCCGCTAGCAGCATCGGCCCCGTCGTGACGAAGCTCCGGCCTTTGCGCAGAGCGTCGATCCAACGTTCGTACGAGAACCCGTCCGGCAGATGAACGTAGACGCGGCTGAAGCCGACCGGCACGGGATGCACGCCGCTGGCCGTGCCCGCCGCCGGGACCATCGCGTAACCGCAGTTGAGCAGCGTGTAGTAGCTGCCAAGCGTGAGCCGCAGCCAATCCCACTCGCCGCCCGACTTGCCTCCGCTCGGCGGAAGCATAAACGGTGGCACGGTGGCGTTGAACTGGCGAAAAGCGAACTCGGTCCGCCACATGTGGTTGTTCGCCAACTCGAACAATTCCGGTCGCACGGTCGGCACGAGCGACATCGCCCAGGGCCAGTCGGGCTTGTCGATATCGAACAGCGCCCCCTCGGCACGGGCCTTGGCGGCCATTGGCCCGACGGGCGGCACGCCATCGGTAAGCACCGAGCGATGGTTGAGCGCGAAGATCGCTCCGAGCGTATGCCGCCGCTGGCCGACGGAGAAGATTTCGTACTCCGTGTTCCGCGGCCAGATGACGTGCGTCGCGTCGACTTCGATCAGCCGATCCGGCACGTCGCCGGGCAGGTTCTTGTCGCCCGTCGTTGGTGGGCGGCCGGCGTGGGTGACCCAATACGACAGCGGCAGCGCGACGTTCAAGTCCTCGGCCAGCAGGATGTTCGGCAATTCCTCCAGCGGCCGGTGAATGTGTGTCTCGCCGCTGTACCAGCCGCGCTTGGCCATGTTCGCCCAACGCCGCAGCTTGATCTCGACCCGCACCGGCTCGTCGCCAAGCTCGACTTGCCGCGTCTCGGCGAAATACTCCTTGCCGCGCTCGACGGTGAGCGTGTATTTGCCCGCCGACAATTCGGCCGCGAACGGATGGGCCGACACGGTCGTGTGCTTCTCGAACGACTGGGCGTTGATCCAGTTCGTCTTGTCGTAAACGACGGCCGAACCACGCTCGTCGGCCGAACGAACGAAATGCCACGTGCGGCCGTTGCCGTCGCCGTCGCGGCCACCAGCATCGCGGCGGACGTAGATGCGGGCAGCAATCGGCTTACCCGTGGCGGCGTCGACGATCGTACCGCGCAATTCGGCCGCGGCGACAGTAGACGCAAGTTCCCCCGCAACAACACTCAACGCAAGAGTCGCTATCCACGTCCGGCAAAGCATCGTCATCGTAAGGCGTCCTTTGCGGCGCGGACATGCCCGATCATTTCGCGGCCAACTCCACCAGTCCTTCCGGATGCTCCTCCGCCATCTTGCGGATATCTTCCGTGATCTTCATCGAGCAATACTTCGGCCCGCACATGCTGCAGAAGTGAGCGCTCTTGAACGTGTCCTGCGGCAGCGTTTCGTCGTGCATCCGCTGGGCGGTTTCGGGGTCGATGGAAAGGCGGAATTGCTCATTCCAGTCGAACGCGAAACGGGCGCGGCTCAGCGCGTCGTCGCGGTCGCGTGCACCTTTGCGGTGGCGGGCGAGATCGGCGGCATGGGCGGCGATCTTGTAGGCGATCACGCCCTGTTTGACGTCCTCGCGGTCGGGCAGGCCCAAATGCTCTTTCGGCGTCACGTAGCAGAGCATTGCCGCGCCGCTCCAGCCGGCCAAGGCCGCGCCGATCGCGCTGGTGATGTGGTCGTAGCCGGGGGCGATGTCGGTCACGAGCGGGCCGAGCACGTAGAACGGCGCGCCCTTGCACCACTCGATCTGCTTCTTGATGTTCATGTCGATCTGATCCATCGGCACGTGGCCTGGTCCTTCGACCATGACTTGCGTGCCCCGACGCCAACCGCGTTCGGTCAGTTCGCCGAGTACCTTGAGTTCGGCGAATTGGGCCTCGTCGCTGGCGTCAGCGATCGAGCCGGGTCGCAGGCCGTCGCCCAGGCTCCACGTGACGTCGTATTGCCGCATGATGTCGCACAGGTCGTCGAAACACTCGTACAGCGGATTCTGCTTGCGGTGCGTCATCATCCACTTGGCGATCAGCGACCCGCCGCGGCTGACGATGCCGGTCACGCGATTCATCGTTAGATGCAAATGCTCGAACAGCACGCCGCAGTGGATCGTCATGTAGTCGACGCCCTGCTTGGCCTGATGCTCGACCATGTCGAGAAAGTGCTGCGTCTTCATGTCCTCGATGTTGCCGCCCAGCTCTTCGAGCATTTGGTAGATCGGCACCGTCCCGATCGGCACGGGCGATTTGGCAATGATCTCCTTGCGAATGCGGTCGATGTCCTTGCCGGTCGACAAGTCCATCACCGTATCGGCCCCAAAGTGGACCGAGGTGTGCAACTTTTCGAGTTCTTCCTCGACGTTACTCGTGACGGCCGAGTTGCCGATGTTGGCGTTGATCTTGCACCGCGCGGCGATGCCGATGGCCATCGGCTCGAGCCGCAGGGCCAGATGCACGCGATTGGCCGGAATCACCATCCGCCCGGCGGCCACTTCGACGCGGATCGTCTCGACCGGCAGATCCTCGCGCTTGGCGACGTATTCCATCGCGGGCGTGACGTGACCGGCGCGAGCATGTTCGATTTGGGTAATCACGTACGCAGTCCTCCGTGGAAGTGAAAGAATCCGCGGGAGTTACCGGCCGACGGTCATCAAGATACCCGCCGTAATCGGATTTGTCCGCCGATCGAGAAAAGCCACTATCTGCAAGCGAGGCAACGAGTTAGCAACGAGAACGCCAACGTCGCTTCATCGTATCGCGATGGCGGCGGTTGTCAATTGCGCAGGAGTTCGTCGAGCGTACCACGTAGGTGGCGTCGAACGACGGTCCGCCGGATTGTGCTTCGTCTTGCGGTGGGCCTTACTTCATTCGCCCCACCCTACGAGACTGCTTACTGCTTCGGCTTGCCGAAATGTTTGTCGGCGTAGTCGCAGAATACTTTCCAGTCGCCGCGGGTCATCGAGTGCTCGCCGTCGCGGATGTAGTAGCCGAGCTTGCCGTCGATGAGTTTTCCGGGCGGGGGCATCTTCGTTTCGCCAAGGTCGTCGGCGTCGTAGAGCTTGTAGACGGGGCGGGTGGCTTGGAGCACTTCAAATTGGCCGGCGGGGTTCGCCCAGGTGTCTTCGACGGCGTTGGCTAGCAGGACCGGACGCGGGGCCATCATGGCGACGAGGCAGTGTTGGTCGAAGGGCAGTCGCTCCGGCTGATCGTTGAACTTCTTGAACTCGTCGCAAAACCAGTGCGGAAAGCTGTCGTTGATTCGCTTTACGGACTCGCCGACTGTTCCGCGGCTTGGCGCGGTGCCGCCGCAACCGGCTTGAAGTGGAATCGCCAAAGCGATGCGGTCGTCGAACGCAGCGGCCAGCAGCGACGTCTTGCCTTTGCGGGAGTGGCCGACGACGGCGATTCGCCGGGCGTCGATGTCTTTGTTTGTGTCGCGGTCGGTGGCGAGGTAGTCGACGACTCGGTGAATTCCCCATGCCCAGGCGGCGAGGGTGCCCCAATCGCTATCGCCGCGCTCGCTCTGACCGGTTGTCGTAAAATGGGGGTGAATGCCGTCGGTGAAGTCGGGCTTATCGGGATCGATGTCGGCGGCGTGGAACAGGGCGACGGCGTAGCCGCGATCGATGGTCTGCTCGACGGACCAGTCGTTGGCTTGCGAGCCGCGGGAGGCTTCGGTGGGGCGATTATTCTCGCCGCCGGCGCAACTGTCGTAGACCCATGCGCCGGTGAGTGGAATTTGTTTGTCGTCGAGGACCGCGAAGTTGCCGCAGAAGTTGATGCCTAGGAACACCGGCGCGGGTTCCTGGCGACGATTCGGCACGATCACCAGCAGGTTGATCTTCGGCATCCCCGCTTTGCCGCACGACAGCGTTACCTGTCGTTTGGTGGCTTTGCCGCCGAAGTAGTTTTCGTCTTCGAGGTCGACGTGAGCGGCGACCCGCGTTTCGGTAGCTGGGAAATAGCCGTACATGTAGTGCTGAAACAGCTTACGCAGCTCCGGCCGGCGGCGCTCTTGCCAGTCGGCACGCGACGCGACTCGCTCGCCGTCGAGCATGACGAGCGGATCGGGAAGCCCCTTGTGGGCGGGCAAGTCGTTGGCAGGCGGAAAGGACTCGGCAGCCAGGCCGGCGGACGGTGCGATCATCAGAACGGCTCCCCAGGCGAACGCCGCATGCAGTGTGGCACGAATCGTCTCGCGGGTTCGCCCTCGTGCGGCATCTTTCTTGGCGTTTCGCATTGTCGTATTTCCACGTCTTTCGGTGTGTCGAGTCGTCGCTTGCCGGGCGGAGACGAGTATAGCACCGGGCCGCACGGCGAAACATCGTTTGGGACGGTTCGCGGAATTGTGATTTCGCCTTTCGAGCGATCGGCGGGCGGCGTAAAATCCACGATTCCACTTGCTTCACTGACCGAAACTGAACGTCCGATATGACCGTCCTGCTGCAACTTCGCGACGCCCACAAACGCTATGGCGCCCAGCACCTGCTCGATGGTGCCGGCTTTACGCTGACGGACACCGATAAGGTTGGTCTGATCGGGCGGAATGGGTGTGGCAAATCGACGCTGTGCCGCGTTTTGCTGGGCGATGAGGAACTAGATGCCGGCGATTTGTTTCGCCACAACCGGTTGCGGCTGGGCTACTTGCGACAGCACGACCCGTTCGCGGCGGGCGAGACGGTGATGCAGTTTCTGATGCGCGACAGCGGGCAGCCGGACTGGCGGTGTGGCGAAGTGGCGTGGCGCTTCGAGTTTCCGGACGCGGCGCTCAACCGGCCTGTAAGCGAGTTTTCCGGCGGTTGGCAGACGCGGGTCAAGCTGGCGGCGCTGCTGCTGCACGATCCGAATTTGTTGTTGCTCGACGAGCCGACGAACTTTCTCGACTTGCGGACGCAGTTGCTTCTCGAACGCTTCTTGAACGAGTTTCGCAGCGCGTGTTTGGTGGTGTCGCACGATCGGGCGTTTCTGAAGGCGACCTGTACGCAGACGCTGGAGCTTGCACGCGGACAATTGACGATGTATCCCGGCGACGTCGAGGCGCACATCGCCAGTCAGGCGGAGCGGCGGGAGCACGATCGGCGCGTCAACGCAACGACTGCCAGCAAGCGCAAGCAGCTCGAAACGTTCATCGACAAGAACCGGGCGCGGGCAAGCACGGCGTCGCAAGCGCGGAGCAAAGCCAAGCAACTCGAACGGCTGGAGATGATCGAGGTCGAAGGGCCGGAGAGCACGGTGCGGATTCGGCTGCCGGCCGTCGAGCCGCGGAAGGGGTCGGCCGTGCGGTGCGTGGGATTGTCGATCGGCTATCCGGATCACACGGTGGCCAGCGGCGTCGATCTGGACCTCGAACATGGGAGCCGGATCGCGATCGTCGGCGACAACGGCCAGGGGAAAACGACGTTCTTGCGTTCGCTGACCGATTCGCTGCCGCCGCTCTCGGGCGAGGTGCGATGGGGATATGGCTGCGACATCGGCGTGTATGCGCAGCACGTTTATACGACGCTGCCGGAGGATTGGACGGCGTACGACTATCTGCGGCACCGCGCGACGGCCGAGACGAAGCCGCAATGGATTCTCGACGTGGCGGGTAGCTTTTTGTTCCGCGGCGAACACACTGAGAAACGAATCGGCGTGCTCAGCGGCGGCGAGCGGGCACGACTGGTGCTTGCCGGGCTGTTGCTCGCGCGGCACAACGTACTCGTGCTCGACGAGCCGGGCAACCATTTGGACGTGGAGACGGTCGATGCGTTGGCCGAGGCGTTGATCGACTATGCCGGGACGATCGTGTTTACGAGCCACGATCGGCATTTCATGCACCGCGTGGCAACGGGCGTGGTCGAGGTTCGCGACGGGCGGGTGGCGAACTATCCGGGCGATTACGACAGCTACGTCTATCGGGTCGGCAAGGAGATTTCCGACGGGGCGCGCGAACATGCCGCGCTAACTCGGGGGACGCCGAAGGCAATCAAGTCTGCCGCGGCGTCGTCGGGAGCAGGCGATGGATCGAAATCGCAGGCCCAACGACAGCGCGAGAGGAAGAAGGAAGCGTCGGCGCTCGAGCGGAAGATCGCCAAGCTCGACGAGCAGAAGAAGTCGATTCACGCGGAGTTGATGCAGGCGACCGACGCGGCCGTGGCGCAGCGGCTTCACGAGGAAGTATCGGTGCTGTCGGCGGAGTTGGACGAGGCGGAAAGCCGATGGTTGGAGTTGCAGGAATGATGATGTGAGGCTTGAGTTTCGTAGGGTGGGTGGGAAGAAAGGTGTGGCCACCCCACCCGCCGGGCCCCAACGGGGTGGGCAC
>JAJDEG010000135.1 GCA_029259895.1 Planctomycetota bacterium
TTTTTTTGTGGGGGGGGGGCCCCCGGGTCGGCCCCCCCACCTGGCGCCCCACCCGGCCGGGGGGCCCACCCCCCCCCCCCCCCCACCCTACGCAAATTCCGTTACGAATAAGGGAACGTGAATCGGGCCAATTCCTAAGCTCCTGTCTCCTAGCTACTTCCCACGATTCCCGTGCGAAAGCGAACGTTCGTAATCTTATGATCCGGCAACCGTAGGGCGAGTTCCCCGACGAGCTGCGCCTTGCGAAAAGTCAGTTCCTGCGAAATCGCCGAGTTGGCCACGACGACTTCGAGCGTCCCGCGACGCACCGTGCCCACCCGCGTCTGCGCGGCAATTCCTTCGCCCGCGGCAATCTTCCATGCTTCGGCCAACGCCGCCGAAGTCTCCTGTTGCCCATAACCACGGCGTGCCAACAACTGCGACACCACGTCGCCCATTTTCTTCGGTCGCGCCCGCGGTTTGTAGCGCTGATCGCCCCGCGTGCGTTCGATGTCCTCGATCACCCGCAACAATTCCGGCGTCGGCGGATGTTTAGCCGCAGCTTTGGATCTCGCCATGCAAGTTGACCGCCATGCAAACAATCGAATTGTGATGGAAAAAACTATCGATCGCGGGCCAGCGGCATCACGACGTATCCATACCCGTCGTCGGTCGTGAACACGCCGGCGGCGTCGCCATCCTTCACGTCGAACGTCACGGTCTTGTCGGCATCGAGTACGCGGAGAAACTCGCTCACGTACCGCGGATCGAGCATGATCGCGATCTTCGGCCCGTCGTAGGTGATCGGCAGTTCCACGTGCGATTGGCCCGCGTCGGCGGCCCGCGCGGCGAGGGTCAGCGTGCCGTCGGCGAACTGAAACTCCACGCCCCGGCTCTCCTCGCTGGTCACGATCATCGCCTGACGCACGGCCGAGTGAAACGGCCCCACCGAAAGCTCGATCTTCGCCGCGTCCGACCGCATCGGAAACACGTCCCGCCACCGCGGAAAGCGTCCTTCGACCAACCGCGAATAAATCGTCGCTCGCGGACTGCGAACCAGCACGTCGTTGTCGCGCGTGGCGATCTGAATCTCGCTGTCCCCGTCGGAAAGTGCCCTTTCGATCAACTGCATCGACCGCGTCGGCACGATCGGCGCTGCCCCAGCGGCCGCCGCTTGCTCGAAACCGCCCAACGATTGCCCCGGCCCTTCCATCTTGGCCAGCCGACGTCCGTCCGTCGAAACGGCGGTCAGGCTTTTCTCCGCGAACTCCAGCAGCACGCCGCCCAGAGCGTAGCGACTGCTTTCGTTGTCGGTCGCAAACGCGGTGCGGCGAATCATTTCGCGAAACAGCCGCGCCGACGTCTCGAAGTATTTCTCGTCGTTGAACGAGGCCACGTTGGGAAACTCGGCCGGATTCTCCGCCGGCAGACGAAACTCGCTCCGCTCGCCGCGAATCACCGTTCCCTGGCCGTCGGTTTCGATCCGAATCTTTTCGTCGCTCGACTCACGCAGGATCGAACCGAACCGACCCACCGGCAGCACGCAACTCCCCGGCGTCTCCACGTCGATGCCGGCCGCTTCGATGCGAATGCCGACCTCCAAGTCCGTGGCGATCAGCGTCGCCTTTTCCGCGTCGGCTTCGAGCTTCACATTCTGCAGAATCGGCTTCGGACTGCGCGTCGGCGCCACCGACGCGGCGGTTTGAAACGCCGACAAGAACCGTTCCCGTTGGCAAGTAATCTTCATGGCACAAACCCTCAATGATCGGCGATGGGTGGCCGGCGTCGCTGGACGGCGAAATCGTCCAACAGACATTCGGCGGCTTGGGTTAATCTAATAGAACTCTTAAATCTTTGTATTGTTATAAGGCCGAAGTCATCGGCTGTCGCTTGCCCTCTGGCCGCTGAGGGTAACTCGTTTCGCAGCAACGGCACCGGCTAGTTTCGCGTCGATCATCGAGGCGTGGAAATCCTGTCGACCTGATGAATGCAGCGTGTTCGGCGTCTGTGCATACGGTCATCGTTTTTCGCAACCAGCGGCGACCACTGTCGGTAGGGCGACTTCTCCGGTCGTCCACGAACTGCCAATGAACAAGTTTTCCGTCTCGCGCGACGCCCCGAATCATGTAGCCACTACCGACTGAAATCCTCTCTGCGTCCTCTGCGAAACCTCTGCCACCTCTGCGTTAAAAAAGTACCAGCTTGTTATTCACTTGCGGCCAACGGCTGCTCTGCGGTTGAACAAACGGCGTCAATTTCCTTCCAGCACTCGCTCCCGTATCCGCGCCACCGCCTGCGAAGTCGCCACGTCGCCGCGGGCAAGTTGCTCGACAACCTTCTCCACGCTATGGGCGACCGTCGTATGATCGCGGCCAGAAAAATGACGCCCCACCGTTTGCAAACTATCCGCCGTCAAGCACCGCGCCAGATACATCGCCACGCTGCGGGCGGCCACGATCTCTCTCCGCCGCATCGGGCTGCGCAATTCCGAAACCTTGACGCCGAAATACTCGGCCGTGCGTACCGCAATCGTCCGCACC
>JAJDEG010000136.1 GCA_029259895.1 Planctomycetota bacterium
ATCCGGCCTGCATCGCCGCCGCCAGCGCTCGAAAGCCCTCGTCGCGATGACCATGAAAGCGAACGGTCGGCTCCGGATAGGAATGTCCCGGCCCTCCCTCGCACGACTCGAATGTCTCCACCCCAGCTTTCCGTAGAACCATGACGGCCTTCTCAATTCCAGGATCGAGCGGCGGGTCAAATGGCTGTGCCGTCATGGTGCGTCAGTCGCCTTTCGCGTTCGTCGCTTCTTCGCCGCAAGTATTCGTTCCGCCTCTTGAAGCAATATCGGCCGCGCCCACGTAGAAAAATCACCGTCAGTTGTTTGGGTGGCGCGGTCCAGCATCGCCTTCTGCTCGTCCGTCATCAGGACGCGGACGGCTAGCTTCTTGCGGTCGGCGGGGTCTTTCTTTGGTCGAGCCATGATGGCTTTATCATGGCTTTTTTAATCCCTTTTGTCAACGGCTATTGACAGTGGCGTTTTTAACGCCATAATAATTCCGTAATAACCCCGGCCGTGCGCGAACACGACCGGGGCGAAATCACAACCGGGCTTCCGCCAGATTGCGAACTCAGCACTCCAATTCTAGCGGACGCCCCGAACCTGGGGAGTCCCGTCATGGCTTACGTTCTCGCGCCCGACAAACAGCAATCCGTCATTCACTTGCTCTGCGAAGGGAACTCGATTCGATCGACCGAAAGGCTGACCGGTGTTCATAGAGACACAATCATGCGGCTATTGGTGCGAACGGGAAACCGGTGCCGCTCGTTGCTCGACAGGACAATAACGGGCCTCAAACTCAGACACGTGGAGCTTGACGAAATCTGGACCTTTGTGTACTGTAAGCAAAAAACCGTGCCGGTTCAGGAAAGGCGGAGAAACCCACTGATCGGCGACCAGTATTTGTTCGTAGCGCTGGATCAGGACACAAAGTTGATTCCGACGTTTCTGATCGGAAAACGCACTGGCGACAACGCGCGGCGCTTTTGCGTGGACTTGGCCAAGCGGCTTAGGTTTCCGTCGGCGCACGAGACTGACGACCATGCTTATCGCGAAGGCGACAAGCAGCCGGTTGTGCAACTAAGTTCCGATGCCTGGGCGGGGTATCCAGAGGCGATTGACCTCGCGTTCGGGGGCCGCGTGCGATACGGGACGCTCAAGAAAGATTTCAGAAACGCCGACCAGCCTGGGCGCTACGCGCCGCCAGAGATGGTCCACGCCTCGCGGAGGTGGATAATAGGTTACGAACAAGATGCCGACAAGATTTCCACGTCGCTCGTCGAGAGAAACAACCTCACGATTCGCACGTTCCTGCGGCGTTTCACGCGGCTTTCGATGGGCTTCTCGAAAAAATTGGAGAACCTCGCTGCCGCCGTGGCGTTGCACGTGGCACATTATAATTTTTGCCGACGGCACTCATCCTTAAGGATTACCCCAGCAATGGCAGCAGGCGTCACGAACACACTTTGGTCGCTCTCAGACCTGATCGAAAGGAGTCGGCCATGAGCAAAGGATTGCCGGGACTGAAAGGGCAGTATTCGACGCTGCTCGTTGATCCGCCGTGGCGGTTCCAAAACCGCACCGGCAAGATGGCCCCAGAGCACAAGCGACTTCGTCGATACCCAACGATGAGCCTAGAGGAAATTTGCGACTTACCGATACGCGAGCACGCCAGCACGCCCAGCCACTTATATCTATGGTGCCCAAACGCGCTCCTGCGTGAGGGTCTGCAAGTCATGGAATCCTGGGGATTCACGTACAAGACGAATATCGTTTGGTACAAAATCAGAAAGGATGGAGGCCCAGACGGTCGCGGAGTCGGATTCTATTTCCGCAACGTCACCGAGTTACTTCTTTTTGGGATACGGGGTAGCATGAGGACGCTTCAGCCCGGCCGGACGCAAGTCAATCTGATAAGCACAAGAAAGCAAGAGCATTCGAGGAAACCCGACGAAACCTACGGGCTAATCGAGGCGTGCAGCCCCGCGCCGTACCTCGAATTATTCGCACGCGATCGCGTTCCTAACTGGACGCAATGGGGCGACGAGGTAGATACGTATCTGAATACGCGACCAATCTACAAAGCCTACAATGGGCACGCTCATAAAGTCGGATCGTAGCACGACATCCCCATTCCGATAAGCAGCAACGGGCAACCGCCGGCACCTCCACCGTTGACCTTCGGAATGAGCTTGTCCCAGTGAGTAGTGGACATTCCGTAGGACGCTCCCTTTCCAAGGGCCTTGAATTCAGCTTGCAATTCCCAGAGTCGGGTGACAATCACGCCTACGGACATGACGTTCAATTGATGGAGCAGGCGAAAGTTATTTAGGTCGCGATCAAAGAATGGATCCTTGTTGTTCCATTCAACCTCAACGCCGACGCGATTCTTGAAGTTGTCGATCTTGTGCGTCGGCGTTGGCAATTCGATACTATCTACTACGATCTTCGTATCGAATCCTTTCTCGGCCCAGCCGCGACTTTCGAGGAAAGCATCTATCGCAATTGCGATGGGCGACTTATTCCCGCCCTTTGCGAGAACGTCGGACCTCCGAAGACAGAATTCGTCCAGGCATTCGACTATGTCGTTTAGTTCGCCTGGAAAATCGGAGGCGAGAATCGCGCATGCATGGTGCCGCTCTTCGATGCGGTATCTGGCGCGAACAGATTTCCGAATTAGATCAGTGCCCATGCCAGAGCATGGTCGTCAAATCCCGTGCCAAAGTCAACTTTTCTTTTCTGAGCTTAGGACACGACCAAATAATGCGCACGGAAGAAGCGATCCAAATGGAGTACCTCGGTGAGTTGGTTTGATTCGATTCAATCCTCCGATTGTCGTAACGCATGCAACAAACTCAATGCGTTAAACAACTTGCGACAAGCCGCAAAAATTCCCCTTTTCGTGTGGCCGGGGGCTTCACCCCCCTAAACCGCCTGACTAGAATGAAAGCACGTTTCGCCGCCGCCCACGGCCGTCATCGCTGAGCCGAGTCCGAGCGTGACGTCGAGCCGGATTTCGCTGGCTGCATATCCTATCGACTTCGGGCGGAGCGGTTTCTCTGTAGTTGATCGACCTGAAGGGGAGGTTTTTCTGATGTCCAAGGTGAAAGTGTTGGTTGCCGACGATCATGAGGTCGTCCGCAGCGGATTGGCGAGTCTTTTGAAGGACTCCGAAGTCGACATTGTCGGCGAAGCGGCCAACGGCGACGATGCCGTCGCGAAGGCCATCAAGTTGCAACCTGATGTCGTTTTGCTCGACATCCGCATGCCCGGCACGGACGGCCTGACTGCGCTCGAACGGATTCGGGTCGAAGCGCCCGACTCGCGGGTCGTGATGCTCTCGACCTACGACAACCCGACGTACGTCGCCCGATCGGTGGCCCTAGGGGCGAGCGACTACGTGCTCAAGGGTTCGAGCCGTAAGGAGCTGATCGCGGCGATCACGGCGGCCGCCAAGGGCGACGCACCGTCAAAGACCGGAGAGTTGCGCCGTGTGAAAGGCTCGATGGAGCGGCGTCACAACGCGGCCGACGAGGATAGCCCACTCACCAACCGCGAAGCTCAGGTGCTGCGGCACATCGCGTTGGGCCTAAGTAACCGCGAAATCGGCCGTTCGCTCGGCATCAGCATTGAAACGGTCAAAGAACACGTCCAGAACATTCTGCGGAAGATTGCGGTCAGCGATCGCACGCAGGCTGCCGTGTGGGCCGTTCGCAAGGGCCTCGTGTAGCTCCCTTCCGGTTCGGCCTCGGCTTGGCTCGACTGCGGAGCGAGTCTACCGAGGCATTGAACCGTTGGCATCATCTGCAACGTTCTTGCGTTCGAAGGAAAACGAATAGCGGCACGTCTCGCCACCCATGCGAGCCGTGTCGCTTTCTTTTTTGCATGTTCTTCCTGCGCTAAGCTGCAGCGCTCTCCGCCGGGCGATCCTCGGTGCCATTTGTCGCGCCGACGGCCAGCAACACCGCCGCCGCTACGGCCGCCATCGCAGCGCCCCAGCCGAATGCTGCCGCCGCGCCATAGTTCTGATAGATGACACCGAATAGCACGTTTCCCGGCAATGTTGTTGCGGCGATGGCAAAGTTGTACCAGCCAAACGCCAGCCCGGTTCGGTGCCGGGGAACCAGATTCGCGACCAGCGTTTTCTCCGCCGGCTCACTCAGTGCATAGAATACGCCGTAGCCGACTAACACGACGATCATCTCCGCCAAGGTCGTCGCCCAAGCAAACGCCGAATAAGACACGGCGTACACCAGCCACCCGGCAAGAATCATCGCCCGCGGACCGAGTCGATCGACCGCATGCCCGCTCAGCGCATTACCCAAACTCTTCACGACGTGCAATCCGCCCCACAACAGCGGAATCCATGCGGCCGAGATACCCAAATCGATCGAACGCTGTATCAGAAAGAGGTCGCTTGTGTTGCCCAACGTGAAGATCGCCAGCGCGACGAGATAGACGCGAAACCGCCGGTCGAATGGCGCGAGTGTGAGCGAAAAAGGCTCCTTTCCGGTGTCTTGCCTCGCCGTTTCCCGCAGACCGAACACCAGCAGCGCGACGACCGCCGCGCCCGGGATGGCGGTCAACAGGAACAGGTTGCGCAAATCGTCCGGCCGCCACCACAGAAACGCATACGCGGCGAGCGGTCCGATCACGGCTCCCAAGTGATCCATCGCCCTGTGAAAACCGAACGCCCGACCTCGCTGGACGGCGGCGGTCGAATCGGCGATCATCGCGTCGCGTGGCGCGGTCCGCACTCCCTTGCCCACGCGGTCGACCGTTCGCGCCACGATTACGTGCCACGGCGCAACCGCCAACGCCGTAAACGGACGCGCGATCGCGGCCAACAAGTATCCGCCAACCACGTATCGCTTTCGCCGCGGCGACCGGTCCGACCTTCCGCCCGACCACAGTTTCAAAAGACTGGCGGCCGTCTCGGCGATCCCTTCGAGCAGCCCAAGCTCGATGGTTCCCGCGCCGACCAGCCGCGCGAGAAACAACGGCAGCAGCGGAAATACCATTTCGCTGGCCGTATCGTTGAGCAGGCTCGCCCAACCGAGAAACTTGACGTTCCGCGGAAGAGCCTCTCGGTCGTGCGGCAACGGCCCATCTCCGACCAGTCGACTCGACACCGGTTCGACGGCTTCCGGCTGGTCGCCTTTCGGCGTTCTTGGCGAAGGGGCATTCAACGGCGTGCCAATCCTTGAGATTGTCTCTCGAGTTCTTAACCTTGCCGTCCGCCGGCGCTCTGGGCCGCGGGTCGCAGACGCGAACGGCAAACGTCCGGTCGCGATCGTACCGCACGATCAAGTCCACGCCAACGGAAAGCGGCGCCGTGGGCGCAATCCATTCCGCGGAATTCGGGCACACGACCTTAATCGCCTTCCGAAACTCCCACCGCACCGTCGGCCGCACGAAGAGACCGGCACCTGGATGCGGCGGAAACTACGCGGTCCGACGAGTCTATCGGCGTGTGCCGTTCACAACAAAGCTGTTGGCCACCAGACAATATCTGGGGCAGCCCCGCCCGCGAAGCCGCGTCAGCATCGCGGAGGAGCAACGCAGCCCGATTTGCTCCAAGTCAACTATTTGCAAAGGCGCTGCTACAGTTCTTGGACGACGCGACGTAGAATCGGCGGCTTTGCCGGCGCTGCGCGCCGGACTCCCTCGTCGCGTGAGAATTGGCATGGCCGAGTTTCCGTTGATCGTTTTGGGCACCCGCAACCGCAAGAAAGGTGCGGAGTTGGCCGAATTGTTAGGGCCGCTGGGGATTCGCTTTGCGACATTGGCGGATTATTCGGGCGCGATCGAAGTCGTCGAAAGCGGCGCGACATTCGAGGAAAACGCTCGGCTCAAGGCGGCCCAGCAGGCAAGGCATTTGGGCGCGTGGGTGCTGGGCGAGGATAGCGGGCTGTCGGTCGACGTGCTGGGTGGGCGGCCGGGCGTGTACTCGGCTCGCTATGCCGGAGAGGGCGCGACGGACGAGGCAAACAACGACAAACTGCTATTGGAATTGGCCGACGTTCCGCTGGAAAAGCGGACGGCGTTTTATACGTGTCACATGACGCTGGCCGATCCGCAGGGGAACGTCGTGCTGGAAGCCGAAGACTATTGCCGGGGGCGGATTCGCTTCGAGCGATCGGGGAGCGGCGGGTTCGGCTACGACCCGATGTTCGAGGTCGTCGAATATCACCGCACATTTGGCGAACTATCGGCGGCGGTGAAAAGCTGTTTGAGCCACCGGGCGCGGGCACTGCGGCGGTTCGCGTTGAAGTTGGAGACGCTCGTGGCAATCGGCCGATTTGGCGGCGCAAACGACGGCGGCGTCACTCAGCACCGAACCAGACCATTGCCAGCGACAGGCCGTTGAACAGCATGTGTAACAAGACGGACGGCCACAGGCGGTGGGTCTGCCGATAAACGTAGCCGAGGACGAGGGCGAGAACGAACAGCGGGAGCGGATCGGGCCACGTTCCCGCATGGGCGGCGGCGAAGGCGACGGAGCTGATAACGATCGGCGCGGCGCGGCGCACGACGCCGAATTCCGGCTCGTCGCTTGGAACGGCGCTCGTCGGTTCGCCCAAATCGGAATGCGGTGATGCGAAGCGATTCGTCACGTCGCTGGCCGCGAATGTCGCGAGCGGCGGTGAAGCAGCCGGCGGCGGGGTCTCGCAGGTCGTTGGCTGCATGGCGTCGACGGGGATGACCTCGGCATGCAGGACGTCGGTTTCGTCTAACCGATGGCCGAGTGGCAGTTCATTCGCGATGCGAGCGACGCCGCTCGGCGTGAAGCATTTCTCAAGCCAGCCTTGCAACAGCACGCGAAACAAGAATTCTTCGACCGCCGGCGCGATGACGACGGCCGAAAGTATGGCCAAGCCAAGCAGATCGAGCCGACGGTCTCGAATCAACATTTCAATGAGCGGATGTGGCTGGCGGTCGGCTTCGACCAGTCGCACCAGGGCGATTTGCAATCCGTATACCGGCGCGAGCGCGGCGAGCCAGCCCAAACCGCCGTAAACGAGATCGCCGGGCAGCTTTAGCGGCAGGCCAAGATCGCGCGAGTTCGCCCGGCGAGCGAAGACGAGCATCACGACGACCATTGCGGCCAAGCCGGCGTAGAACGCCGCGTTCCCCAACATGCTTTGCGCGAAGTCATTCGCGGCGGCCGGCGGTTCCGCTTCCGGCACAACGAGCGAACTCGCGATCGTGAGCAACAGCACGAGGCCGATGACAACGAGTACCTCGGGGGCAAACCACGGAACATCGACGCGAGCAGTGCGGGGAATCGCTGGCTTACCGAGACGCCACTTTGCCACGATCCATGCCCAGACGGCGCAGCTCGCGGCCAGCAATGCCGTAACGCCAACGCCAACGGCGAACGATCCCGGCCGATTTTCAGGGAGCGCTTCGGCAACGAGAAGAACGTCGATCATCGGCCGCAGTTTTCCGGGTCGTTTAGCGGCGAAGCATCCGCGCGGCGGCGACGATGTAGCCGACGCCGGAATAGACGGTCGATACGACGGCCAGCCAAACGGCGATCGACAGCGACCAGACCAACCACTCGGGTCGGCCCCACGCCGAGACGGGTAGGAGCATCCAGAATGGGCCGTAGTCGGGCGCGGGCGTCAGCGTTGGCCATGTGAGGCTGTAAAGGCTCAGCGCCGCGGCGGCGCATTGAAAGACCATTTTGAGTTTGCCGGCCATGCTGGCGGAGAAATCGCCGCCCTGTTGCTCGATGTAGCCGCGCAAGGCAGTGACGAGCATTTCTCGGCCGACGACAACGACGGCCATCCACGCGACGAGGCCCGAGCCAGGAATGGCGGCGAGGAAAATGAACGTGCCGCAGATGATGATCTTGTCGACGAAAGGGTCGAAAATTCGGCCGAGCGTGGTGACTTGGCCGTACTTGCGAGCCCAATACCCGTCGAGCCAGTCCGTGCTGGCGGCGACGACGAAGACGTACATGGCGGCCATATAGTGCCGCTGTTCGATGATGACGAACAACACGATCGATAGGATAAACCGCAGCGCCGTGAGCTGATTGGGCACATTGAATACGACCGCCGCCGTCGATTGCGAACGCGACGGAGTCTTCGTGCTGACGGACATGCGAACTTCCTATGCGACGGGCAAGGCGGCCCGCAACTTCCCATGTGGACGATGCATCCATTCTACGCCACGGCAGCGAATCCGTCATGCCGACGGAATCACGAGCGTGGGGTAGCGTACGCGAACCAATTCAAATCGTTGACCGCGATTGGTTACTTGCCGGCGCCGGCGAGGGCTTTGAGTCCGGCCTGAGCCACGGCCGCGTCTTGCGACGATTGAACGCCCGAAACGCCGATACCGCCGATGATCTTGCCTTCGTGGACGATCGGAATTCCACCTTCAAGCGGCATGCCGGGCAGCTTGAGGAGCTTGACGTCGGCTCCGCCCATCGCAATGCGGTCTTCGAGGGCTTTGGTGGGACGGCGGTAGAGAACCGACGTCTTGGCCTTTTCGATGGCGACCTCGACGCTGCCGAGTTGCGTGTTGTCGAGGCGATGAAACAGGACGAGGTGTCCGCCGCTGTCGACGATAGCGATGGCGACGGGCCATTTGTTCGCCTGGGCTTCCTTGGCGGCAGCCGCGGCGACCCGTTGGGCGGATTCCAAGGAAACGGCCGCGCCGTAGGGAAGTGGCTCTTGCGCCGAAAGCGACGACGCGACGAGCAACATGGCCATCAGGCACGCGAAGCACGAGATGCGGAAAGTGCGAATCATGGTGAAAGTTCCTTGACGTGGTTGGGAATTCGCCGAAGGTGCGCCCGGGCACCAGCTTACGTAAGACCGTAAGCGATTCGACGCCAGAATAGAAAAGGCCGGCCGGTGGGTCAACGACCACCGGCCGGCCAGGGGATGCAATTTTCATCGGACAACAATCGGCAAGCGAACTAATCGCCGCGAGGGCCGACTACATGTCGTAGTACATGCAGAACTCGTACGGATGCGGCCGCAGCCGCAGCGCTTCGACTTCCTTTTCCATCTTGTAGTTGACCCACGTCTTGATGACGTCTTCGGTGAACACGTCGCCGCGGAGCAGGAATTCGTGGTCCGCGGACAAGGCGGCGAGCGCCTCTTCGAGCGAGCCGGGCGTCTTCGGCACCTTGGCCAATTCCTCCGGCGGCAGGTCGTAGATGTCCTTGTCGAGCGGTTCGCCTGGATGGATCTTGTTCTGAATGCCATCCAGGGCGGCCATCAACAGGGCCGAAAACGCGAGGTACGGATTGCAGCTCGGGTCGGGGCAGCGGAACTCGATCCGCTTAGCCTTCGGGCTGGGGCTGTACATCGGAATGCGGCACGAGGCCGAGCGATTCCGCTGCGAGTACGCCAAGTTGACTGGCGCTTCGTAGCCCGGCACGAGCCGCTTGTAGCTGTTCGTGGTTGGGTTGGAGAAGCCGAGGATAGCCGGGGCGTGCTTGAGGATGCCGCCCATGGCGTACATGGCCATGTCGCTCAGGCCCGCGTAGCCCGATCCGGCGAACAGCGGCTGTCCACCCTTCCAGAGCGAAATGTGCGTGTGCATGCCAGAGCCGTTGTCGCTGTAAAGCGGCTTGGGCATGAACGTGGCGCTCTTATTGTATTTCTTGGCGACGTTCTTGATGATGTACTTGTACATCAAGATGGCGTCGCCCATCTTCACGAGGTCGTTGAACTTCATGTCGATTTCGCACTGGCCGCCGGTGGCGACTTCGTGGTGCTGCGCCTCGACATCGATGCCGCAGTCGATCATCGTCTGCATCATCTCGTTGCGGATGTCCATCAGCTGGTCGGCTGGCGGAACAGGGAAGTAGCCTTCCTTATAGCGGAGCTTGTAACCCAAGTTCGGGTTTTCGACGCGGCCGCGGTTCCACTCGCCCTCGATGCTGTCGAGGTGGTAGTAACCCTCGTGAGCGTTTTGATCGAAACGGACGTCGTCGAAAACGAAGAACTCCGCCTCGGGACCAATGAAGCACGTGTCGCCGATGCCCGTGCTCTTGAGGTAATTCACCGCCTTGCGAGCAACGTTGCGAGGATCGCGCGTGTAGTCTTCGCGGGTGATCGGGTCTTGGATGTTGCAGATCATCACCAGCGTGGGCAGCGCAGTGAACGGATCGAGGAAGGCCGT
Organism: Planctomycetota bacterium; assembly: GCA_029259895.1. Lineage (GTDB taxonomy): Bacteria > Planctomycetota > Planctomycetia > Pirellulales > PLA5 > PLA5. Next base: position 10,129 of record JAJDEG010000136.1, read on the forward strand.
TTCCGCCTGCGGCACCACGAGCATGTCGGACTCGTTGATTGCCTGCCAACCGCGAATGCTCGAGCCGTCGAAGCCCAGGCCGTCCTCGAAGAGATCCTCGTCGAGCTTATTGACCGGGATCGTGAAATGCTGCCACAGGCCGGGAAAGTCCATGAACCGCAGATCGACCGCCTTGACATCGTTCTCGCGGCACATCGCCAACACTTCTTTCGGAGTCACTTGAGCTTTCCTTTCACAAAATGGATTCTTCGACCCGTATCTTGAAAGCGCGCCGCGGGGAATGTGCCGCGAGTCGTAAAGACGCCAGAAGGAGCGTCGTCGCGGAACGGGTCACCCGTCGGGCGCAATCGCTGGTGGAACGCGATTAGCACACGCGATACCTAGCCGGCTGTGTGCCAACAAAACAAGCCAGCATCTTAGCGCATAAGCGGCGGCTTGCAATCGGGTTGCGGCGAAAAAAGAAAAAACCACGCACGACCGCGTGCTGGCGAGGATGCACGGTTATTGAGCATCCGGCGAACAATCTGCGCGCAAATCTCCGGCCTGTCTTCGGCCCGCAATGCACGAATCTCGTCCTTCCGCCCGCCGGCTTGAAGCGTTCGCGCCGTTCGCCTACCGTGGTGCTTGCGGCCTTGCGGGCGTTCGTGAACATTCAATCGTTGGAATTTGGAATCCTCACCCGGTGATTACACGCATTTCCGGAAAATTGACCAGGCTCGGCGAAGGCGATCTTTCGCTGGCCGTCGGGGCGTTCGAATACGAAGTCCTGATTCCCGAATTCGCCCGCCGGAACCTACAGCCGCGCTTGGGCGAAGATGTCAGTTTGTTCACGATCGAGTACTTAGAGGGCAATCCTGCCCACGGGCGGCTCACGCCGAGGTTTATTGGTTTCTTGAGCGAGGTCGAACGGGAGTTTTTCGACCTGTTTTGCTCCGTCGACGGCGTTGGTGTAAAAAAAGCGCTCCGTTCGATGGTCCGGTCGGTCCGAGAAGTGGCCACGACCATCGAAGAACAGGATGTCAAAGGCGTTTCGGCCCTGCCGGGCATCGGACCGGCATTGGCCGAGCGGATTATCGCCAAGCTGCGACGAAAAATGCCCAAATTCGCGCTGCTCGTCTCGCAATCGGAGCCGAAGGAGGCCGACGTCGAGTCCGACGTGGTTCGCGAGACGTACGACGTGCTGATCACGCTCGGCCACAGCGAACGCGACGCCCGACAATTGATCGAAGCGGCGCTGGCGGAGAAAAAGAAGTACAAAGACGTGGAGGCGCTGCTGCAGGCGGTTTATCAGCAGAGTCACGGGACTGGGGGTTAGGGGCCGGGAATTCGGGATTCGGGAGTGCGATGGCGGACGTGGAGCAACTCGATTCTGCGACGATTGACACGGCGCTTCCCAGCGGCGCGGAGGTCTGTGCCGCTTGCGGAGCGCCGCTGGAAGCTCACGACCGATTCTGCGTCGCTTGCGGGGCCGGCAACGACAAGGTGGTGACGCCGCCGCCCGTGGTCGCCGAAGTGCTCAAAAAGCACTTCCGCTGCGAAACGTGCGGGGCGGAAGTCGCCGCCGATGTGAGTCAGCGGAGCTACACGTGCGCGTTTTGCGACTCGAATTACGTCATCGAGTACGCTCCTCAGGAGACCGGCCGGCAACCGCCGGAGTTCGTCATTCCGTTCGCCGTGACGCACGAGCAGGCGACCGAGAAGTTTCGCGTCTGGCTGCGGTCGAATTCTTGGTTTCGGCCCGGCGATTTGGCGGCGGCGCAGGTCGTCGAAAAACTGCGCGGCGTTTATCTGCCCTTCTGGTCGTTCTCGATGCTCGCCGAAAGCGGCTGGAGCGCGAACATCGGCGAGTATTGGTATCGCACGGAAACGTACACCGTCACCGTCAACGGCAAGAGCGAGACCCGCACGCGAACCGTTCGCGAGACGGAGTGGTGGGACCTCTCCGGCCGGCATCACAAATATTACAGCGGGTACCTCGTTTCCGGCAGCCGCGGACTCGACCAACGCGACGCCGACCGCATCAAGCCGTTTCACCTGGCCGCTCTCAAGCGCTACGAAAGCGGCTATCTGGCCGGCTGGCTGAGCGAGGAATACTCGCGAGAGCGGGACGAAGCTCTCGAAATCTGCCAGCGGGTGTTCTACGACGCCGTCCAGCGCGACGCGGCCGCATTCCTGCCCGGCGACACGCATCGCAGCCTCAGCGTGCGGACCGACTTTGGTTCGATCAATTCCGACCTGATTCTCGTACCGATCTACCTGCTGGCCTACCGCTATCGCGACAAGGTGTACCGATTCCTCGTCAACGGCCAAACCGGCAAGCTCGACGGCGACAAGCCGATCTCCGGCAAGCGGATCGCCATCGCGGTCGTGGCCGGCATCGCCCTCGTCGCCCTGGCCGCGCTGGCGTTCAGTTTGCTGTCGCGTTGAGAAACAGAATGAATGTGAACCACGGATACGCGGAGACGCGGAGAGGATGCAATTCCGATGAAGCGCCACCGATGGCTCTGGCCCACGACCGAACGACACACAGGTTTTGTGACTGGATTGCGTGAATTCTCCGTGTCTCCGTGTCTCCGTGTTTCAATACCCGGCCTGATTCGCGAGAATTCCACCTGTTCCCCCGAATCCTGAATCCTGAATCCCAACCCCTGTCCCTCGCCCCTCGCTCATGTCCGACCTTCTCTCGAAATGCACGATCTGCGGCGCGCTGTTGGACGAGGAAGATATGTTCTGCGCCAACTGCGGGACGGAAGCGCCGCAACAGACGACCGCCCCGGCCTCTTCGCGCACCGCGACGCACAACTTCCAGTGCTCCGGCTGCGGGGCGTCGATGAGCTACGACGCTTCGGCAGGCAGTTTGCGCTGCCCGTTTTGCGGTTCGACCGAACTGGAGAAGAAGAACGACGTTAGGATTCTCGCCCCCAAGGCGGTCGTGCCGTTTGCCGTTGGTAGCGACCGCGCCGAAGCCTCGATGCGGCACTGGCTCGGTCAGGGCTTCTGGCGGCCCGGCGATTTGGCCCATGCCGCGAATGTGGTCGGAATGCAGGCCGTGTACGTCCCATATTGGGTGTTCGAGGCCGAAACCCACACCTACTGGACCGCCGACACCAGCGAGACGCCGTTCGGTGCCCGCGGCGATTGGTTTCCAATGACGGGTGAGCACCGCGACCGCTACGCCGGGCTATTGGTCGGGGCCAGCGGGGCACTCACGCCTGCCGAAACCGCCGCGTTGTGCCCGTTCGATCTCGCCACCGCCATGCCGCCGGAGCATGTCGATCTCGACAACGTCACCGTCGAGCAGTTCTCGGTGAACCGCAAATACGCCCGGCCGTTGGCCCGCGCCGGGCTGGAACAACTCGAATCGCAAACTTGCGACGAGAACTACGTGCCGGGCCGATGCCGCAACCTAAAGGTCAACACGCGGATCGAAAACCTCGCCAGCCAGCCGATGCTGTTGCCCGTCTGGATCATGGCCTATCGCTATGAAGAGCGGGTGTTTCGCTTCCTCGTCAACGGCCAAAACGGCCGAGCAACGGGGCAAGCACCGGTATCGCTGCGAAAAATCTTCGCGGCCGTCGGCCTCGGCGTCATCGCGATCTTGCTGTTGCTACTGCTGTTCGCCGGCTTCGCCCGCTAAGGCGACAACGCCGCCGCAGTTCGCTTCTTCTCACGTTGAGCAACCGTCGCGATTTCCCTATACTTCTCCGAGTGACGCGCTCGACCAACCCCACCCCGATCCGAGCGCGCCAGCCCCCCCTGATTCGCCGTCTTCCATGCTCCCCCTCCGTGCCTCTGTGCCCTCCGTGGTTAAGCAACACACCGCCCGCCCATGACCGGTTTCAACCTCACCCACCTCAAGCAACTCGAAGCCGAGAGCATCCACATCATCCGCGAAGTGGCGGCCGAGTTCGAGAATCCGGTCATGCTCTATTCGATCGGCAAGGACTCGGCCGTCATGGTCCAACTCGCGATCAAGGCGTTTCACCCCGGCCGGCTGCCGTTTCCGCTGCTCCACGTCGACACGACCTGGAAGTTCCGCGACATGATCGCGTTTCGCGACCAGTTTTGCCGAGAAAAAGACCTCGAGCTCCGCGTCCACATCAACCAGGAAGGCGTGGCGCTGGGCATCAACCCCTTCGACCACGGCAGCGACAAGCACACCGACGTGATGAAGACCGTCGCCCTGCGGCAAGCGCTCACCGCCGGCAAATACGACGCGGCTTTCGGTGGCGCTCGCCGCGACGAAGAAAAATCGCGGGCCAAGGAGCGCGTGTTCTCCTTCCGCGACAAGAACCACGGCTGGGATCCCAAGAACCAGCGGCCCGAGCTGTGGAACCTGTTCAACTGCAAGACGAACAAAGGCGAGAGCATCCGCGTGTTCCCGCTCTCCAATTGGACGGAACTCGACGTCTGGCAGTACATCCACCTCGAAAACATCCCCATCGTCCCGCTCTACTTCGCCGCCGAACGGCCGGTAGTCGAGCGCGACGGCACGCTGATCATGGTCGACGACGAAAGGTTCCAATTCCAACCCGGCGAGAAACCGCAAACCCGCCGAGTGCGCTTCCGCACGCTCGGCTGCTATCCACTCTCCGGCGCAGTCGAATCCAGCGCCACGACACTTCCCGAAATCATCCAAGAAATGCTGCTGACCAAAACCAGCGAACGCCAAGGCCGACTAATCGACCACGACCAATCGGCATCGATGGAGAAGAAGAAGCGGGAAGGTTATTTTTAGCGCTGGGGTCGGGGCGCTGGAGGGATGTAGGTCAGGCAAAGCGGCCAATCGGCCAACCATCATCGCAAGAAGTAACCCGCGCCTGCCTGACAGCCGCAACCAGCCACCGCGCTCGAGCGGCAATCGAGTAAACCCCGCGACTAATCTACGGCCGGAATTCAAGCCGCCCCGATCCCCGCCCCCCGACCCCTGCCCACATGTCCCACCAATCCGAACTAATCTCCACCGACATCAACGCCTATCTCGCTCAGCACGAGCGAAAGGAACTGCTGCGCTTCATGACGTGCGGCAGCGTCGATGACGGCAAAAGCACGCTCATCGGCCGCTTGTTGTACGACGCCAACCTGCTGTACGACGACAAGCTCCAGGCGATCGAAAAAGACAGCCTCAAGCACGGCACCACCGGCGGGAAGCTCGACTTCGCCCTCGCCACCGACGGCCTGATGGACGAGCAGCAGCAGGGCATCACCATCGACGTCGCTTACATGTACTTCTCCACCGCCAAGCGGAAGTACATCATCGCCGACACGCCTGGCCACGAGCAGTACACGCGGAACATGGCCACCGGTGCCTCGACGTGCGACCTCGCCATCATCCTCATCGACGCCCGCCAAGGCGTGCTCGCCCAAACCAAGCGGCACAGCTTCATCGTCTCGCTCCTGGGCATCAAGCACATCATCGTCGCCGTCAACAAGATGGACCTCGTCGACTTCTCCGAGCAGCGGTTCGAGGAGATCAAGAGCGACTACACCGGCTTCGCCGCGCGGCTCGACCTGCCCGACGTGCAGTTCATTCCCGTTTCGGCCCTGCTCGGCGACAACATCGTGAATCCGAGCACGAACATGCCGTGGTTCAAGGGCGGGCCGTTGATGAACCACTTGGAAACGGTCCACATCGCGTCGGACCGCAACCTGATCGACTTCCGCTATCCCGTGCAGTACGTCAACCGGCCGAATCTCAACTTCCGCGGGTTCTGCGGCACGATCGCCTCCGGCATCATCCGGCAAGGCAGCGAGATCATGGCCCTGCCGTCGCGGAAAACGAGCCGCGTCAAGGCGATCGTCACGCACGAAGGCGACATCGCCGAGGCCTTCGCCCCGCTCTCCGTTACGCTCACGCTCGAAGACGAAATCGACGTCAGTCGCGGCGACATGCTCGTCCATCCCGGCAACGTCCCGCGCGTCGATCAGACCTTCGACGCCATGATGGTCTGGATGGGCGAAGAGCCGCTCGTCCCCGGCAAGACCTACACGATCAAGCACACCACAAAGCTCGCCACGGGCAACGTAACGACACTCCGCTACCGCGTCGACGTGAACACACTGCACCGTTCGGCCGCGCCGACCTTAAACCTAAACGAGATCGGCCGCTGCCAGGTAACCCTCAATCAGCCGATCTGCTTCGATGCCTACAAACGCAATCGTACCACCGGCGCGTTTATCGTCATCGACCGGCTGACCAACCGCACCGTCGGTGCGGGCATGATCCTCGATCAAGAGCCGGGCGATAAGAAGGACTTCTGGGACGCCACGCCGCAAACGCTCAGCCAAGACGAACTGCATGGCACGGTGACCGACGCCGACCGCCACGCGCGGTTCGGCCAAACGCCCGTCACGATCTTGCTCACCGGCCTCACCGGTTCGGGCAAGACGACGATCGGACAGGCGCTCGAACGGCGGCTGTTCGACGAGGGCCGCGCGGTGTCGCTGCTCGACGGCCACAACCTGCGATTGGGCATCAGCCGCGACCTCGGTTTCTCCGTCGCCGACCGCAGCGAGAACCTCCGCCGCGCGATGGAAGTCGCCAAGCTGATGAATCAAGCCGGGCTGATTACGATCTGCGCGTTCGTCGCGCCGATGGAGGCGACGCGGCAAAAGGCCCGCCAAACGATCGGCGGCGAGCGGTTCATTGAGGTCCATCTCTCCGCGCCGCTCGAAGTCTGCCGACAGCGAGACACCGACGGCATGTACCCCCGCGCCGACGCCGGCGAATTGCAAAGCTTCCCCGGCGTGACGGCCCCGTTCGAGGCCCCCACCGCGCCGGAACTCACGCTGCCCACCGACACAATGCCCGTCGCCGAGTGCGTTGAGAAGATCGTCGCGCTACTGCGGCAACGCCGCGTCCTCGGCTAGCCCTCAATCAAGCGAACCCCGGAGCAGAAAAGGAATGCCGTTGGTTCCTGACACCTTTTCCGCCCCGACCGCGTGGCAGCCGCATCTTGGGTGCAGTGAAGCGTCAAGCATTGGTGATCTTTATGGAACAAGAACATGCCGTCTGGCAATCATTTGAGGCCCCTTTTCGACAGGCACTCGAGAGCTTGGGCTCTGAAGAAAGGGATTCTGTGCGACTTGCACTTAGATGCCTAGCGTTCTTCGATGCATTTCCTTATGGCGATAAGGATGAACTCGGTGATCGAGGTGTGCTCGTGCTTCGCGAACTATGTGCGCCCGAAGCACCGTGCCGCTCATGGTTCATTGCGGCGCTTCAGTTCCTGCAGACCGCCTGCGCGCAGATCAGCCCCTGGTTGGGCCGCGCAGAAAACATCGAGAATGCGAGGGTCGTCGCAAAAGTTGACATGAAGGTCAAGTGGGTACGGAACGGCCTTGACGACACTGAGCACATGACCAGAACGCAGCGAATTACAGAGCGCGATCGAAAGATCCTATTGCACGACATCATATTGGCGTTTAAGTCTTTCGAGCCGGAACTACAGACCTTATTGGTAAACGGGCTGGGCCATTTGCCAGACATCCTTGCTGCCGCGTCGGATTGAGCACAGATGGGCAATAGCTCTGTTCTGCGATGGCGGTACCCCGTTCTCGTGCATAACAGCCCGTTGAAGAACAGCCTTTTCATGCTGCTGCGGCTGATTGGGTGGCGGCGAAGATTTTCTGGCGGTGACAGGTCAGAAAAGGTGTCGGGAACCAATGGCACTTCCTGAGTCCGCAAACTCAAACTAGGCAATCCGCAACCCCAAATTCAAGCCATCCCACAACTCCGCACGGCCGATTTATTGAACAAACGCCTGGGGGGCCCCAGTACCTGCGTTCAATAATTCCCCACTTCGCCCGCAAACGCCGCATCGCGGATTTGCGAAAACAACGCCCCCCGCGTTCGCGATCCAATTCAAATTGCCAAAGACCTCGCCGGCGGCAAAGCCAGCCCGAACGATAATTCATACCACAACCGCTGGCCTACTTTCCACAAAATTCCGCCCCGTTTCTCCACGCCAATGGCCAGCACAGCGCGAAGCAGGGCAGGGCAGGGCGGGTTGTGTCCAGCCGGTCCTTTTGATTCAATGCCGGGCGGCAATCATCTCGCAGCCGCAGCGCATCGCAGCACAGGCAGGACGCAATGGCCCAGGTTTGGCGTTTTCACCCGCACGATGCAGAGCGGATCGCTCATCTGGAACGGGCGGCCGGCGTTTCGCCCATCGTCGCCCAGTTGCTCGTCGCCCGCGGCGTGTTCGATCCCGAGGCCGCGCGAACGTTTCTAGACCCTAAGCTGACGGCGCTGCGCGATCCCGACGAATTGCCCGGCGTGGCCGCAGCGGCCGAGCGGATTACGGCGGCCATCGCCGATGGCCGGCGGATCGTTATCTACGGCGATTACGACGCCGACGGCGTGACGGCCACGGCGCTACTCTATCGCTGCTTGACGCTCTTGGGCGCGAACGTCGGGTATTACGTGCCCAGCCGCATCGACGAGGGATACGGGCTGAACGACGACGCCCTGCGGACCATCTCCGGCGGCGGGGCGAAAATGGTCGTAACCGTCGACTGCGGCATCGCCAGCGTGCATGAAGCCGAAACGGCCCGCGAGTTGGGGCTGGAGTTGATCGTCACCGATCATCACGCGTTCGGCCCAACGTTGCCGGATGCGGCCGTGCTGGTCCATCCGCAACTGCCGGGGCACGACTACCCGTTCGCCGGGCTGTGCGGGGCGGGCGTGGCCTT
>JAJDEG010000137.1 GCA_029259895.1 Planctomycetota bacterium
GATGGTGGTCGGTCGTGCTGGCCGTGTGGCTCGGTCCGGCGGCCACGGCTTGGGCGCAGCGGCGTCGGAAGGACGTCGAGCCACCCAAAGAACCCGTCTACGCCCTCGAATATGCCGTCGTCATCTTCGTGATCTTGCTCGCGCTGGCCGTCGTGTTGCGACCCGGCCGTCGCACGGAATTAGTCGACGAAGTCAAGATGCCGTTCGGTCCCAAGACGTGAAACGCTTCTGGGCCAGCGGCTGGTCGCGCCGTGCGAATCGCAACACAAACGACGCGCGAGGCCATCGCATTCGCAGTAGAACGTCTTGGAAGTTGTCGTCGTCGTAGCAAAGCGCTATCGCTTCGCGCGCTATCGCCGAGAGCGTCGCTTAAAAAAGCACGACGCGAAAGAAATACACGGCGAGCCGGATCCACGCATTGACGGGGGCATCGTTCGGCCTCTTGCCGGCGGCAGGCTTCATGCCTTTGGATCCGGCCCGCCGCTTGACTGACGGCGACGTAATTTAACGGCTTCGATTCGGATTGCAACCCCTTGCCGACGAACTTGCACGCAAAGTTTTTTTTCTTGCCGTGCGTCGCCGCTAGCTGGTGCGAGCGAGACGGATTCACTTATCGAACGTTGCGAAAAAACGGATGCACGACGGTTCGCGAACGGCTAGAATCGTCGTGTCGATATCGTCAACATCCAGCTTCGTCATCGTCCAGCGTGTTGGGACGCAACCTTGCGTCGAAGGCCTTCGTTAATCGAACACCGATGGGAGTCTCCGCCATGACCGCATTTTCGATTCACCGTTTCGCCATACGACTCTTGTTCGCTTTGCTCATCTCGCCCGCCGTTGCACTGCCGTGCTGCGCGCAAGACGCCGCTGCACTGCCGTGTTTCGCGCAAGACACCGATGCTAGTCCTTCCGAGAAAGCAGACCGTGCCGAGCCAAAGTCGCCCGACGTGTCGCAGCGCGAAACGAAGTTCGAACAGTCGATGCGGAACGTCACGATGGTGGGCTACTTCACGGCCTCGGACCAGCCGGCCGGAAAGCTGTCGGAGGAACGATACGTGATCGACAAAGTCGTCAAGGACGAAGGCGAGAATTGGGTGTTCCACGCCCGCATCCAATACGGCAAGCACGACGTGCCGGTGCGGTTGAAGATTCCCGTCAAATGGGCCGGCGACACGCCCGTCATTTCCGTGACGAAACTCGCCGTGCCGCTGCTGGGCACGTTCAACGCTCGGGTGCTGATCTACGACGGCCAATACGCCGGGACGTGGGAAGGCGCGGGCCACGGCGGACAACTCTTCGGCCGCATCGAAAAGAACAAGGCCGCGGATAACAACGCCACGGACGACAAGGCCGCCGACGACAGTGCCACCGACGACGGTGCCGCCGACGACATTGCCACGGACAATGCCGAGAAGCCGTCGCCCGCTAAGAAGGGCGACGCTCCCGAATAGTTGCTCGTGAGGTGCTCCTCGACGGCCGGTCGATACCTCCTCGACGGCCGGTCGATACCTCCTCGGCAGCGGTTGCGCGTCCGCCACGCCCGGCCGCATAAATCCAGTTTTTTTGCGAAAATTGTTTGTGGTGATGCCGGCTTTTGGTTATCTTTAGACTCGTGACGCTGGCTGCGACGGGTCGGCAATACGCGCGATCGCTGGGCTGTGCCAACGGACGTCGCAGCCGCATTAGGGATTCTCGACGAGCGGTGTGCGTCGTTGCTACGCATCGATCGTGTTCCAATTTTGAACGCAATAGCGTCGCGGTTGTTCGCTTAGGATTGCACGTCGCCGCGGTAAGCGTTTCCAGCGCTTGGCTGCGGCGTTTTCTGTTTGTTCGCGACCGGTGCGTTCGGCCCAATCCGAGCGGGTCGGTTTATTGGAGGTATGGATGTTGCGTTTCCCCTGGCGGTTTTTCGGCTCGTTGCCATCCGATTCGTCGTCTCGCTCCGTCCCTACGTCCCGAGCGCGGCAGACCGCGCGTTTGGCCAGCACCGCTCGCAGAGCAAAGCTTCTGCGTGCCGAAGCCCTCGAGCCGCGGATGCTGCTCGCCGGCACGCCCAACATTCTCTTCTTAGGTAATGCCGCCACTCCCACCTTCGCCGCCGACGGTGCGGTGATTACGCACCTTGAGTCCGCGTTCGGTGCGGCCAACGTGACGTACAAGCAAGCCAGCGCCGCGAACAACACCACCGATCTCGTCGGCGTCGACGTTTTGGTGTTGTCGAGCACGCCCGGCTCCGGAGATTTGCGCGGCAAGTTTCACAATTCGGCCGTCGGCATCTTGAATTGGGAAGAAGCCGTCATGGACGCGGGCGCGGGCGAGTTCGGCCTTACCTCGGCGGCGATGATCAAGTCGATCACCACGACGCAACTGACGATCGCGCAGAATCACCCGATCACCGCGGGCCTGTCGGGAACGATTACGTTCTTCGCCAACCCTGGTCCGGAAACGCTGAGCACGAATACGCTGTATCCTGGCTTGACGTCGCTTGCCACGGCGGCCAACGGAGTTAATTCGGTCGGCGGCGCGTCGGTGGTCGGCAACTCGGCGATCTTCATTGCGGAAACCGGTCAGGAGGTCGCTCCATCGAGCGGAGCCTCGCCCGCCGCCGGTCGCCGCGTGATGTTCCCTATCACCGACAGTTCGTTCACATCGCTTACGTCCGACGCCCTGACGCTGTTCGATAATTCCATCAACTGGCTCTCGGGCATGGACGTTGCGCAAGACCCGCCGATCTTGCTCAACACGGCGGTCACGAGCGTCGATGCGGCGTCGGCGACTTATGCCGGTGACGTCGTCGAAACCGGCGGCGAAGGTCCGAACGTCACCGTATACTACGGCACGACCGACGGTGGCTTGAACGCCGCCGCCTGGCAAAACTCGATTGACGTCGGACTCCAATTCGGCACGTTCAGCACGCCGCTTACGGGACTCGCGCCGAGCACGACGTACTACGTCACCGCCCGCGCCGTAAATAGCGCTGGCGAAGATTGGGCCGAACCGTCGCTTTCGTTCACGACGCCGGCCCTTACGCTGCCCGCCGTTACGTCGAATGCGGCCAGCGACGTCAGTTCCGCTTCCGCACAGCTCTCCGGCCAGATCACCAGCACCGGCAACGCGACGACCAGCGTGACGCTGTATTACGGCGACGACGACGCGGGCACGGTCGCCGGGAACTGGGATTCGTCCGTTGCGCTCGGCAATCAAACCGCCGCATTCAGCACGGTCGTGGCCGGTCTCGATCCGCTATCGACCTACTTCTTCCGCTTTCGCGCGACCAACGTCGCCGGCGAAGCGTGGAGCGGCGCGCGTTCGTTCCTCACGCTCAGCCAGTCGCTCAGCGACGCGGTGATGTTCAACGACCACGTCTCCGGCCCGTTAACGCATTCCAACGCCACGGCGTTCGCCGGCAATGGCGTTGCGTCCGGCCCGCTCCGCAACATCGACACCGCCGCGACGACGGGCGTTACGCTCACCGTTACCGCGTCCGGAATCAACTACGCCGGTACGAGCGCCGCGCCGGCACCTGGAACGGACGCCGCCGATATCTTCGGCGGGTTCGTCGACTTCTCGACGGGCGCCGGCACGAGCCTCGAACTCGACGGGGCCGACAACTACACGCACGCCTTCAGCGGACTCGATCCGATCAAGTCGTACGATTTTGCCGGCACCGCGGTCCGCGGCAATACTGCATACACGCGCCGTTGGACGCTGGTCACGCTCGTTGGCGCCGACGCGTTCACGCCCGCCCATTCCGCCGGCGTCGGCATCGTGACGGCGGGGCTGGCGGCGAATCAGGTCGCCGTTTGGACTGGATCGAATCACCTTGCCGGCCAAGGGTTCGTCGCCCAGTGGCTCGATATCGATCCCGGTGCGGATGGGCGCTTCGACGTCGTGCAGTCGCAATACACGGGCGCGATTCCCACGTCGGTCGATGCGGGCGGCGTGGCCAACGACACCAAGGGGTACGCGCTTTCGGCAATTCGATTGGCGGAACGATTCACGTTGCTGGGCGTGATCAACTCCAATCCGGCTCCAGGCGCCGCGCTGGTAACCGCGCCGACGACGGCGTCGCTTACCTTCAACCTGCCCGTCAAGTCCTCGACGATCGACGCCTCGGATTTGACAGTCAATGGCGTCCCGGCCGCGAGCTCGTTCGCCGTCACCGACAGACTTATCGTATTCACGTTGCCCGGCGGGCTGGGCGCTGGCGTGCATACGCTGCGAATCGCGGCCGGAGCGCTGGAAAGCACCGACGATCGTCCCAATGCCGCGTTCACGTCGCTGTTCACGATTCTCGGCGCGCCGTCGATCGACAACGCGGCGCCAGCGGATATTTCCGGAACGTCGGCGCGCATTGGCGCGAACCTGATCGACGACGGCGGCGAACCGGCCGACGTGACGATCTATTGGGGCGACAACGACGCCGGCACGAACGACGCCGGATGGGACAACGCGATTTCGCTCGCCGACGTATCCGAAGGCACGTATTCGCAACTGCTGACCGGCTTAGCACCGTCGACGACCTACTATTATCGCGGACACGCGGCCAACTCCGTCGGCGCAACCTGGGCCGCCGCGACGCAATCACTCGCCACGCTCGCCGTCAGTCCGCCGACGCTGGTCAACGTGCCCGCATCCGGCATCGGGGCGTTTTCCGCCGAACTTGGCGGCGACGTCGCGAACACGGGCAACGACACGCCGACCGTGACGATCTATTACGGACCGACCGACGGCGGCACGAACGCGGCCGCGTGGCAATCATCGGTCGATGTCGGGCTGCAAAGCGGCGCTTTCTCCACCGCAGTGGCCGGCCTCTCACCCGAAACGACTTACTTCTTCCGCGCCCGCGGCAGCAACGTCGCCGGCAGCACGTGGGCCGCTTCGAGCGAATCGTTCACCACCGAAGTCGCTCCCACGCTCCGCATCACCGAGTTCATGGCCGACAATAGCGACACGCTCCTCACCAGCACGCGCGCCCTGGCGACCGATCCCTTTCCCGTTGTGAAGACCTCTCCCGATTGGATCGAAATTCGCAACTTTACCCCATCGGCAATCAACGTCGGCGGGCTGTACCTAACCGACGTCGCCGACACGCCGCTGAAATGGCAAATCCCGGCCGGCACGATGATTCCGGCGTCGGGTTACCTCGTGGTGTTCGCGTCCGGCCTCGACATCACCAATACCGCGCTCGACGAACGCGGCTACTTGCACGCGAATTTCAGTCTGCAGAACAACGGCGAGTACCTGGCGATCGTCAACGGCAGCGGCGCGGCGATTCACGAATTCGCGCCGCAGTATCCGCGGCAAGTCAACGACGTGTCGTACGGCATCGACATGCTCGACGCCGCCAAGTACTACAACATCCCCACGCCCGGATCGAGCAACAACGAATCGTCGACATTCACGGGCTTCGTGGCCGACACGCAGTTCAGCGTCGATCGCGGATTCTTCGACACGGCGTTCGATACGATCATCTCCTCCAATACGCCCGGCGCAACGATCGTCTATACGACGAATGGCTCGGCGCCGACGCTCGCCAATGGAACGGTGGTCGTGGCGGCGGACGCTAATACGCCGCCCTCGGCGACCGTTATGGTCAGCAGCACCACGACACTTCGCGCCGCCGCCTTCCTTCCTGGTTTGCGCTCGACCGATGTCGATACCCAGACGTACCTCTTCGTCGCCGACGTCGTTAACCAACCGATCTCGCCCGCCGGTTTTCCATCGGCCTGGGGCGGCACCGCGGCCGATTATCAGATGGACCCCGACATCACGCAGAACCCGGCGAACTTGCAGCGCATCGTCGACGGCATGCGCGAGTTGCCGTCGCTGTCTCTCGTGTTCGATCAGGCCGACCTCTTCGGCAGCGGCGGCCTGTATGCCAATCCCGGCAGTTCGCAGGAGAAGGTCACGTCGGCCGAACTCATTTTCGCCGACGGCACGGCCGGATTCCAAATCGACGCCGGTGCTCGCATGCAAGGCGGAGCGAGTCGAAACACGCCCTATAAGAAGCACTCGATGAGTCTGCGGTTCCGCAACGAGCTGTTGGTCGGTGGACAGACCGTGCCGCTCGACGGCGACCTCGAGTATCCGGTGTTCGCGGACTCGGCCGTCACGCGGTTCGATTCGCTTCACCTTCGCTCGCGGTACAACAACTCGTGGATTCATTGGGATCAGGGCCAACGCAACCGCGGTTCGATGATCCGCGAGATGTGGATGCGCGACTCGATGCTGGCGATGGGCGATCCGTCGGCCGGCCACGGGCAGTACGTTCACCTGTATCTCAACGGCCTGTATTGGGGCGTCTACGAGATGCACGAACGGGCGGAAGCCTCGCACTACGCCGCGTACTTCGGCGGTTCGGAAGACGACTACGACGCCCGCAACGCCCTGGTTTTCACCGACGGCAATGCGACGTCTTGGAACGAACTCGCCGCCGCTGTCGGCGCCGGCAATTGGAACTCGATCCAGCAGCGGCTCGACGTCGACAACTACATCGACTGGATGATTATCAACCGATTCGGCGGCAATCAGGATCTAAAGAACGACGGCAACTGGCGAGCGGCCGGTGGTGGTCCGAACGACGCCCCGTTCCATATGTACATCTGGGACGCCGAGCGCGTACTGGAAAACGTCAACGAAACCGTCGTTCGCCCGAGCAGCGATCCGACCGGGTTGCTTTCCGGACTGTTGCAAATTGAGGAATTCCGCGTTCAATTCGGCGACCGCATCCAGAAGCACTTCTTCAACGGCGGCGCGCTGACGCCGGCGAGTAACGCCGCCCGCTGGATGGAGCATGCCACGACGCTCGACAACGCGATCGTCGCCGAGTCGGCCCGCTGGGGCGACTTGAGCCAGGCCAATCCACTCACCCGCGATGTCGAATGGATCGCCGAGCAGAACCGTCTGCTCAACACGTACTTCCCCTTCCGCACGAACAACGTGCTGACGATCTATCGCAACGAAGGACTGTATCCCGCCGTTGCCGCGCCGACGTTCAACCAGCACGGCGGCACCGTCACGGCCGGATTCAACCTGTCCATCACCGGTCCGGCGGGCACGCTGTACTACACCAATGACGGCTCCGATCCGCGGCTACCCGGCGGCGCGCTCAGTTCCAGCGCGATCCCCGTTTCCGGAAACGTCACGCTGACCGAATCGGGCACGATCGCGGCGCGGGCATTATCCGGCGGCACATGGAGCGCCATGACCGACGCCTTTTTCACCGTTGCGTCGCCGCTGCGAGTTGGCGAGATATTCTACAATCCGCCTGGCGCTAGCGAGGAAACCGAGTTCATCGAATTGGTCAACACGAGCAGCACGGTCGCCGTCAACCTGACCGGGGTGACGATCGGCGGGATTGGCGACTATAAGTTCGAGCTGGGCGACGCGAATCTTTCGCTCGCGCCGCAAGGCCGCATCGTGGTCGCAAAGAATCTCGCCTCGTTCGCCACCGCGTATCCGCTCGTCCCGGCGTCCTCGCTGGCCAGCCGGGCGTACGTCGGCACGCTCGACAATGGCGGCGAGACCATCACGCTCCGCGACGCCGCTGGCGGACTCATTCAAGCGTTCACGTTCGACGACGATTGGTACAAGGAAACCGACGGCGACGGCTTCTCGCTGGTGCCGATCGACGCCGGCGGCAACTACGACGACCCGGCCAACTGGCGTTCGAGCGCGCTCGTCGGCGGATCGCCCGGCGCGGTCGACGCCGTGCCGCTGATCGGCGATTTCACCGGCGACGGCGTCGTCGACCGCGGCGACGCAGCGTTGCTGGCAAGGAACTTCGGCCGCGCGACCGGTTCGCATCGCGGCCGCGGCGACATGAACGGCGACAGCGTCACCAACCTGCTCGACCTCGCCGCGCTGCAAGCGATGATGGGCAGCGTCGCTGCGTCCCCCGCGGCCAGTCCCGACGCCGTTTTGGTCGGCGCACGGCCGACGGCGACGGCAACCGATCGCGCCGTCGAAGATATAACTCGCCACCGTCTGTTCGCGACTCGTCGGCGTGCCGAGTCGCGTATCGCTGCGATCGATCGACGCGATTCGGACGCGAGTGACGTCCAACGCGCGAACGATGTCGCATCCGGAGACGGTCTCGGGCTCTCGCTCACCTCGCGGCGAATTCGCCGCGGCCATCGACACGACGGTTCGCCCGCAATCGATGCGTTGAAGTAGCCCCGATCCGCTCCCCCGCGGCCAACGCGCCCCATCGACGCGGCGAATCCAGCGTCGTTTTATCGACGTTCTCGCGCCACGCGGCAGAACCTATACTTTCTCACCGCGGCGCTCGTGCCGCGGTCGCTCGCCGCGTTCGGCGCAGCCAGTTCCGCGTACCGGGTTTTCCATGTCCGAACAACATTTCGACGTGATCGTCATCGGCACCGGGCCCGGCGGCGAAGGCGCGGCGATGAACGCGATGAAGCACGGCAAGCGCGTCGCCGCCGTCGAACGCCGCGTGCAGATTGGCGGAGCGTGTACGCACCTGGGCACGATACCCAGCAAGGCCCTGCGGTACACGATCTCGCGGATCACCGAATACAACTCGATGCCGCTGTTTCGCAAAAAGGGCATGGCCGCGAGTTTTTCCTTCCGCGAACTGCGCGACGCGGCTCAATCCGTCATCGGCAAGCAGGTCGACGTCCGCCGCGGATTCTACGACCGCAATCGCATCGAAGTGTCTTGCGGTCAGGCCCGCTTCGTCGATCCCCACACGATCGAAGTCGAAGAGACCAAAGGCGCGCGCGAGCGGTTCACCGCCGACGCGTTCGTGATCGCATGCGGATCGCGACCGTTTCGGCCACCAGGCGTCGATTTCAATCACCCGCGAGTGTTCGACAGCGATACGATCCTGTCGCTCGT
>JAJDEG010000138.1 GCA_029259895.1 Planctomycetota bacterium
GGCCATCATCTTCACGCATAGTCACGGCGACCATACGGGCGGGGCGGCCGCATTCTTCGGATCGGAGCGACCGCAGATTTGGGCGCGGGCGAATTTTGGCAGCGAGTCACTTCCGCTCCAGCAAGCGGGACTTTCCATTCAGAACGTTCGGGGAGCTCGACAAGCGGGATTCAAGCTGCCGCCGGATCAACGAATCAATAACGGAATCGCGCCCGCGCAGTACCCGAAGCGCGACGGCGCTGTCTTCGCTTCCGAGAAAGGCGCGACGCCGACGCACACCTTTGACGGTGAACGAAAAAGGGTCGAAATTGCCGGCGTGAAACTCGAATTGGTTGCTTCGCCGGGAGAAACCGGCGATCAGCTATACGTCTGGCTGCCGAAGCAGAAGGTGCTGTTCTGCGGCGACAACTTTTATCGCTCGTTCCCAAACCTCTATGCCATTCGAGGCACGCCGAACCGCAGCGTTCGCCTGTGGGCGGAGAGTCTCGACAAGCTGATCGCGGAGAATGCCGGCGCGCTGGTCGGCGGGCACACGATGCCGATCCTCGGTGACGAAAGCGTGCGGCAAGTCATGACGGACTATCGAGACGCCGTCCGATTAGTTCACGACAAGACGGTCGAGGGTATGAATAAGGGGATGACGCCGGACGAATTGGTCGCGTACGTGCAACTTCCCGAACGACTCGCGGAAAAGGATTACCTCCAACCGTTTTATGGCCACGTTGCGTGGGGCGTCCGCTCCGTATTTAACTTCTATCTGGGTTGGTTTGACGGCAATCCAACCAACTTGTTTCGACTGGCTCCCAGGGACGAGGCCGAGCGCATGGCGAAACTCGCCGGTGGAAAAGACAAGCTCGCGGCCAGCGCGCGAAATGCGCTTGAATCTGGCGATCCACAGTGGGCGGCCCAACTCGCCGACTATTGGATGGCCCTCGATACTAACGATGTCGAGCCGCGAAATGTCAAAGCCGATGCGCTGACGATGCTTGCCGGCGAGAACGTAAACGCGCTCGCCCGTAATTACTATCTGACCGTCGCGCGGGAATTGCGCGATTTGAAGAAGTAACGCGCGATTAAGTCGCCTTGTACGTTACGGTGGACGCACGAAAGTACCGGTTTCAATCGCGAGATCACGTGAAAACGTCGTGTCGGGAACGACTTGTCGGGCAGGTTCTCTAGTCTTTGGTCAAAACCCGACGTCGACTTCGAGATCGAGCGGCACGTTGACCGTTTCGATCGACTTGTAGTGCTTGATCCGCAGCGTGCATTTGTCGATCTTCTTGTGCAGGCCGATGCTGCGGCTGTATTGCGACTTGCCGAACGCGGTGAAGCTGGATGAGCCCATGCCCTCGTGTTCGATTGGCTTGCCGGCCGCGTCGAGAAACTCGAATTCCTTGATGGCGTCGAAAGGCTTGCTCGATTTTAGTTCGATGACGAACTTGACGTCGCCGAAGTCCTGGTCCTCCGCGCTTTCGATGGTGAATTCTGCCGGGCCGGCTTCGACGGCCGTTTTCGCTTTGAGCGCGACGTTCTTCTTGTCGACGACGACCTCGCCGATGCCACACCGCAGCGCGACCTGACCCTTGACGATCAGTTTGGTCGATCCCTTAGCGGGCAGGTTGGGGAGTTCGAGTTCGACGATCGTGCCGCCGTGTTCCTTGGCTTCGCTGGCGGAGAATGGCGAACTGCTACGGTGGAAGCGGCGATTCTCGTCTTTCTTTGCCTCGGCCAAGTCGTTCCCCTTGTCGTCGGTGCAAGTGACCTTCGAGCCTTCGTCGTCGACGTCGAGAATATCACGCTCCGAGTCCGTGACAAAGAAATGGACGTGCGTGCCGGGCGAGCCGAACATCGAGCCCGACGGCATTTGGAAACGGTCGTCCTTCTGCGGCTTCACGGGGAGCGGCTTGCTGATTTGCAGGCCGACAATGTCGATCTTCATGCCAGCGGGCGCGTCGGCGGTGTCGGCGACGGCTGCGCGCTGGGCGGAATCCTTATCGGCCGGCTTCTTATCCGCGACGCTCTGAGACGCTTGCTGCACGACGGCGGGCGAGCTCGTGTCTGGTGCGGAAGCGTCGGTTTTTGAAGTACATCCGGCAGAGGCACACATGGCGGCCAGCGTTGCCACGGCGAGCGAAAGCGATGTAAGTCGGAATGTCATAACGTTCGATCCTGTCTAGCGAGGAATTGAATCCGAAGCGGCCATTTACGATTGCCGGCTCGGGCCGGTTGGGTCCTGCTGGACACTGCGGCGAGAGTCGCGCGATACGTGGTCCCACCGGGTTTCGTTCAGAGTTTCGTTTCGGGCAGTTTCATTTCGGGCGCGGCACCGTGGAAAAGTAGCCATGGAAAAGTATACGTCGTTTCCGTGGGCGCGTCGCGTTCGGCCGGGGCGGGGTTGCCCCGACCCCGCCGTGCGGTTATCAAAGGGGCCGGCCCCATTCCGCGTTCGGACCCCGTTGAAGTGGATGGCTTCACGGTGAACGGCTTTGCAGTGAATGGCTTCGCGGTGGGTCGCGTTGGGAGATTGGGCGCGCCGCGGGATTTCGCACGAAGTCGGCGGCCTTCGTCAAAGTGGGATTGTTAACGCCGTCGAATAGAGGTTCCTATGTCGCCGCCTGGTTACCGTTGGACGAGCGAACTGACTCGCTATCATTGGTTCGTGCTGATCGTGGCGGCCTTGGGATGGATGTTCGACTGTTTGGACCAGCAGATTTTCAATCTCGCCCGCATGCCGGCGATGGATGAATTGCTCGCCACGGTGCCGGGCGAGAAGGCCGACCCGAATGTCGTGGCGACTTACAGCGGGTATGCGACGTCGATTTTTTTAATCGGCTGGGCGACGGGCGGGCTGTTCTTCGGCGTCATCGGCGACCGCTACGGCCGCGCGAGAACGATGCTGTGGACGATTCTGATGTACTCGCTCTGTACGGGTTTGAGCGCGTTCTCGCAGTCGTTTATAGATTTCGCGATATACCGATTCTTGACGGGCTTGGGCGTCGGCGGGGAGTTTGCCGTCGGCGTGGCGCTGGTTGCGGAAGTGATGCCGGACCGCGCGCGGCCCCATGCGCTGGGATTGCTTCAAGCGCTGTCGGCGGTTGGCAACGTGACGGCGGCGTTCATTGAAATGGGAGCGTCTCGGCTGGAGGGCGGCGGGCATTTGGTGGGCATCGAGATATTCGGACAGACGATGAGCGCTTGGCGACTGATGTTTTTGGTCGGCACCGTGCCGGCGTTGTTGGCGATTCTTATTCGCTGGCGGCTCAAGGAACCGGAGAAGTGGCTGGAGTCGGTCAAGAGCGGCGAAAACAAAAAGGCCGGATCGTATCGCGAATTGTTCGGCGATCCGCGGTGGCGAAAAAACGCACTCGTCGGCATGTCGCTGGCCTTCGCGGGCGTGGTGGGATTGTGGGGCATCGGGTTTTTCAGCTTCGATCTCTTGGGCCGCCTGTTCACGCGCCACTATATTTCAACGGGCCTCGCCGAAGACGTGGCTCGCTCGGAAGGACGAACTTGGGTGGCCATTTCGTCGATCTTGTTCAACGTCGGCGGCTTCCTCGGTATTTGGGCATACAGTCGTTACACGCATCGGGTAGGCCGCCGCAAGGCATTCACGATCTCGTTTCTTGCCGCCATGGCCGCGACGGCGTTCGTGTTCTGGAACGTCGATACAACGCGGCAGTTCGAGGCATTCGGCGTCACGATTTTCGCCGACATCTTGTGGATGATTCCGCTGATGGGCTTTTGTCAGTTGGCGATTTTTGGCGGCTACGCCATTTATTTTCCGGAACTGTTTCCGACGCGATTGCGGAGTACGGGAACTTCGTTCTGCTATAACGTCGGCCGGTTCGTCGCGGCCCTTGGCCCAGCGGCATTGGCGTCGCTTCGCACCGACGTGTACGGTCAGTTTGGAGAGATCGAATCGTTCCGCTATTCCGCCGCGACGATGTGTACGGTGTTTCTTATCGGGCTGGCGGCGCTGCCGTTTGCTCCGGAAACGCACAACAAGCCGCTGCCGGAGTAGGTCGGGATGTCGCGCCGATCGTGCAGTGGTGCCTTCGCCGAATGCTAAATTAGCCGCCAATTGAACGTTAGTTGAAATCGAGCAATTCATGACCAACCTCGCGCCCGGCGAAGCGACCAATCGTACGAAATATTTGACGCTGGCGGCGGCGTTGCTGGGCTGGGCGTTCGATGGTGCGGAGATGGGCGTGTTTTCGCTCGTTGGCCGGCCGGCGATGTACGACCTGCTTGGCGAATCGACTCCCGACGCCACGAAGTCGATCTGGTTCGGCGTCGTTATCGCCGGATTTCTTGTCGGCGCGGCGACCGGCGGCGTGTTGTTCGGCTGGCTCGGCGATCGCGTCGGTCGCGTGCGGGCAATGACGCTTAGCGTGTTCACGTATGCGTTTTTCACCGGCTTGGGCGGCTTCTCCACGGAAGCTTGGCATTTGGCGGTGCTGCGATTCATCGCCGCGCTCGGCATGGGCGGCGAATGGTCGCTCGGCGTTGCGCTGGTGATGGAGGTTTGGCCGAATCGCTCGCGGGCGTTCATGGCCGGATTGATCGGCGCGGCCGCGAACGTCGGGTTTCTCGGCGTCGCGCTGGTCGGACTTGGCTTGCTCGCGCTATTGTCGAACATCGAATCCGCGCTCCTGTCGATGGGCTTGGCACAAGCGTCGATCGATTGGCTGGTCGCCAATCAAGGCTGGCGGATCATGATGATGCTCGGCACGGCGCCGGCATTGTTGACATTCTTGATACGGCTATTCGTGCCCGAATCGGAGAAGTGGATGCAAGAGCAAGCGACCGGTTCGACCAAAGCTTGGCAAACGCGCGACTTGCTCGGCGTTCTAGTTGGGGCCGCTGGACCGGCGTTCGTCATCTACGCTTGGGCAGGACCGTTTAAGAACGCTATCGCCGACGGCGGACGCGACCTGTACCTCGCCATCGCAATAACGGTCGCGGGTTTGGCGGTCGCGCTGGTCGGTTACACGTTTCCGGTGCGCCGCTATCTTCGCCGACAAGCCGCGATGTCTTCGGCGAGCGATGCCGAAGTGCTCAAGAAAACGCTCGGCCGCATGATCCTAGGGGCGTGTCTGTCCGGCGTCGCGCTGATTGGAACATGGGGTTTGACGCAGTGGATTCCGAGTTGGGCATACGAGCTGAGCGCCGACAAGGACGTGCCGGCGAAAGAACTCGCCGGAATCTACACCGCTGTTGGTGCAATTCTCGGCACGATCGTGGCCGCGATGTCCGGAGACTGGTTCGGACGCCGGCGGGCGTACTGC
>JAJDEG010000139.1 GCA_029259895.1 Planctomycetota bacterium
CGCGGTTGGGCACAACGAGAACGACGGCACAAAGCATCGCCATCAGCATTCGACGGCGTAGCGATGGTTGGCGGCGGCGTTGAATAGGGTGCAAAGACATGCCGAACCGTTCTTGTCGGAGGCCGGCGCGCTGTGGCGAACGGGGGGCCGGTTGGCGATCGGTGCGAATGCTAGGCAGTGGTGGTGGGGGCGTCAATCGCGGATCGCCCGGCGGCGGCAATTTTTCGTCACCGCCGGCCCGCAGCCTGGCCGGCCGCGGCGGAATACGGGGCTTCGCCTGCCGGCTCTTGATACAATGAACGTCGGTTTCCAACACCGACGGAAAGGTCGCGTTACGCCCATGAATACGCCTCAGATTTCTCCATACGCTCGGTCGTTGTGGCGAGCGAATCGTCGTGCGTTTCTCGGACGGGCGTCGCTCGGCCTGGGTGCCGCGGCGCTATCGACGCTGTCAGGATCGTCGGGCGGTACGTTTGGCGGGCGTCCCGTTTGGGGCGCGGATGATGACGCGCCGGCCGCCGCGCTCGGCCTCGCGCCCGGTGTGCAGGGCTTGCCCCACTTTTCGCCACGCGTCAAGCGCGTGATCTTTCTCTGCATGGCCGGCGGGCCGTCGCAATTCGAATCGCTCGACCACAAACCGAAGCTAGCCGAACTGTCGGGCCAGCCAATGCCGGAGTCGATCACCGCAGGCCAGCCGATCGCCCAGTTGCAGGGCCAAAAGCTGGTCGTGCAAGGACCGCTGTTCAAGTTCCGGCGGTTCGGCAAGAGCGGTCAGGAAATCAGCGAGCTCTTTCCGCACATCGGCGGCGTGGCCGACGACATTTGCATCGTCCGGTCGCTGCACACCGACCAAATCAATCACGACCCGGCCCATACGGTCATGAACACCGGCACGTCGATCTCCGGTCGGCCGAGCATGGGGGCGTGGGCCTGTTACGGTTTGGGGAGCGAATCGCAGGACCTGCCCGGCTTCATCGTGCTCACCAGCATCGGCGGCCGCAACCCGCAGCCGATCTCGGTCCGCCAATGGCACAGCGGCTTTCTGCCGGGCAAGTATCAAGGCGTCGAGTTCAACTCGCAGGGCGACGCGGTCCACTACGTGCGCAATCCCGACGGCGTCGACCGCCAGCGGCAAGGCGACGTGATCGACGCCGTGGCCGAACTCGACCGGCTACGCAACGCCGACCTCAAGAACCCCGACGCCGACACGCGCATCGCCCAGTACGAACTCGCGTTTCGCATGCAGATGAGCGTGCCTAAGCTGATGGACATCTCGGACGAACCGCAGAGCGTGCTCGATCTCTACGGCGTCGGCGAGGCCGACGGATCGTTCGGCTACAACTGTCTGCTCGCCCGCCGATTGGCCGAACGGGGCGTGCGATTCATTCAGCTCTACCATCGCGGCTGGGACCACCACAACGGACTCAAGAAGTTCATGGGCGTCTGCTCTGGCCTCTGCGACCGCGGAACCGCGGCGCTGATCGCCGATCTCAAGCAGCGCGGCATGCTCGACGATACGCTGATCGTGTGGGGCGGCGAATTCGGCCGCACCCCCATGGCGCAGAGCAACAAAGGCGACGTCGGCCGCGATCATCACATGCGCGCGTTCAGCATGTTCCTCGCCGGCGGCGGCATTCGCGGCGGAGTGACCTACGGCGCCACCGACGAGTTGGGCTATCACGCCGCCGAAAAGCCCGTCCACGTCAACGACCTGCACGCCACGATGCTGCACCAACTCGGCATCGATCACCGGCGACTCACGTTTCGCTATCAAGGCCGAGACTTCCGACTAACCGACGTCGCCGGCCACGTCGTCGAAGAAATTCTCGCATAAGCAACGCAGCGCAAGTCGAACGAAGCGCCGTAGGGTGGGTCGAACGAAGTGAGGCCCACCAACCGGCCACTCACCAACCGAGGGCGTCACATCCTCCGCGGTTTCAGGCCCACGCACGAACTACCGAGCCTGAAAGCCCAGCGGTTGCTCGAACAGAGCCTGCACACTCGGCCGCATGAGAACGATGAGCGTAAAAACGCCAAGCGCCGTTCCCAAGGGAAACGAAAAGCACGACAGCGCGGCGACGACGATGCAGAAAACCCGTCCGCGGCGTGTGGCGAGCTTGCGGCCGGCGATGGCGAGCAGCAGCGCGACGATCCAGCCAAGCAAAATAGCCGCGATACCGACGACGACGAAGACGGTGCCGAGGAATTGCATTTGGCCCTCGGCAAATTGCTGGGCCTCTTTGAACACATCGTCGCCATCCTTAGGCTGGGCCTCGTTTCGCGGCGCGTGGTTTGGTTGATCGTCGTTCGGTTGGCGATCTTTCGGTCGTGCGAGATTGTCTAGGGCATCCTCGCGCGGCGCGTTTTTCGGCGGTGCCTCCTTCGGGATCGCTTCTATTGGAAAGGCGCCTTTGGGAAAGCCGTCGAACGGCGAAACGTTGCCGTTCATTATGGCGACGCCGATGATCACATAGATGATCGGGAAACACGACAACACGGCCGTGAGGCCCGCCAGAACGTAGTGGAAAATCGAGAGCAAACGCAGATGATCGGCGTCGTTGTTCGGCGGCACGTAAGCCGGCTGTGGTTGCGGGGCGTTCATGAATGTGCCTTCGTGGCGGCTTGCATGACGATCTCCAAACTTGACGTTCAACCGCTATTTCATCTTCGGACGTAGCCGACCGAGCGTCAAGCGTGGCCGATCGCGGTCGAAGGTTGATGCCAGTGTAGCGGGTAAGTATCCTGGCGTTGGACCCGCCGGGCGCCGTCCGGTGGGTCCATAACGAATTATCTTATTGCGTTTACGGAGTACCGGCATGATGTTCTCGATGTCTCGCGTGCGGCCCTTGTTCGTTGTGCTTATCGCGGCCGCCGTGTCGATGCTCTGTACGCGGCAAGAGGCGTTGGGCGCAGAAAAACTCGCCAAGCTCAAAACGAACGTCGAAAGTGAAGCCTCCTGGCAGGACACGCCGGGAAAGTACACCGAGTTGCGGATCGGCGATCGCCCGGTACTCCGCTACATGTACGAAGCCGTCGACAATTCGTCGAAGGAGCGCCGCGGTGAGACGTACAAGGTTTATCACCACGTCTTCGATCCCGAGGGCGACCGATTGTTGACGAAGGGCCCCGGCGGATTGTTTCCCCATCATCGCGGGTTGTTCTACGGTTTCAATAAGATCAGCTATGGGAATCAGCAGGCTGACGTGTGGCATTGCAACAAGGGAGAGTGGCAGGAGCACGTGAACGTGATCTCGCAGGAAACGGGACCGCGCATGGGGCGACATCGCCTAGCCATCGATTGGCATGGACGCGATGGAAAAGTTTTCGCGAAGGAGGAACGCGAGCTAACGGCCTATTCCGTTCCAGCTAGCGAAGATTCGACGAAGGATAGCGACTCGGCGGCCGGCACGATGATCGATTTCACTTCGCGGCTGACGAGTCAGGTCGGTCCACTGAAGTTGGACGGCGATCCGCAGCATGCCGGTTTTCAGTTCCGCGCGTCGCAGGAAGTGCCCGACAAAACGGCGAAGCAAACGTATTACTTGCGCCCCGACGGCAAGGGCGAGCCGGGCAAGTTTCGCAACTGGCCGCAGAACAAGGACCACGAGAACCTGCCGTGGAACGCGCTGTCGTTCGTGATCGGCGATCAGCGATACACCGCCGTGTACCTCGACCATCCGAAGAATCCCAAGCCGGCGCGGTACAGCGAACGGGACTATGGCCGGTTCGGTTCGTATTTCGTGGCTGAGTTG
>JAJDEG010000140.1 GCA_029259895.1 Planctomycetota bacterium
GATTCGGATTGACGAGCTGAATGTACTCTTCGTCCTGGTTTCCGCTGACCGGGTTGTAATCGATCGCGCCGAACTGAACGGTTGGAAACCCGACCTGTCCGCTGGGAATGCCGACCGAACCGGCGAAGCCTGGCGTACCGTTGACCAACTCGGGCAGCAGCAGCATGTCGCTGCTCGTGCCCGTGCCGTTGGTCATGTCGTTGAGGCTGTGAATGGCGAGAACGTTCTGTCCGGCAACGAGAACACCGCCGGGGCCGGAAAACGCAGCGAGATCGAAATCAACGAACGTCACGGCCGCGCCGTCGTCGTGAAGTGCCGTCGCGGCCGAATTCCACAACGGCAACGCCGGCGCGTTGGCCTCGGCCACTTTGACGCCGTTGATGTAGGCGACGAAGCCGTCGTCGTACTTCATTCGCAGCTTGAGTTGAGTGAGCGCGGCGGGGTCGGCGACATTGAAAGGAATACGGATGTAAACGGAGTCGTTCTCGCTGGTGCCGTCGCCGTTGGTGTCGATTCGCTGCTCGGCGGGGAAGGCCGGCGAGCGGAGGTCGAGGCCCAGCAGCGAATTGTAAGTGACGTCCTCGTCGTAGCCGACGCCGCTCACTCCGGCCAGCCAAGTCGAATCATCGAATCCCGTGCGTTGCGTCCATGTGATCCCCAGTGCGCCGCTCGTCGGTACCAGCGCCTTGGCCGCCGCTCCGGACGCGAGCACGGTCGTTACCGGCGAAGGTTGGTTGTCTGCCGAATGCGTTTGGTACAGGTGCGTTCGCCGCGGAGTGAGATACTCGTTCTTGATGCGGTCGACGGCTTGTTGCAGCGTGTAGGTCGCACCGCCGAAGTGGGCGCTTCCGCCCCAACGGGCGCGATCGAGCAGCACGTCGGGGCCGAGCTGAGTCACCAGTTCGTCGAGCCGCTGCTCGAAATACCGCTGGTCCGCGGGTGTGTTGGCCGCGTTGAGAAATTCGTCCATCAGTGAGCGCACGCGGCGAAGAAACATTTCGCGCGTTCGCGGCGTGTTGACGATCGCGTCGAACAGGTGGTTCTTGCGACCGTGAAAGGGAACCGAGAGGATGCCCAGGAACGGGTGGCTCGTGTTGGCCGGCGGCGAATCGTTTTGGGCTACGATCGTGTCGGTATTTAACGCGTTGGGACCGAGCACGAGGTCGAGATCCCACGGCAACATGTGCCACTCGCCGTCGCCCTCGGTATCGCGGTAGATGAAGAAGTTCTTGTCCGTGGCGTCGATATTCTGCAGCAGCACGTTGACTGCCATAAAGTTGATCTGTGCTGCTAGGTCGACGTTGTCGAAGATGAAATTCTCAAGCGCCGTGCCCGTTTGAGCTAGTCCATTGATTAGCGCTTGCAGATCGGAAAAGTCCTCGTCCTTGCGAGTTTTCTTGTCGAACGCGCCGACGGCGTTGCCGGTGAGGCCATTCGTCGGGTTCGCCGTCCCCTTGTAGAGAGCGCCGTCGGGGTCGAGGTCGTTGCGGCGAAGGAAATCGCGGTCGGGCTGTTCGACGAAGTGCGCGACGCTGAAGAACTGACCGTTCTGTTCGACGCGCATTGGGAACGTGACCGGTCCCATGCCGCCGCTGTCCCGATGCAATTCGTAAGACAGGATTGCCCGCACGTAGGCCTTATCCGTATACGTCGTATTGAGATTGAACTCGTCGACTCGGGGCACGTCGGGATCGAAGCGGAAATGGTCGCCGTCGTTGAACTCGATCTTGTAGCTCTTCTTGGGCCATGCGCGGGCCGTGCCGCCACGAATGCGGACGAATACGTTGTCGTAAAACTCGCCATTGTAGAAGAGGGACGCCCGCGTGCCGCCGCCGGTTTCCGCCGCTGCCTCGTTCTGAATAAAACGATGCAGCACGGGCGATTGCGTTACGATCGTCGGGTCGGCGATGACGGTGCCGAAGTACTGCGGCGAATTGACTGGATAAGCGAACAGCGGCGCGCGGGTGGAAACCGCCACCGCATCGGCCGCGGTCACGGCATAGCGGAGCATTTCGCCCGGTGCCGCCACCGCGGAGGAGAGCGTGGTCGTGTAGACACCGTCTCCGGCAATCGTGTCGCCGTGCGTGCCATCGTCGAACATCGGCGTTGTCTGTTCGGCGTCGAACATCCGCCGATAGGTAAGCGTAACCGCGCCCACGACATCGAGCGTCGGCAGCACTTCGGCCGTGACGCGAATGGGCCGGTCGGTCTCCGATCCGGTTTCGCCGACCAACTCCGCAGCGATCAGGAAATCATCGTCGGTCGTCGATGCGTTAAGCCCGTGAATCGCCAGCACGTTCGATCCGGCGCGCAGCGCTCCTTTGAATTGGCTGATATCGAAAACTTCGTATTCCGTGGCGGCTGAATCGGCGTGTTCCGCGGTGGCGGCCGCGTTCCAAGCTACGCCGGATGGATTGCCCGCGACGGGATTGAGTCCGTAACCGGCCGCACCAGCGCTCACGTGCGATTGAAGTTGCTGTTGCGTGAGCGCGACTTTCCAAATCGCAAACTCGTCGATCAATCCGGAAAACTGCAATGCGGCATCGGTAATGCGGAAATTGCCCAACGTGAGCGGCGCGCTGCCGTTGGTCACCGCGACGTACGGTGCGGTGGCGACGACGACGCCATTGAGCCATGCGCTGGTCGTACTCGTTAACGAATTCCCCGTGATCGCGACGTGCGACCACTGGTCGAGCGGCACACTGTTGGCTGGCTGACCGGTTTGCCCGTTGATCGACTGCGTGCCGTTGAGAAACAGATCCTGGCCGTTGTTACCGTAGCGAAAAGCCCAATGCCAGCTTGTCGTGCCGGGAAACCATTTGGTGGCGAAGCGGTCCCATTCGCCGGTGTTGGCCAGATCGGGCTTGACCCATGCTTCGACGGTCCAGTCCGCGGCCAGGTCCAGGTCGTTGGAATCGACCGCGGTAAGCATGGCAGCCTCGCCGGTGTCGCGACTGATACGAACCGCCTGCCCGACGCGGCCGGCGTCGTACGTCGTGTTTAGAGTCCCCGCAGCGGCCGTGGCGACGAAATTGTCGACCGCGACGCCAGCGTTGTTGGTGAACAACGGGGCTTGATCGGCCAACGTGCCGTCGAAGCTGTAGTACGTCGTCAAATCGGACGTCGGTGAAATACCTCCGACGCCGGGCGTGTTGCGGCTGGCAACGGGCTGGCCGTTCAGGTAC
>JAJDEG010000015.1 GCA_029259895.1 Planctomycetota bacterium
CGCAGCAGCGGATCGCCTTGCGAGAGAATCGTCAGCCGTAGCGACGCGCGATGGGCCAAATACGTGCCGCGGTCCGTCAGCGTATACGCTTCTTTTTCGCTCGCGATCCGCAGGCACTGCGCCATGCCCGAACCGGAGCGCAAATACCAATCGCCCGTCGGCATGCCGCCAACGGTCTCCCACAGTCGGCGTTCTTTCTGGTGCGTGCCCGATTCGTCGTCGCGCGAAACGAACGTCGCGCCTCGACCTGCGATCGCCCGCAGGGCGTCGACGACACCCGCCTGGCCCTGGATACCGGCCGGATCGCCCGCGGCCCCGACGAGAACGAAATCGTTGTACATCACCTTTCGCCGCTCGATGCCGAAGCCCGCGGCGACAAACTCTTCTTCGGCGGACGGGGCGTGCGTGAGCAGCACGTCGGCGTCGCCGCGACGGCCGAGCTCTATCGCCTGTCCGCTGCCGACGGCGATCGCCTTCACCTCGATGCCCGTCTCCGCGCGAAACGCCGGCAGCAGCGCGTCGAGCAGCCCGCTGTCCTGCGTGCTCGTCGTCGTGGCCAGCACGATCGTGTCCGCCGCCGGTGGCGCGTAGCGATTGCATCCAATGACGGTCAAAAACATCCACGCAACGACAATTTGAATCGCGCCGCTGCGAGTCGTCCGAATGCAGGGCGCGAGGCGGAATGACGCACTCATCTTGCGGCTCCCATCGTCGGATACTCAATAAATCATCTCGCCGCGCACGAACGCCGCCGTCCGCGCTTCGCTCGGCGTTTCAAAGAACGATTCGGTTGCCTGCGTCTCGACGTTGCGGCCGTCGAGCAACAGCATCACGCGGTCGGCGACGCGACGCGCTTGAAACAAGTGGTGCGTCGCCCACACGACCGTCATCGGCCGTCGCGATCGCTCGTCGGCCAGCAGCGACTCCACCAACGCCACGCGCGCCGGATCGAGCGCCGCCGTCGGTTCGTCGAGCAATAGCACATCGGGTCGCAGAACGAGTGCACGGGCCAAAGCAACGAGCTGCAATTGCCCGCCGGAAAGCCGCTTGGCGCTCCGCTTAGCGATATCCCTCAGTCGGAACCTGGCGAGCACGTCGTCCACGAGCTCCTCGATTCGCGCGCCGTTTCTCTCGTCGCATTCGCCGTCGCGTTCGCCATCGCCCCGCCAACGTAAGCCGCACTCCACGTTGCGTCGCACCGTGCCCAGCAGCGGCAGCGGACGCTGCGTTACCGCGGCAATCGTCCGCTGTTTCGCCAGCGGCAGAGGGCCTTCGTGGCTAGCATGACCGGCAATCCAAAGTCGACCGCCGTCGATCGGCACGAGGCCCGAAAGCACACTCAACAGCGTCGTTTTGCCGGCCCCCGTAGGCCCGACCAGACATAGCACCTCGCCGCGGTCAATCGTCAAGTCGTCGACGTCGAGTCGAAAATCGTCGCTGCGCTTGCGTTCGACGTTGCGCAGGCGATAGACGGCGGCTTCGCTCCGGGCTAAGTCGGTCCCCGCCCTGCCGGCCGCGGCCGGAAGCCTCGCTTCCGCATGGTTTGTAGCCGCGTCCTTTGAAGTGACCTCGCTCGCCGGTGAGTTCTTCATGAAATCGCCCGATCCTGCCAGCGGAGCACCGCCAGATTCAGCACCCAGGCCGCGATTAACAGCACGCCACCCAGCACCAGCGCGAACGCGAAGTTTCCCTTGCCGGTTTCCAACACGACCGCCGTGGTCAGCACGCGCGTATGTCCCTCGATGTTGCCGCCGACCATCCACACGGCCCCGACTTCGGACATGCTCCGCCCCAACGCCGTCGCTACGGCGAGGAACAGTCCTCCGCGAGCCTCGCGCAGCACGGCGAAGCGGGCCTGTATCGGACTCGCGCCCAATGCACGAACTTGAAACTGCAAATCCTCCGGCACGGCGGCCACAGCCGTCATCGTAATTCCCGTCACGAACGGAATTCCGAGAATCGTTTGAGCGAGAATCATCGCCTTAGGCGTGAACAGCCAGCCGAGCGGTCCCAACGGGCCGTTGGCCGACAGCAGCAAATAGATCGCCAACCCGACGACGACCGGTGGCAGCGCCATTCCGGTATAAACGATGGCCCTCACCCACGTCGACTGGCGCCACGTCGACAGCCCGAGCCACGTTCCCAGCGGCACCGCAACGAGCACGCTCAGCAGCACCGCGCACAGCGCCACTTGCAGCGAGAGACCAACGATCGGCCACAGGTCGGCGATATCCATCAGCGGTTGCAATGCAGCAGCAGTTCGAGGCGTAAGGCGGCAACGGTGGCACGTCCACGGTCGTGGCGACGAATTGGCAAGCTTCACGAACCAGGATACGGACGACTCAAGCGGAGTTCCGGCCGCGCCGCAAGAAATGCTCGCACGCGCTCGACCCGCTCGAACGCGCGAGGCAAGAACTCCACCGCCAGGACAATGCGCTCGTCCGCTTCCGCGCAGCTAAGCCGCAAGAATCCGCGGCCCGCTTCGCCGAAGCATTCGCCCCCCAGGCACGCTACGCCGAACCCTTCGTCCGCCGCTTCCAGCAAATACATTGCCAGGCCCTGCGAAGTAATCTCCAGCCGATTGCATACGGCCGCGACGTTGGGAAACACGTAAAATGTGCCGGCCGGCATCGGACACCGGACTCCGTCGATCTTCGCCAGCCCCGCCGCGAGAAGCTCCGCTTTGCGGCGAAAGATGCCCATCCGCTCGTCGCGCACGGCGCGGTCTTGCCGCAGCGCCGCAATGCCCGCTCGCTGCGTAAACGGCGGCACGCAAGAGAGCATCGTGTTCGTCAGCACGGCCAACCGCTCGGCAATCCGCGGACTGCTCACTGAAAACCCCAGCCGCCACCCGCTCATGCTGAACGACTTCGAAAACGTGTACGCCGCCACGCAATGGTCGAGCATGTCCGGTTCGGCCAACAGCGAATGATGCCTCCCGTGCCACACCATTTGGTCGTACGGCTCGTCGCTAAACACGGCCACGTCGCGACCCCGCACCGCGCACGCCAGTTCGCGCAAGTCGTCTTGCGTCGCCACGCCGCCGGTCGGATTGTGCGGGCTGTTGAGAAAAATCGCCCGCGCCCCCGGGGCTTCATCTAGAAACCGCCGCACGTCGTCGAGGTTCGGTCGAAAGTCGCGAGATTCGAGCAGCGGCGAAAGCACCATCCGCGCGCCGCGGCGGGCGATGTTCGGACCGAACGTCGGAAAATGCGGACTAAACACCAGCACCGCATCGCCGGGGTTTAGGAACGCTTCGCAGAATAATGTTTGAAACGTCTTCCCGCCGGGCCCGGCGACAATATGCTCCGCGGAGACGGCCAAGCCGTATTCGTCATTGACGTACGCGGCCGCGGCGGCGCGAAACTCGCCGAGTCCGGCCGGTGGACCGTAGCGGCAATGCCCCTCGCTAATCGCGGCAAGTCCTGCCGCGGCGGCGTGGGGCGGCGTCGGAAACGGACTGTCGCCGATCTCCAGCTCGACGACGTCCTTGCCGGCCGCTTTCAATCGCTGCGCAGCAACGAGCACGTCGAAAGCGTTTTCCGTACGGACATCGGCGGCAAAGCGGCTGAATGCTGGCGTCATGCAACGCATTGTAGAAGGCGAAGCCGCGGCGCGACAGCACTCAGCGTCTGCGAAATCGCCGCGATCAAGCGCGTTCCGCCGACTGCACCACCACACGATTGCCGTGCGCCTCGATCGCGATCACGTCCGAGCCGCGGGCGATGAAGTCGCCATCCGACACGACGTGGATCAGTTCGTCGTCGAACCGCGCGATGCCGGCCGGCGAACAGGGCGTCGTCATCACGCCGCGCTGCCCGACGAGGAATCCGAGGTCGACGATCGCCTCTCGCTGACGAATGTCGGCCGCCGCAGCGCCTTCCGGCGGCATCAGCACGACGCGGCCCAACAGCGGTGCCCTGGGCAACACCTTCCGCAGCGCCACCGCGATGCCAATGCAACCGGCGACGCCCAAACCGACCACCATCAGCGAGTCGCGAAACTCCGACATCTGATAGGCATTGTCGGGCCAGATAAACGTTTGACTGGCCAGAATCAGCGACGACAGAATCATCACCGCGCCGCCGAAACCGAAAACGCCGAAGCCCGGCAATACGAGAATCTCCATCAGCACGCACATCACGCCGCCGATGAATAGCAATACCTCCAGCCATTCCGCCGTGCCCGTCAGGAATTGGCTCCAAAAGTAGATCAAAAAGCACATGCCGGAGAAAAAGCCCGCCACGCCCAAGCCGGGCGTATGCAACTCGATATACATCGCGCCGAATCCAACCGCGAGCAACAGCCAGGCAAGCCCCGGGTGGGCCAGCGCCTCGATCAACTCCGTCGCCCAATTCGACTCCGCTTCGACGAGCTCGTCGTCGATGTTGTACAGAGTCTTAAGCTGGTTGAAGTCCTCGACCACGTGCGTCGCCAGACGAAGCTGTCGGGCCAGCGCAGCGTCGGCATCCAGCGGTGCGCCGCCGCGCTTGATCGCTTCGCCTTGCTGCCACGGCTGTCCGTCCAATTCCTCCCGCTCGGCCGCTTCTTCGGGAGAAAAGTACTCGACCAGCACATCGCGCTCACCCTGCCGCGAGTAGCGGTAGATTTCGATGCTCGGATCGATCAGCGACGCCACGAGCGACCAGTTGCGGCCTTTGGCTGGTGCCAGCGACGTCGCCACCGACTGGCGAATGCGCTGGATTTCGTTTTCGCCGATTTCGTAGGCCGGCGTGCCGCCAAGCCGCGCGCCGCTCTGCATCACCACGTGATCGCACGCCAGCGCAACCAGCGCCGCGTCGGCGCGTGCCTCGCTGCCGATGTACGCAACCGTACGAATTCGCCCTGCGTCGAGGCCGGCCAGATAATTCGCCAGCCGCTCGCTGCTCGCCGGGTCGCCGCCGCCGCTTTCGATCCGCACGCAAATGAAATTCACGTCGCGAGTCGCGATTTCGTCGTCCATGCTGCGGATCGTCTTGGTGGCGAGTTGGTCGCTGATCGGCCCTTCGAGGCGCACGAGCAACGTCCGCCACTCGTCGCCCAGCGATGGGTCTTCTTCGAGCGAATCGGACGCCAGTTCGAGTTCCGTCGCCAGATGTTCGCGGCTGCGTGGAAGGAACTTGACGAAGCCCAGGTTGCGGCCTTCCGTGCCGGTGAACTTGCCGAACTGGCCGCGCTCGATGATCGCGGTCGGCTCGCCTTTGACGAGCCGCGTCTTGCGAAACTCGCCCAGGTCTTCCGCCAACACGAAGTCGCGGCCGGCGTCGGTTTCCACGCGATACACGACCAGATCGCTGTCGAGCATGCCCAGCGCGATGGCCAGCGGAATCGTGCGGCGGCGTTCGAAGATCACGTTGTAGCCGGATCGCCGCACGGGATCGACGATGCCTTCCTCGGCCACGCCGGCCGCGCCGATCGTTGCGTCGGCGGCCATGTGAATCTCATCGCACGCCATCGCGACCAGCACGGCGTGTCCAGTCGCCAACGTCGGCACGTAAGCGATCTTCTGCACGCGGCTCAGCTCGGACAGATACTTCGCCAACTCGTACGCCGGACCGAACTGGCTCGCCTGAGCGTATTCCTCCTGCCGCCCGCGTTCGGCGTTGGGCTTAACGTAGAACTCCAACACCAACACGTGCCGCGGCGTCTGTTCCCCCAGCGGTTCGATCGTCCGCTCGATCGAGGATCGAATCCGCGCGTCGTCGCCGCTTTCGATCGGCAGCCCAACGCGGACCAGCCGACCCAGCCGTTTCTTCTCCGCGGGCGCATCGTCGCCCTTCGCCTCTGCTGGCACATCCGCCGGAGCGTCCGCCTTGGGTTCGTCCTGTGCAAGGACGTGTGCCGGCGGCGAGAGAAACACCACGGCGTAAGACAGAACGCCCAGCAGAACGTGCATGCAAGTCACCAATGAAGCACCGCGACGCGACGCATCCAAGTCGCGGCCGTAACCCAACGAGCACCGCAAGAGCGCATAGAGACCGCTAGTCGCTTTAAGCGGCGTTCGGCCGAGTGGTTGATCGATCCCGCTTCGCATGGCAAATCCGTTGCAATCTGAGCCCCCAAAAGCCGCACGCGCTCGTCGCACGGTGCGCACCGCAAGACCCTGCGAATTATAGGACTCGCAACGGTCCGGGGAAAGAAAAACTCCTCGATGCGCCGCAGGAAAGCCACGACGCAAAGCCATTTCCGCTCGGCCGCGTGCTATTTCGGCTCGCCTGCCTTTCCGTCCGGCGTCGCCGGCCGTACCCGCTCTAGGTTCGATTCGGTCGGCGGTTCTGGCAGACTCAGCGGCAACTCGGGCGGTGCCGCTTCCGGCACGGCATCCGGAAGATCGGGAAATTCGCCATCAAGCGGAGCTTCGTCTGGCGGTCCCTTGAGCGATTCCGTGATGTCCATCAGCCATTTGCCGCCGACTTTCTTGAAGGCGACCGGTTCCGATTTCTTCTCCCCATCACGTTCGAATTCGATCGTGCCCTTGGCCGAGTCACCATCGATCTTGAGATTCTTGAGCGTGCCGCCGGCGAGCGGGTTGTCGTCGACGTCGAAACCCTTCGCGCCTTTGAATGCCGCCATCATGTCCGCGATGAACTGCGGCCGGTTCTTGATCGGCGTCACGATCTTCTTCATGCCTTCCTCGGGCGACTCGATGCTCTCGTCGTCCTCGAGCTCCTTCATGAACTTTTCCGTCAGTCCATGTTTCTGCAGCGCCGCCATGACTTTCTTGGCCGCCGCCTGCTCGTCCTCGCCACCTAGCTCGAAGACTGCTTGCATCATCATCCCGCCCATGGCCACGCCGCCGGCCATCATGTCCTGGCTGTCTTTCGTCATCAGGCCGCAGAGGCCCTTCCAATCTTCCTTCTTCGTTGCGGCGACGGCCGCGTCGAACGTCTCCTGAGGCGTCGCGCCGCCAACGGCACCAACGTCGGCCGCTTTCTTTGAGTCTTGCCCCCAGCCATCGTTGGCGGCGAGCGTCACCAGTCCGGCGGCGGCGATGGCGACCGCAAGCAATCGTTTGTCTTTTCGCATGGTTTCTCCGATCTTTTCGGGCGTGTCTGTCGGCAGAAGACGATCCGTGCGAACGAGGCTCGACCACGATCGCCGAACCGGTCACCCGAATCGCCGGAATATGCCGCCCATTATAGAACTCGCCGCGGGCCGGGGAAACAATATCCCCTGCCCGCGGCGTGATGAGTTCGTTCAAATGCAGCGCTAACGCTGCCCGCTATTAAGCGTCGCCGGGATCTTCCGTCGGCTCATCCCCGGGAATCTCATCCCCGGGAATATCGCCGGGCAAGGCGTCCGGCAATTCACCTTGGAAGCCAGCCGGCAAATCGTCTGGGAAACCAGCCGGCGGACCGCCCGCCCCTGGGCCGTCCATCTGTTTCTTTATCATCGCCGTCAGGTCCAACAGCCACTTGCCGTCGACTTTCTTGAACGCAATCTCGTCCGATTCCTTCTTCCCTTTGCGTTCGAACTCCACCGTGCCGGTGGCCGAATCGCCGTCGATCTTGACGTCCTTAAGCGCGACGTCCTTGGGTATCGGCGACTCTTCGTATTTATCTTTGTCGCTCATCGACTGGAGTGCGGCAATCATGTCGGCGATGAATTGCGGGCGATCCTTGACCGGTTCGAGCACGATCTTCATGGCCGCCATCGGATCCTCAGGCTCGTCCTTCTCTTCCAACTTCTTAAGGAAGTCTTCGGTCAGGCCATGCTTATCCAGCGTCTCCTTGATCTTCTCAGCTTCCTTGACACCTTCGTCGCCGCCGAACGAGGCGAAGGCCTGCATCATCACCCCGACCATGGCCACGCCGCCCGCCATCATGTCCTGGCTTTCCTTCGTCATGCAATCGCAGAGTCCCTTCCAATCCTCTTTTTCCAGCGCCGTCTTGGCGGTCTTGAATGTCTCTTCCGGCGTCGCGCCGCCGCCGCTGCTGCTTCCGCAGCCGTTGGCGAGCGTCAAGAGGCCCGTGGCCACGATCGCGGCCGCCAAAAATCGCATGGGTACGCTCATCGAATCCCCCCTAATGTCACTGGTGTTCGTAAGACTCCGTCCGAGCAACATCGACTCGAACACATTTGCGAAACCGTACCACACCACGCCTCTTTCGGCCACCACATCGGGCAGCGGCGCGCTCGAACGCCGAGAAAGTCGCCCGTTCGGGTCCGAATACGCCCGAAACGTCGCTTTGCCGGCGTCGTGCCGCCTGATACGATCATGCCGGTTGTTCGGTCGCCGCGGGACGCGACGCAAACATCTACAGAACAGTAATCCGGTTGTTCCACTCATCGCCTCAGGCGGGCCTACCAAAAATCCATGTCCGACGCAAAGAAAAAACCACTCGCCAAGGTGCGGCTTGCCACCCGTGCGGATGTGCCAATTCTGGCCGCGCTCAATCGCGCGGCTTATCCCACGATGGCCGAGGACAACGTCGTCTGGGGCGAGGCGCACCTGCTCAGCCACATGCGCGTGTTCCCACAGGGGCAGTTCGTCGCCGAAGTTAACGGCAAGATCATGGGCGCGGCATCCTCGTTGATCGTCAACATGGGTTCCGACCCGCTCCGCATGCATACTTGGGCCGGCATCACCGATAGCGGATTCTTCACGAATCACGATCCCAAGGGAGACACGCTCTACGGCGCGGACGTCTACGTCCATCCCGACTCGCGAGGCAAAGGCGTCGGCGCGGTCCTATACGAAGCCCGCCGACAATTGTGTCGCAAGATGAACCTGCGGCGGATCCTTGCCGGCGGACGTTTGTGGGGATACATCGACTACGCCGATAAGTATTCGCCGCAGGAATATGCGGAGCGCGTGGTGGCCGGCGAGATTCGCGATCTCGTGTTGAGCTTTCAGCTACGCGAAGGTTTTGCGCTGCGCGGCGTGATGCCGAATTATCTGCGCGACGCGCGGAGCAAGAACTGCTCGAGCCTCATCGAGTGGCTCAATCCCGACTACAAGCCATCGAAGAAAGGCCCTCGCAAGGTTCGCGTCGCCTGCGTGCAGTATCAGATGCGAAAGGTGAAGTCGTTCGCCGAGTTCGCGCGACAAACGGCGTACTTTATCGACGTGGC
The DNA here is from genome assembly GCA_029259895.1 of Planctomycetota bacterium. Classification (GTDB taxonomy): domain Bacteria; phylum Planctomycetota; class Planctomycetia; order Pirellulales; family PLA5; genus PLA5. The sequence continues at coordinate 9,076 of JAJDEG010000015.1, forward strand.
CGGCGACTACGACTCCGACTTCGTGTTGCTGCCGGAACTGTTCACCGTGCAGTTGCTGTCGCAAGTCGACGCCCTCTCGCCGCAAGATGGCATGAAGAAGCTGGCCGCCTACACGCCCAAGTTCACCAAGCTGATGAGCGAACTGGCGGTGAAGTACGGACTAACGATCATCGCCGGCAGCCATCCGGTGTTTAAAGGCGAGAAGTTGTACAACATCGCCCACGTCTGTTTGCCCGACGGTTCGATCGTCGAGCAGCCCAAGCTCCACGTGACGCCGAACGAGCGGAAGTGGTGGGGCATCAGCGGCGGCCATCGCGTCGCCGTGATCGATACGCCGGCGGCGCGGATCGGCGTTTCCATTTGCTACGACGTCGAGTTTCCCGAGCTCGTGCGCTATCAAGCAGACGCTGGCGTCGAAATCCTATTCGTCCCCTTCTGCACCGACAATCGGCAGGGATATCTTCGGGTTCGCTACTGTGCCCACGCGCGGGCGATCGAGAACCAGATTTACGTCTGTCTGGCCGGCAACGTCGGCAACCTGCCCGACGTGACGAACATGGACATTCAATACGGACAGGCCGCTGTGCTTACGCCGTCGGACTTTCCGTTCGCCCGCGATGGCGTGGCGGCCGAGGCCGACTCGAACGAAGAAACCGTGCTTGTCTGCGACCTCGACTTGGACGATCTGCATGAAGCCCGCAGCGCGGGGACCGTGACGCCGCGGCTCGATCGACGGCCGGACATCTTCAAGTTCGTGGCGAACTTCCCCGACAGCGAATTGCCGCCGATTGCGCTGGCCGAGGGGCCGTTGGGCGATCAGCGGACGATTCCGGTCGAGCCGTCAAAGTCGAATGGGACGCCGTCGAACGGGACGGCGTCGAACGAAACGCAGCCTAACGCTTCAGAACCCGCCGCCGCGAAGGCTGAGCCGACACACGATAATCGTGGCTGACGCGACGACGAAGCCGCCGGACCAACCGTCGCCGCCGCTGTGGCTGTTCGCGGCGCTCTACTTCTGCGAAGGCGCGCCGATCGGCTTCATCTGGTGGGCATTGCCGGCCATGCTGCGAGACGACGGCGTGAGCGTCGGGCGCATCACAGCGCTGACGTCACTTTTGGTTTTGCCGTGGGCGTTCAAGTTCCTCGCTGCACCGCTGGTCGATTGTTTGCGCGGACCGCGTTGGGGATGGCGGGCGTGGATCGCGTCGATGCAAATCGGCATGGCGCTGTCGCTCGTGCCGCTGGCGTGGATGGCCTGGAAAGGTTTCGTTTGGGCCGATCACCTGGGTTGGATCGGCGCGGCGCTATTCGTTCACGCCCTGTTCGCCGCGTTGCAGGATGTGTCGATCGACGGGGCGGCGATGCGGTGCGTGCGGGCAACGGAACGCGGTCGCGTCAACGCCGCCATGCAGTTTGGACTCGTGCTAGGCAGGGCGTTGTTTAGCGGCGGCACACTTTGGTTTGCCGCACAGGCGGGACGCGAGGTCGTCGTCGCCGCGATGATCGGCTGCATCGTCGTGACTCTCGCGGCGACCGTGCGGCTCCGCGTGCCGACCGATCGGGCGACTTCGCCGCGCCGTTTCTTCGATCTCGTCGGTCGCGCCGCTCGCCGTCGGTCGACTTACGTCGGCTTGGCGTTTGCCCTCGTCGGCGGAGCATGTTTTGAAGTCACGGGCGCGCTCGCCGGGGCGCTGTTGATCGACCGCGGCTTGACGAAAGCCGACGTCGGCACGTTCTACATATCGTGGGTCGTGGCGACGACGATCGCTGGCGGCTTCGTGGGTGGCTGGACGGCGGACCGCTGGGGTCGTCCGACGGCGATCGGCGTGTGGCTCGGTTTGTGCGCGGCGGCCGCGGGGACGCTCGCTTACGTCGAGTCGACGCAAATCGATGCCGCCCAGCACTTGGAATTGCTTCAGATCGGACTTGCGGCGATGTACTTTTTCTACGGAGCGTTCACCGCCGCGTCCTATGCCTGGTTCATGGACCTCACCGACGTCGAACTCGGCGCCACGCAGTTTAGCCTCTACATGTCGGCCACGAACGGCTGCGAGTCGTGGTCCACCAAAGCCGCCGGAACATGGCAGGCATCGCACGGCTACGGCTTTGCGATGGGGATGGGGAGCGCGATTTCGTTTGCCGCGCTGGCCGCATTTGGGTTATTGTCGCGGTTGGCTCGGCGGCGAGCGGATTCAGCGACGTCGGCGTGAATGGCGCTCGACGAGGAGCAGCGATAGGAAGTAACAACGAAACAGGCGATCCACGATGCACATGCGAACGACCCGCGGCGTAATTGTTGCGACGATTCTGGCGATGGCGTTTCTGCGTTATGCCGCGGCCGACGAGCCGCCGCTCGACTGGGCTCGGATGAAAGCGATGACGCCGCGCGGATACGTCTGCTATCGCACGGCGGAGGCGGTGAAGATCGACGGCCGGCTCGACGACCCGGCATGGCAAACGGCGGCATGGACCGACGATTTCATCGACATCGAAGGCCCCGCCAAGCCCGCTCCGAAGTACCGCACGCGGGCGAAAATGCTCTGGGACGACGACCATTTCTACATTGCGGCCGAAATGGATGAGCCGCACGTCTGGGCCACGCTGACCAAGCACGACTCGGTGATCTTTCACGACAACGACTTCGAGGTCTTCATCGACCCCAACGGCGACAACCACGAATATTACGAGTTGGAACTCAACGCGCTCAATACGACGTGGGACTTGTTCCTGCCCAAGCCATACAAAGATGGCGGCGGCGCGGACAATGCCTTCGAGCTTACCGGCATGATAACGGCCGTCCACGTCCGCGGCACGCTCAACGATCCATCCGACCGCGACGAAGGCTGGTCGGTCGAGATCGCCATTCCCTGGTCGGCGCTGCGCAAGCATGCACGACGACCAACCCCGCCGCGCGACAGCGACCGGTGGCGCGTCGATTTCTCGCGCGTCGAGTGGCAACACGAGGTCCGCGACGGGAAGTACGCGAAAGTGGCCGGCAAGCGCGAAGATAATTGGGTCTGGTCCCCGCCCGGCATCATCGATATGCACCGGCCCGAGCGATGGGGTGTTGTGCAGTTCTCGACCGGCAAGCCCGGAACGGGAAAGTACCAGTCGGCCGCCGACGCCACCGCACGCGACGTGCTGATGGAGATCTATCACCGTCAGAAGGCATTTCACGCCAAACACAAACGCTGGGCGACGAACCTCGCCGAATTGGGCATGGAAAATCCGGATGCTAAAGCGTTCGCGACGCCACCGACAATCGAAACAACCGACGAAGGTTTTTTAGCGACGCTGGCGGTGACATTGCCCTCCGGCGAGCGCCAACGCTGGCACACGCGACAGGACTCGCGGCTGTGGACGAACGACTCAACCGACGAGCTCGCCGCACAAATCGAAGCCGTGTTATACGAACAGGCCGATGCCTGGAATCGTGGCGACATCGACGCGTTCATGCAGCACTACTGGAAGTCCGACGCCCTCACGTTTAGCTCCAGCGGAAAAACGACGCGCGGCTGGCAAGCGACCAAGGAAAATTATCGCCGGCGTTATCCGAACCGCGAGGCGATGGGAACGCTAAAATTTTCGCAGCTTGAGATTTCGCCCATCGGCGACGCCGGCGCGCTCGTCCTGGGCGACTGGCGACTCGAACGCTCGGCCGGACCGGTTGGCGGGAATTTTTCGCTCGTCGTGCGGAGAATCGACGACCGGTGGCTGATCGTCCACGACCACACATCGCGTGCTGCGGACGCCGTTCCGCCCGCCGCCGCACCGTCTGACGCAGTTCCCTCGGCACCCGCGAAATCGGCGCCAGCGGAAACGTCGCCGGCGGAAAACAAGCCACCGAGGCCGCAATAATCGTGGGCCGACATCGCGAATAACGGTCGTAGGCCCGACGGCAAATCAAACGGCGCGGCAGAAACTCGATACGTTCCGGCTACTCGCGAGGACAATGCGATGAGATCGAACGCTGTGCGTAGAAATGGTAACGGAAAATCGCGGCAACAAGCGCTCGCGCTGGCATTGGCCGCACTGACGTTGACCCTATGGGCGAAGCCGTCGGTTCACGGAGACGAGGCGCTCGTCGATCGGCAGATCACAGCCCACGTCGACGCCGGCGAGTTCGCTCCGGCCGTCCGATTGGCCGAGGCGACGGCCGATCCAGCGGAGCGCGATGATCGGTTGTCGCGAATCGCATCGGCACAGCGTCATGCCGGCGCGACTTCCGCGGCCGTGGCGACGGCCGGCCGTATTCGCGACGATCGTGCTCGCGGCGATGCCTATGCGGAGAGTGGATTTGGTGGCGAACGGGAAATCGACTTCGATTCGATCATGGAATTGGTCACGTCGACGGTCGCACCGGACACCTGGACCGACGTCGGCGGGGCCGGATCGATCAAGGGTTTCGCCAACGGCGTCTACGTCGACGCGGAGGGCGCGTTGCACAAGCTCAATAGGGCAGCGGACGCCGGCGGCGCACTGGCGACATTGCGATCCGAAGCCCAGCGACCGCGGAGCGACTTGCCCGACGGAGACGTGCGGCGCGTCTCGCGGTTGCGAAAGGTTTCATTGCCGCGCTTGGAACGCGCCGCGGCCGAACGCGCCGCCCTGGGATTGCCACCAGACGACGCGATGCGATATCTGGCCGGACTGTCGAAGATCTCGCACGTGTTCGTCTATCCGGAAACGGGCGATCTCGTATTAGCCGGGCCGGCGGGACCGTGGAAAACAGACGCCGAGGACCGCGTCGTGAGCGCCGAATCGGGCCGGCCCGTGTTGCGGTTGGACGATTTGGTCGTCGTGTTGCGGCACGTTCTACGGCACGACGCGACCGATGCCGTAAGCGCGGATGGCAACGATGCGCGCGGCAGCGGCGCGGTATTCGGGTGCTCGATCACGCCAACGAAGAAAGGTTTGGCGGCGACTCGCCAATTTGCCGAGGATTCGAGTCGCAAGAATTTGCCCGCCGGCGACGCAGCCCGGAAGCAATGGCTAGCAGCGCTGCAATCCACGCTGGGGCGGCAAGAAATTGACGTGTTCGGCATCGATCCGCGGTCGCGCGTCGCGCAGGTGCTGGTCGAAGCCGACTATCGGATGAAACTGGTTGGATTGGGATTGGAAGAAGGCGTGTTGGGCGTGCCGAGCTACTTGAGCGGCGTCCGCGTCGGGGCGGACGGGCGGCTGCCTGCGCTGGACGTGCTGCGATGGTGGTTCACGCTCGACTACGACGCGATCGAAGCCACTGCCGATCGTTCGGCGTTCGCCATCCGCGGGCAAGGCGTCCGCGTGATGAGCGAGAATCAGTTTCTCGAAGCAACCGGAAAGCGGCAGGGCACGGGCGAATCGTCGCCGGCCAACGGCGAGTTCGCCCACAACTTTACGAAGCACTTCGGCGAACTGGCGGCGAAGTATCCGGTGTATGCGGAACTGCAAAACATCTGCGACGCCGCGCTCGTGGCGGCGATCATCGAGACGGAACAGCTCGACGACGCGGCCGGTTGGTCGATGGCGTGGCTAGGCGACGAGCGGCGGCACGTCGTCGCCAAAGGCAACGCGCCGCAATCGGTCGAAACGGTTGCCGCTCATCGCACGATTGGCGGCAAGCATATCGTGGCGGCCGTCAGCGGCGGCGTGCGGATCGAGCCGAGAAAGTTTGCCACGGCCGATCGAATTCGCGCTGCCAAGAACGAAGCTCTCGCCGGCGAGCTCAAGTCGAGCCAACCGCCGGCCAAAACCGCCGAGCGTTGGTGGTGGGATTGATCGCGAGGCGCCGACAACGATGCCTCCGTCGACTGCGAATTCCCAGCGAAAAATTCTAAGCCCGAAGCGAATTCCTAAGCTATGGTTTAGATTGAGAAGAGTAATTCCGCGGATCGTCGTACCGCGGCGGCCGGTCGCATCAGACCGGTTGGACATTGCACCTTTCATCCAAGTTCGAGCAGGTCGGGCCATGGCGAGTTTCCTCGTCTATCGCGTCGATGTCGTTCGTTCTCGGTTTCCGGTCGTCGTGCCGGTCGCCGAGTAACGCTTCGCTGCGCGATTTATCCCGATACGATTCCGCGACTCGACGGCTCACGCTGTCGAACGCGGAATCGACGCTCGAATGATGGATGCGATGGTGCCCCATGCCCGACCACCTGGCCTTGGCGTTTGCCGACCTGACGTGCATCGACCCGTTCGCCGAACAGGCGTGTTTCGTGCTCGAACAAATGTTCGGCCTTTCCGCAACCGCCGGCCGGCCAAGCGCGAAACCGGAATTGGTCGCGTCGCACGATGTCACGGGGATTGTGCCGATTCACGGCGTCATTTCCGGAAAAGTCGGCATCAGCATTCCCGGCAGGATGGCGTGCGCCTTTGCATCTCATTTATGGCAGCGAACTATACTCTCCTTGGGTAACGAAGTGGCCGATGTGGCCGGCGAACTGGCCAATACCATCGCCGGCCGTGCCGCCGGGTTGCTTGCCGGAGCCGGCGTGGAAACGGGGCTGCCGGAGATCGTGCTCGGCCGGCGTCGTTATCTCGACTTCGGCGACATCGCGGCACCCCTGACCGTGCCCATCGAAACCGAATTGGGAATGCTCGCCCTGGAAATTGGAATAGAACTGAATCGAAAGTGGATCGCACCGCGCCAGATCAACAACGCACCTAACGAAGCACCTCTCGAACACCTCACGTGTGCCGCGTCCTAGGATGGCTCGGGCCGGGTGGGAATCGGCACGTTGGAAATCGGGTAGGCATAAAGTAACGCGAACGCGGCCGTTGTCCGCGTTCGATCGATTCATCCGTACGAACGAAGGGCAGGCGTTCAACATGCGAGCTTTAGTTGTCGACGACTCGGCAGTGATCGTGGCGCAGATTTCGCACGTACTCCTCGAAGCCGGATTTGACGTCGTCGCGGCCGTCGACGGCGCCGAAGGCTTCACCGCGTTCGAGCGCGACGAATTCGATCTGATCGTCACCGACATCACGATGCCTATTTGCGACGGCATCGCCATGACGGAGAAAATACGCCAATCCGGTTCGCGCGTGCCGATCGTGTTTGTCACGGCAGCAGACGATTGGGACTATGTGGACCGCGCACGCAACGCCGGCGCGGATTCGTACCTGATCAAACCGGTCGAATCCGCACAGCTCAGGCGACGCCTCGCAGAATTGCGATTACCGATGCACGCCTCCGCTTGATCGCGCGACGCCGCGGCTATTCCGGCGCGTGCGGCTCGTAGTCCGAGTCCTCGACCCAGCCCGCGCGGGGCACCTTTTCGCCGCGCAGGAGCCGGTCGTAATATCCGCGCATCGATGCGTCGGCGTAAGGGTAGCGGTCGAACACGTCGCCGTTGCCGACGACGCGCGGATCTCCTTGCGCCTTCAGTTCGGTCAACATTTGCTCCCGCAGCCCGGACAACGTCGAGGCATACCGTTCGTCGCCGGCGATGTTCTTTACGCATGCCGGGTCGTCGCGTAGGTCGTACATCTCCTCGACCGGACGCCGCCCGAACGCCCATCGCCAGAACGGCGTCGCCTCGCCGGCGCGGTGGCCGCGGAGAATCTCCGTTTTCGTCGGCGAGCCGTCGCAGTTGAGATAGCCGGCCTCGCCGTTGCCGGCCGGCCACCGCGTCGGCTCGAAGTTCGTAACGTACAGCACGTTGCCCTTAACGATGCCGCGCACCGGATATCCCACGTCGCCGGGTCGGCCAATGTCGTGCCGTTCCTTGCCGATCAGCACGCGGTCGCGCGTCGGTTCGACGATGCCGCTCTTCTCGGACGCAAAGATTCGGGCCAGCGACCGCCCGGCGATCTCCGCCATGCCGCTCTCGTTTTGCTCCACGCCGGCGACTTCCAGAAACGTCGGCGCGAAGTCGATGAAGCTCACGTAATCGTCGACCACCCGCCCCGGCCGCTCGATGCCGCTGGGCCACATGATCGCCAGCGGCATGTGGTTGCTCATGTCGTACTTCTGGCCCTTGACGCGGGGAAACGGCATGCCGTTGTCGGCCGTGACGACGACCAGCGTGTTGGCCAGTTCGCCCCGCTTTTCGAGCAATTCGAGCATCCGGGCCAGGTGGCCGTCGAAGTATTCCAACTCGTACGCATAATCGAGCATGTCGGTCCGGACCGTTTCGTTGTCGGGCCAGAACGGCGGCACGCGGTCGATATCGGACAGCTTCTTGCCGCCCTTGCCAATGCCCGCGCCAAATTCGTAACCGCGATGCGGTTCCAGACCGCCATACCAAAAGCACCACGGTGCGTCGCCGGTTGCGTTGTCGGTTGCATTGTCGGTTGCGTTGTCTTCAGTTGCCCTGCCGCCGGCCGCTTCATCGAGAAACGCCGCGAAGTTGCCGGCGTAGTCGTTGTTCGAAATGCCCTTTGCCGGAGGTTGCGCTTTGTTGCCCTGCACGGGTTTTCCCGCCAAATGCCGCGGCTTGCCGTTGGCATCGCGGGCGATGCCGGGCGCCCAACCCTTGCCGGTCATGCCGACGCGATAGCCGCTTTCGGCCAGGACTTCGGTATAGACCTTGAACTTGTCGGGAAAGAAACACCAGTGGTTGGCCGCCGCTTCGAGTTGCCACGAGTTGCGACCGGTCAGGATCGACGCCCGCGACGGAGCGCACTTGGCGTTAGGCGTGTATGCGTGGCTAAAGAGAATCCCCTCGCGAGCGACGCGATCGAACGCCGGCGTCTTCGTCCACTTGCAGCCGTACGCGCCCATGTAAGGATAAGAGGCGTCGTCGGCGATGGCGAACAAGATGTTCGGCCGGCGCGGCGAGCGCGGCGCATCGTCCTTGGCGTCGGCACGATCCAAGACGAGCGGAAAAAGTGTCGTAGCGAGGAACGCAACAATCGTTGTCGCGACGCAGCGTCGGTGACGAATCATGCCGAACGTTACCTTGCAGCTAGAAGGTTAGGCGGACGGAGTCGGATCGCTCCGCGAGTCAGCAGCGGCACACCAACCGTCGCGCAATAAAAGGGCCGGCACATCAGCCCGTCGTGGCGTCGGCTTCCTGCTGCAAGAATTCTTGCTCCGCCGCCGCGCCCTTGGCGCCGATGCGACGAATCGCCTCGTCGTCGACCTTTTCCAGTGGCGTATAACGCGGATGGTGCGA
>JAJDEG010000141.1 GCA_029259895.1 Planctomycetota bacterium
CGATGTCGCCGCTGGCGGCCACCATCGCGCGGCCGATTCCCATCCTTCGCAGCACGGCCAACGCCTCGTCTGCGGCGTATCCTTTGGCAATCCCGCCCAGGTCGAGCCGCATGTTCGCCTGCTTCACGCGGACCTTGCCGATCTTGTCGCCGTTCTTGCTATCGTTTTCGCCATCGGCCGATTCCAGCAGTTGCAGTTGCCGATACCCAACGGCCTCTTTCGCCTCGGCCAATCGCTCGGCCGACGGTAGCGCTCGCTGCCGCCGCGCCCGTCGCCACAGCCGCGAATAGGGGCCAACCGTCACGTCGAACGCCCCGTCGGTTTCGTTGGAAAGCCGCTGCGACCGTTTGAGCAACGTCCACAATTCCGCGCTCACGGCGACGCCGTCGTCACTTGGCCCCGCCGCGGTCAGGCGGTTGATTTCGCTGTCTGCTTCGTAATCGCTCAACAGCGCATTGAGTTGTTTGACACGCTCGAACGCGGCCTCGCTCGCCCGGCGGGCCGTTTCCCCGTCCTCGGCATACAGCACGACGCGAAATAGCACGCCCATTTCGTTGCCGGTAAACTCGTACCGCGACAGCGAAGTCGGCTCGGTCGCGGCGGCCATCGGAACGCACGAGCCGAACCACGCGGAGACGGCCGGCACGGCGATGCAAGCCGCACGGATGCAAACTGCCCAGATGTTCCACGTCGGCGAACCGATCATGCCCGCTCCCCCCTACCTTGTGCCAGCCGAATGGCCTTTCGGAACGCGGACCGCAGCGTCCCGCCACCGCCGGCCGGCGAAGTTTGTATTTTTTCTCCGCCCGCACTATGCTAGAGGCTCGCAAATGCCAAGCCCATTAGTGCGGCGCGGTCGTAATATCTAAATTCTACACGCACCAACCTGACCCCACCCGCCTCGATTCTTGAGCATTCGAGCTTGAGGCTAATCCCACCCGCCTTCCAACCACCTTACGGGAGCCAGAATCCATGAGTTCATCCTCCTCGCAGCCGTCCGGCTCGTCCGGCGCCTCGCGTCGCGACTTCATCAAGACCTCTGTCGCCGTGAGCGGCGCACTGGCCGGCGGTCTTTCCGTCGCCCGCAGCGCGAACGCCGCCGGCAGCGACGAGATCGAAATCGGTCTGGTCGGTTGCGGCGGACGCGGCACCGGCGCCGCCTCGGATACGCTGAGTATCAACAAGGGCGTGAAGCTCGTCGCGATGGCCGATGCCTTCGGCGATCGGCTCAATGGCGCTCACGATCAACTGGCGAAGAAGTACGGCGACCGCGTGGCCGTTCCGCCCGAACGCAAATTCGTCGGATTCGACGGTTACCAAAAACTCCTCGAAACGACCGTCGACCTGGTCATCTTCGCCACGCCGCCGGGCTTTCGTCCGATGCACTTCGAGGCGGCCATCAACGCTGGCAAGCACGTGTTCATGGAGAAACCGGTCGCCGTCGATTCGGCCGGCGTGCGCAAGGTGCTTGAAGCCGCCAAGGTGGCCAAGGAAAAGAAACTCGGCGTCGGTGTCGGCCTGCAGCGGCGGCATCAGGGCGTCTACGTCGAGACGATCAAGCAACTGCACGAGGGCGCGATCGGCGACATTCTTTTCACCCGCGTCTATTGGAACGGTGCCGGCGTGTGGGTCAATCCGCGACGTCCCGGCCAGACCGAAATGGAATATCAGATGCGCAACTGGTATTACTTCAACTGGCTCTGCGGCGATCACATCACCGAGCAGCACATCCACAACCTCGACGTTGGCAATTGGGTGATGAACGATATTCCGGTCACCGCCCAGGGCATGGGTGGACGCGAAGTTCGCGACGGCAAGGACTACGGCGAAATCTACGATCACCACTACGTCGAGTTCACCTACAAGAACGGCGCGAAGATGTTCTCCTGCTGCCGCCATATTCCGGGCTGTTGGAGCAGCGTTTCGGAGCACGCCCACGGCACGAAGGGAACCTGCAACCCCGGCAGTGGCCGCGTCGAAGGCGAAAGCAAATGGCGCTATCGCGGCGGCGGCGGAAACCCGTACCAGGTCGAGCATCTCGATCTGGTCACCAGCATCCGCGAAGGCAATCCGCTCAACGAAGCGGAATACGGTGCCACCAGTTCGATGACCAGCATCCTCGGCCGCATGGCCACTTACTCCGGTCGCGAGGTGAAGTGGGACGACGCCATCAACGCCGACTATGACCTCTCGCCGAAGGAATACACCTTCGACGCCGAACCGCCGGTCTTGCCGGACGAAAACGGCAACTACAAGATCGCCGTGCCGGGTAAGTGGAAATTTGCTTAGGACGTCAGCGAGCGACGAGTGGCGAGAGCCCGAGCGTGGAATCTCGTGGCGTCTAAGAAGTTAAGAAGAAAGCCCGCCCGAGCATCTTCGGGCGGGCTTTCTTTAATTTCGTATCGTGCGATGGCGGGCGATTTGCGTTACCGCAAGACGCGTTCCCCTGGCTTGGCCGCAGTTCGATTCACAGGCGATGACGACGTCACGCGAACTTTCAGTGCGCCGACGGACAATACCTGGAACCCCGTCGCCGCGGTGCCGTGGTTCTCCACGAACGACACCGGCCCGGCGAATTCGGCCTCGATTGTGCGACAGGTGGCAACGTCGACGATGGTGCGGCCGTGAAATCGCGTCGATTGGCCGGCAGCGTCGGGCGACTGGAGTTCGATGCGCGTGTCGAATTCGCCGCACAGCGAACCACCGCGATTGGCGACGCGCGACAACGTCATTTCAAACTTCGTTACGTTGCCCACGGCCTTGTCGAAACCGAGCATTTCTCCGGCCGCGTCGCGGGGCATTTCGACCGTCTGTCCGACCCGCAGCGTTCGCCCATCGAGGAATTTGCCAAGCACGTTGGGTCGGCCGAGAGCGTCCATGCTATTGGCGACCAGATCGCGTTCTTCCCGCGGCGGCTCGTGACCCTTTTCGTCGACCACCGACAGCGCGTCGCTGGGCTTGGCTCGGGCGACAACGTAGGTCTTGCCGGCGACCGCCTGATCCGCGCGGGCGGCCGGAACGGCCTCGCCGCCTCGCCGCTGGCCGCTCACCTCCTGCTCGGCCTTTCGATACGTCACGCGAGCCTCGGTTACGCGACCGTCGTCCGTGGCGAGGGCCGTGGTCGATCGCGTTTGGTGGCGTGTGAGTTTCGACTCGATCTCGTCGATCGTCGCGCCGCCTTGAATCGTCGTGGCCTTCAATTGCAGCGAGAACGCCACGTTCTGCTCGGCGGTTTGCCCGACGACCGGCGGACGGAACGTGAAATGATGCGATGCGCCAACGGCCGCCCGCTGGTCGGCGACGTCCTTCTCGGCCGCGGCGACCGGCGATGCGGATGCGGCCACCAGCAGCATCCAAGCCGCGGTTGCACGAAACCGTGTCGCTTGTCGCGCCGGCAGGGTCGACGGCGGTGCGACGACGGACGCCGCCTCCGCGGGCGCTGTCGCGAAGAGCGTTTCGATGGAACGACACATGACGACTTCCTTTTGGATACGTGTTTGAGCAGGGGGACGCGACTCGTGCCGCTGCAACGGCAGGGCGAATCGTTCGCAGCTACGCCGGGCCGTGCTGATGCCGGACGGCGAAACTTGGGCCGCGAATAGTCGGCGATTCGTGGGAGCCTGTCAAGCGAAAGCGACTTGCTGAGTCTCGCGGCTCAGCCCGACGGGGCGCGGAAATAGTGGTCGGCCCCTCATTTGGTCGTGCCGCAGGCCGTGCGAAGGCACTTTTCGGCATCCGGATATGCGAAAAAAGTCCGCGACAAGTTCGCCGAAACGATTAGAAATCGACCGTAAGTCGTTTGCACACAGCATGTTGATACGTTGTATCGATTTCATGGCGCATCTTATTGTAATTGAGTCGCAATTGCGTTATATTCGCCCGCGTCAGCGATTTCACTCGACGGCCCGCCCGTCCTCAACCGTATTCGCCCGCCAAGACACGCCGAAATGGCGATTTCGGCCAACCTAGACGGCCCGCACCGCCCGCCGCCGTGCGGGGCCAACGATACCAACCGCTCCCTCGCAACTGGCGACGCCATGCCACAACCCAACGGCGAACCCGACGACGAAAACGCCCTTCCGCGTACGCGTATTGCGTATACCTCCGCCGAACTGTTTCGCGGCCGCAAGGAAATCTTCATCGAGCACGAGCAAGAGACTTACTGCCTGCGGATCACATCGAAAGACAAGCTCCTGTTGACCAAGTGACGTGACCAAGTGATGCCCACGCGGCGACGCCCTTTCCGCCCTGACTTCGTCGATACCAATCGCGCCAGAATCGATCGCACCAGCCCCCCGAAAATAACTTTCATGAGAAACGCCCTCCTTATTTGCCTGGCCGCCTTACTGCCGTCGCTGGCTAACCGCGGGCAAGCCGAAACGCTCAAGGCCGCCACGTACGACGTCGACTCCTACATGTTCATGGGATTCAACACGTCCGACGAACGTGGTCTGACGCTTACGAAGGACTTGTCCGCCGGCGTCGTCGCCGCCGACAACGCCCACTTCATCTTCGCGGTCATCAAGTTCGACGACATCGAAGGGCTTTCCACGAAAGCTGCCGGCGGCGGCGACAAGTTTCTCAGGTTGTCGACCGACACATTCCCCGGACCCGCCACGGTCGCGGCGAGCATCGCGCGGGCAGACATCGAAGCCGACGACGCATCGGGCTATCCGTCGCCGTTGTTTTCAATGAACCCATTCGGCACGAACCTCGATCGCTTGCGATGGTACATGCAAAACATCAAGGGCGACGATCCGGCCTTCGGCGGTTACGCCGGCGGCGCAACGCACGTCGGCATCCTCGAAGTAGACGCGCCCGGCACTTATCAAATCGACGTCACGTCCGCAGTCGATTCTTGGATCGACGGCAGTCGACCCAACTTCGGTTTCGGACTCTGGGGCGTCGCCGTGTCTGGCGGGCAGGGGAACACGTTCGACTTGGCGTCGCTGGAAAACCCCAGCGGCGGCGGGCCGGTGCTGGCGATCTCCGCATCGAGCAACGAACCTATGCCGGGCGACGCGAACGGAGACGGTGTCGTCGATCGTCGCGACCTCGCGCAGCTTCTCGGTAACTTCGGCCGCGCCGAGGCCGTCTGGAGCGATGGCGACTTCGACGGCAACGGCCGCGTCGGGTTGACGGACGTCGTGATCCTGCAATCGCATCTCGCGCCGCTCGCGTCATCCACGGCGTCGGCCGTTCCCGAACCGAACGGCATCGCGCTGTCGCTTGCCGGCGCTCTAGCGTTGTTTGCCGCGGTACGCTTTCGCCGCGAGGGCGATGGCGGACATCGTCCGTAGTCGGCGCGAATCGCCTCGACGATTATTCCTATTCGACAAGCAAACGAATTCTACGAACGAATCACACGAACGAATCATCGATCGAATTGCAAAGAGTCCCACGCGAAAGGTTTATCGTTATGCACTGTTTCGACTACGTTAGTACGCTTCGCCCTTACATACTGGCCGCGGCATTGGCGATCTGTGCCGGTGGCCAGGTACGTGCGGAAGTGCTAACCATGGCCACGTGGGACACCGATTCCTACGTCTTTTTCGGCACGAATAGCGTCACGGCCACGGAAATCACGCTCGGCGAGCCGGTCCCGCCTGGCGTCGATCCACACTACAACGTCGGGTTCGTCGAGTTCGACGTCGCCGGACTATCGCTTGCCGGCCCGAAGTACCTGCAAGTCGAGCCGAACGTGTCGACCGCTGTCCTTCCGTCGACGGTTCGAGTCGCCGGATTGCTTGCCGATACGGCCGGATACTTCGCCGCCGCCGACGCCGCCGAGCGTTCGTTCTGGCTTGCAGCCAACGCCTACGCCCAACCGTCACTTGCGACGCTCACCATTTCGCCCACCGGAGGCAAGCATTACGCGGACGTTACGGATATCGTTAACCATTGGATCGGCAATCCAGCGGACAATTACGGTCTCGCGCTATGGCGCGTCGGCGGCGACGGATTCGACAGCCCCGAACTGTATTCGATCGACGACCCCGGCGGTCGGGGGCCAGCGCTCAACAGTGTTCCAGAACCGGGCGGATCGATTCTCGTCATGGCCGCGGCATTGTCCATCGTCGGACTTGCGACTCGTCGCCGCCACCGCCATCGCCACCGCCATCGATGCGTCGCCTGACGTATCTGAAAAACCGAAGTACAACATCATCCCAACACGAACGAAAGAACGACGTATGAAACACGCAGCCCAATCATCCCAATTATTGAAATCTCGGCCGTGTCGCTCGCTAAGAGTGCTGACGCTTGCCGTGGCGAGTTTGGCATGCCTCGCATCGAGTACTGTCGCCGCGGATGACCCAAAGACCGCCGCTCCGCCCGTTCAGTACGCCGAGTTAACCGAAGGCGTCACGAGCTTCGGCGCGGCCGTCGTCGGCGACGCCGTCTACATCTACGGCGGACATCGCGGCGGCGAGCACGACTATTCCGCCGACGAACAGTCCGATCAGTTTCGGCGCTTGCGGCTTGTGGCTGGTGCCAAATGGGAAGATCTGCCGCGCGGTCCGAAACTGCAAGGGCTGGCTTTGGTTGCCCACGGCGGCAAGCTCTACCGCATCGGCGGCTTCACGGCCCGTAACTCGGCCGATGACGAACAAGACCTTCATTCCGCCGCCGACGTGGCAGTGTTCGACTTGCAAGCCAACGAGTGGCGAGCCGTCGCGCCGCTTCCGGAAGGCCGCTCGTCGCACGACGCCGTCGTGTTGGGCGACAAGATATTCGTGGTCGGCGGCTGGAAACTCGCCGGAAAAGATGCCGAACCGCAGTGGCACGACACGGCCTACGCGATGGACCTCGCCGCGGATTCGCCGCAATGGAAGGAACTGCCGAAGCCGCCGTTTCAGCGACGAGCGCTCTCTCTCGCGGCAGCAAACGGAAAAGTCTACGCCATTGGCGGAATGCAACCGAGCCGCAAAGTGTCGATGGAGGTCGATGCCTTCGACGTGAAGAGTGGCGAGTGGACGAAAGCTCCGACGCTGCCCGGCGAAGGCATGGACGGCTTCGGCACGTCCGCGTTCGCCGCCGCAGGCAAGGTCTACGTCAGCAACGTCTCGGCGAAGGTCTACGGACTCGACGAAGCCTCCGGGCAGTGGAAGTCCGCCGGAGAGTTGCGCGAGAAACGACTATTCCACCGCATGGTGACGACCGCCGCCGACCAATTGCTCATCGTCGGGGGCGCGGAGTGGCTCAAAGGCAAGGCCAACGGCGTGTACACCATTCCGGTCGCCGGTGCGTCGGCGAGAACCCCACGGTAGCTGCGACGCAACGATTCCACCAAGGTGCTGAAGTGAAACGTCACATGATCCAGTGCGCGATCGTCGGCGTCGCGGCGATTTCTTTCGTCGTCGGCGCGACGACAACGCCAATAATTCGGGCAGTTGAATCGCCGCCCGCGTCGCAAAGCGATTCGGAACGAGCGGTGCTCGCTACGCAAATCCGCGAACTCGTTGAACAGCTTCAAGCGGTTCGCCGCGAGCGATTGGAAGCCGACGAACGCCACAGAGCCGTACTCGCCCAGCTCGATCGGCAGATCGGAACACTCGAATCGCAGCTCGAATCGAGCGAACGTTTTGTCGCCGACCAGCGCCAGGAGATTGCCAGCCTTGACGCTTCCCTGGCAGCTGACGAAAAGTCGGCCGCCGATGCCAAGGCGTGGATCGATCTGGTCGCCGACCGAGTCGCGCCCTTCGCGGACCGTGCGAAACGCCGCATCGAACGTAGTGCGACTCCGGACGCATCCGTTCGCGTCGCCGACATGGCCGACGCTCTAAAGCTACTTCGTGCTGACGACTCGCAACATCGCGCTGAAGGCGCGTCGGACGCACTGCGGCTCGTCGGCGAAGATTGGCAAACGGCGCGCACCGTATCTGTAACGAACGAACCGATCGTGTTCGACGGCGGCGATCGGTCGCAACACGCCTGGGTTTATCGCTTGGGCCTGGCGTCGAAGGCGTTCGTTTCCGAGGACGGCCAAACCGTGGGCCTGTGGTCTGGCGATCCGCGGTCGCCGTGGCGGCTCGATCTCCCCGAAGCGGAACGAGAACGAATTCGCGATCTTTTTGCGGTCGTTCGAGAGAAGCAGCCGCCAGCCGTCGTCGCCGTCCCCGTGTTGATCGATACGCCGCCGCCGGCCGAAGGAGAATAACGCGTGCGCATCGGTCGGATCAAAAAAAACTTGTTCGCCAGCTTCGCGTCGCCGACGGTCGCACGCATCGTCATTCTGCGCATCGTCGTGGCTGCGGTGGCCGTTTCGATAGCGCAGATGGCCACGATGTCGCGCGGTCTCCATGCGCAACCCGCTGCCGACCGTCCGCCCAAGTCCGCGGCATCGTCGCCAACACTAACGTCGCCAGCATTGCCGTCGCCAGCAATATCGTCGCCAATATTGACGGCGGATCAGTTGCGAGACCGCCTTGATTCGCTACGTCGCGAACTGGATCGAGAGAAAGCCGCCCTTGCCGAAGTCCAGCAGCAACACGACGGCCAAGCGGCCGAACTCATCCAACGGCGCAAGCAGCTTGCCGATCGTTTGCTCGGATCGGAAATCGAACGCGAGCGCGGCGAATCTCGCCTCGGTTCGCTCCGCACGCAAAGCGCTGACGCCGCGACGAACGCGAAGATCCTCGCCGAGCACGCGGCATCGCTCGCCGCGGCCCTTCGCGACGCCGGCGAACAGTTGCGGTTGCACCTACGCGAAGTGCCCGGTAGCGACGCATGGGTCGATCGCCTCCCGTCGCTCGTTGCCAATCTAGGTTGGCCGCGCACGCGCGGCGAGACGCACGACGACGCTCGATCGCCGGCGGAACTTGTCGCCATTCTCGACGCCGCCCACGAACAGGCAACGCGCGTCGGCGTCTCCGAAGCGGAAATATTCACCGCCACGGGCAAGCGCGAGCGCGTCGCACTCCTCGCCGTCGGTCACGTCCGTTTTGCCTACGTCACGGTCGAGGACGGCCGCGCCGGTATTTCGCTGTCCAGCGCCGCCGAAGCGACCGGCTACCGCTGGACCGAGGATCTCGACTCGCAAACCCAGCAGCTCGTTCGCGCCGCCGTAAAGCGAATTGCATCGGGCGATGTTCGCGCCGCTGGCGATGTCGATGCCGGCACCGTCGCCATTCCCCTCGATCCGACGGGCCGACTGAGTGTCGAATCCGCCGCGACCGGCGAGTCGACCACCTACGAATGGTTCGCCGCTGGCGGCCTGGTGATGATACCGCTCGTCTGCGTCGCCGTGGCGGCGTTGGCCCTGATTGTCGAACGCGCGATCTTCTTTTTCGGCCGCAATCCCAACGCCGAGAATCTCGCGGCCCGCGTCCTCGCCGCTTGTCTGGCCGGCGACTTCGACGAGGCTCAGCGGTCGTGTTCTAGTCGCCGAGGCGTCGTGCCGCGCGTGCTCGCCGAGTGTTTGGTCCGCCGACCGCTCGGACAGCGAGCAATGGAGGACGCAATTCAAACGCAACTCCTCCACGAGCTTCCCAAGCTACAGCGCTTCATGGCCGCCCTCGCCACGCTTGCCGGTGTTGCTCCGCTGCTCGGCCTGCTCGGCACGGTGACTGGCATCATTGCCACCTTCTCGGTCATTCGTTCTTTCGGCAATACGAATCCGTCGCTGATGGCCGGCGGAATCTCCGAGGCCCTGGTCACTACGGCCCTCGGCCTGATGATCGCCGTGCCGGTCGTCATCGTTCACTGTTTGCTGCGTTCCCGTTCCGACCGCATCGTCGCCGACGCCGAACGCCACTCGGCGACACTCCTCACGACGCTCGTTCATCGCACGCCTCTCACGGATGTTTGTTCTTCATCGGACGATGCCGCGTCGCGCCAGCAAACCAGCTCTCGCGTCGCCAAGCCCACACAGCAGCTCCGTGCCGCTACGCCACGGCAAGCCGCCGAGGAGTTGACCGTTGATCGATGAAATTGTCGAACTTGCTCG
Organism: Planctomycetota bacterium; assembly: GCA_029259895.1. Lineage (GTDB taxonomy): Bacteria > Planctomycetota > Planctomycetia > Pirellulales > PLA5 > PLA5. The sequence goes on from JAJDEG010000141.1 coordinate 9,947, forward strand.
TCAAGGCGGTTGGGTCATGGGCCTGATCGTCGTTCTGTCGGTCTCCGCCTGGGCGGTCATCGTTTACGAATGGCTCGCACTAGCCGCGCGTCGCCCAAGCCAGTGGTTCGATGTGTGCCGCACTTTCGGACTTCCGGAGCACGGAATAACGACCGACCTAAAAGCCGGGCTGCAAGTCGGGTCGCACGATTATCGAAATGGCGTCCATTCCGCGTCGGCCGGCCGTGGAGCGATCGCATCCGACGACCGCGAATCGTTCGCCGCTCACGTCGCGCCGTTGCTGCGCGGCGAGAGGTTAATGCGGCGGCGGTCGCTGCGCATCGTCGCTATGTTCGCCGCGGCGATGCCTCTTCTAGGCCTGCTCGGAACGGTGCTCGGCATGACGCGAACATTCGGCGCGTTCACAAATCGTGGCATACCTGACGTCAACGTCCTCGCCGACGGTATTTCGCAGGCCCTGGTCACAACGCAAGCCGGTCTCGTGGCCACCGTGCCTGTATTGCTGGCTCATGGAATGCTCGCCGCCCGCGTGCGACGCTACCTCGACGCGGCGGAATTGTGCGTCAAACGCATCGAATCGATCGTCTGCCGCGACGTATGAACCGCCTTTTTTTAGCGTGCTCCCCATGTTCCGCTCCGTACAATCTCGCGAACAACCGTCGGGCCCGCCGATCGACATAGCGCCGTTGATCGACGTCGTGTTCATCCTGCTATTGTTCTTCCTCGTTAGCTCCACGTTCGCCCGCGACAGCGGCGTCGAAGTCACCCGCCCGCAGGCAACGGTGTCGCAATCGCTCGAGCCCTCCAGCATGCGAATCAGCGTCACCGCCGCTGGCGATGTATACACCGAGGGCGTTCGCGTCTCCATCAACGAGTTACGCACTAAGGTCGGCCAGTTTGTCGCTCGCCAGACCGACGGTACCGTCATCGTCATCCCCGACGCCGACGCTTCCGCCGGCCGACTCATCGAAGTCATGGACGCGGCTCGCCTCGCCGGAGCGACCGACGTCGCCGTCGCCACCGGACGCAAGGAGACCGCCGAATGAACCCTCGCCGCACCCAACTGTTGCACGCGCTGCTGGCCGTCGTCGGCGCGACCGTACTTACGTTCGCGTGCGTTTGGATCATGGCCGCGCTCAATCGCCCGGCATCCGCTAGCGCCGACCATTCGCAACCGATCCGCTGTACGTTGATTCGCCGGCAAACGCCGCCGGAAAAAAACATCCCGGAACGCCCCAGCGAACCGCCGCAATCGCACGCCGCTCCGCAAATCATGACGGTCGATCTCGACGCCCCGCCGCCGACCTCGCTTGCTGTCGAGCCGATCGAATTCAGCGCGTCGCTGCCGACGCCACAACTCGACGCAATCCACGTCGTCGTGCGCAAGCCGGTCGTGTCGCAAAATCCGTCGGCCGCGGCTCCACAAGCGACTCCATCGCGCCCCGCGTCCGATCGCGATGCAATCGATTCGCCCCACGAAACAGTTCCCAGCGCCGACCAGGTCGACCAACCGCCCCGCGAACCCGCCGGCAACGCCGAACCCGTTTACCCGCCCCGCGAAAAGCAACTCGCCATCGAGGGCAAGGTCGTCGTCAAGTTGTTGATCGACCAACGCGGCCGCGTCCAAGAAGTGCAATTCGTCAGCGGCCCTCAGGCGTTTCGCCAAGCCGTCCGCGATGCCGCCCGCTCCTGGCGATTCGAGCCAGCCCGCCACCAAGGCCGCGCCGTCAAAGTCTGGGGCATCAAAGAAATCTCCTTCACCCACGCCAGAAATCGCCGCTAGTCGCTTCGCCCCCGCGGAGTTCGCCGCGCCCACCCGCGTCGGCAAACCACCGTCCATCGACACGCGCCCCGATCGACAACGCATCGAGAGGTAAACGCCATGCCAACAACCGCCACTCGTCGACTCGCGCTCGCCACCGTATTCCTGGCGACGGTATTCCTCGCGATCATCGCGCCAACGGCCGCGGCCATCGACGTAACCGCCGAAGACGCCGCATCGCTCAAAGCCGCCCAAGCCGCATACGACTCCGCCCGGTACGCCGACGCCGTCAACCTGCTCGCGCCCCTCGCGGCGAAGTACCCCGTCGAGCCGGACATCCCGCGGATGCTCACCCACGCCTACTTCGAGCTCGGCGACTACGACCGCGCCCGGCAATCCGCGCTCGCCGCCATCGCCGCCGGCCGCCTGTCTGCCGACGTACTCGGCCGCATCGCGCAAATCGACCAGCACCGCCACGACCACGTCGCCGTCCTCAACGTCGTTCGCCTGCTCACCGTCGTCGATCCCGAAAACCGACAATGGCG